>NZ_CP025583.1:1331388-1653611 GCF_002865605.1 Paracoccus jeotgali
CGAGCACCAGCCGCTGGGCTCGATCAACCGAGCGCGCCGCCCCGCCTACCCAAACGCAGCGCGTTTCCGTGAGGCGCATAACGACCACCCGATCGTGCAACCCCAAGATCGGGTCGAACTGTCTGATGCCCCGGCGTGCCCCTATGGCTTCGCTCCTGGCCGCGAAGGCCGGCGGCCCAACACGCCGGACGCCAGACCTTACGGGCTTGGACAGCCTCTCAACAAGACGGCGCGCAAGATTCTGTTCGCTACGGCAGGTGTGGGCATGATCGCCCTGGCTGTCTTTGCTCTGCGCAAGAAGGGTGACAATCGAGGTCGTGATCCTGGGCAGTCGCCGGTTGCTCACAGGGCGACTGGCGGCGGATCAAGCCCATCACCGTTTCAGGAATCAAGCTCGGCGAGACACGACGCCGGCGACCTCAGCTGCCCCACCTTCCCGGCTCGGCTAGCCTTGGCTCCGGCCCAGTAAATGGGCGCGCAGAGTTATCGTGCGCATCGCCCGAGCCGAGAGAGCGTGATGAAGAGCGACAGGTCAGAACTTCGCTGGGGCGTCGACCAGCGCCTCGAGTTCATAGAGTTCCGCCTGTTCTGGGAGGGACACGTGAACCGCAGCGATCTGATGGACCAGTTCAGGGTCTCGGTAAACCAGGCGTCCACCGACCTGAACCGCTACATCGGCTTCGCGCCGGACAAGATGGTCTACGACAAGAGTGCGCGGTCCTATGTCCGCAGTCCCGTATTCAAGCCGCAGTTCCTAGAGCCCGACGCCAGTCGCTACTTGGCCCAGTGCGCTCGGTCGCGGACGGGATCCTCGACCGCGAGGACTCGTGGATCGCCAACCTGCCGCTCTACGCTGCCGCCCCGACGCCGGTTCGCGGCGTCAATCTGGCAACGCTTCGTTCCGTCGTGGGCGCCATCCGCCGGTACCAAGCGATCGAAGTAACGTGCCAGTCGCTCTCCTCTCCGGGTCCACGCTGGCGCTGGATCGCACCGCACGCCATCGCGTTTGACGGATCCCGTTGGCACACGCGAGCGTTCTGCCTGACAGGTGTTTACTTCGAGGACTTCCTTCTATCGCGGATCCTTGAAATCCGCGGGTCGCGTGAGACCGAATCTTCGGCCGACGAAGATCGCGACTAGCATTCTGAGGTCACGCTGGAGGTCGCTCCTCACCCCGAACTGTCGGACACACAGGCCAACGTCATTGCTCTCGACTATGGCATGCGTGGAGGAAAGGCGAAGATCAGGGTGAAGCGAGCGTTGCTCTACTATGCACTGAAGCGCCTCGGCCTTGATACTGCTCCCGAAGCGCGCGAGCCCCAGGATCAGCAGATCGTGCTTCTTAATCGAGGCGAGTTGATCAACGGCGCAAATTCAAGCTTCGCAGGGTGTACAAAGGTATGAACGAGACGTTTTTCGAGCGGCCGATCCTGAACTCTCCTTACGAATACCCTGGTCGCCATTGGGAGTTGGATGACGATGGGCAACCGACGAACCGGATCATTGAGGCACGGCGACGTTCCGATCTGATCACCCCTGTCCCAAAGGCAAAGAAGCAGCGTCAGAACCAGAAGCAGGGCGCTCTCGTTCTTGGTGCAGACGACGACCTTTCAACGATTGACCAGGAATACAAACCTACCCCGATTGACGTTGCCCCCAACTTTTATCCAGCGTGAGCGAGACTCCGGGACTGAGTTTTGCCCATTTGGGCGGGTTGGGCAACGGGGGCTGGCGCGGAGCTTTGCGGATTGCGCAGCGTCAGGCCCCGTTGCGGGGTGAAGGTTTCGGCAAACTCGGCTGGGGTCTGCCAGCTGAGGCGGGAGTGGGGGCGTTCGGTGTTGTAGTCCGTGCGCCAGGCGACCAGCGTTGCGCGGGCATGGTGCAGGGACGGGAACAGCGTTTCGTTCAAGAGTTCGTCTCGCAGGCGACCGTTGAAGCTTTCGATGAAGGCATTCTGGGTCGGCTTTCCGGGCGCGATGTAATGCCAGTCAAACTTGCGGTCATCCACGAATTTGAGGATCGCATTCGAGGTGAACTCGGTTCCATTGTCACTGACCACCGTCTGAGGCTTGCCGCGGGTGTCGAACAGCGTCGCCAGTTCCCGCGCCACCCTTGCCCCCGAGAGCGACGTGTCCGCGATCAGCGCCAAGCATTCCCGCGTGCAGTCATCGACCACGGTCATGATCCGGAACCGGCGGCCATCGGTCAGCTGGTCTGACACGAAGTCCAGCGACCAGCGCTGGTTTGGCAGCAAAGGCAGCACCATCGGGCCCGTGTGCCCATGGCCCGCTTGCGCCCGCCCGGCGACGGACATGCAACTGCTCTTCGCGGTAGATGCGAAACAGGCGCTTGTGGTTGACCTCGTGGCCCTCGCGCCGCAGGAAGACATGCAACCGACGATACCCGAACCGGCGCCGGACCTTTGCCAATTCTTTCAGCCGCTCGCGCAGCACAGGGTCGTCTTGGCGGACCACCTCATACCGCATGGTCATCCGGCAACAGCCGATCACCCGGCACGCCCGCCGTTCGCTCATCTCGTGACTTGCCACTAGATGCGCGACCGCTTGCCGCTTCGCGGCGGGCGTCACCACTTTTTTCCGAGCAGATCCTTCAAGGCCGAATTGTCGAGCATGGAGTCGGCCAGCAGCTTCTTCAGCCTGCCGTTCTCATCCTCAAGCGCCTTCAGACGCTTCGCCTCGCTGACATCCATGCCGCCATACTTGGCTTTCCACTTGTAAACGGTCGCATCGCTGACGCCGTGCTTACGGCAAAGATCGGCAACGGAAATCCCCGCCTCGTGCTCCTTCAGAATGCCGATGATCTGATCCTCGGTGAACCTGCTGCGCTTCATCTCTGGTCCTTTCGGTTAGGCCAGAGTCTACCTCAAACTGGATTAGGCAGAGGGGGGCAACGTCACCAACACTCCTGCCTCGCCTCCTGGCAGGGGCAGCAAAAGGTCCCCCCGGAGCGGAGGCCTTCACAAGTTTCAAGCTTCAGGCTTCGAGTTCAGACCCTCGGGTCAGTGTCGTCCCGCTTGAGGGGGTCCAGCCGGTCGCGGTCAGCATCACTGCGGTCGTCGCGCTCGACCTCGACCTCGGTGTGGCGAACAGTGTCCGAGACGGTTTCCTGATGGGTGTCGCTGGTCTTGCGCAGCCCGATCTCTTCGACCACACGGGCTTCCTTCTCGACGACGGCCTCCTCGCGATATTCCTCCGCTTCGATCGTCCGATCCTGGAACGCCCTGTCAGCATCGCCAACGGCGCGATCGACGGGGCGACGCTCGATTTCGACATGCTCTTCGCGAAGATCTACCGTTTCACTGACAGGCTCTTCCACGACATAGGTGTGGACCCGCACCCGACCGTGATCGGTCTGCCGCTTGCCCACCCGCAGGCGTTCCTCGACCACCTGAACGGTGTCCTCCCCCTTCCAGGTCGTCTGACGCCCGCAGGCCGCTGGCACCGGCGCCGGTCGCCATTCCAGCCTGCCCGGTCGGCGCAGTGCTGGCGGCGGCGGCGGCATAAGGGCTGTCTTCGTAGCCACCCCAACCTTCCGAGCGCCAGCTTTCCACCCGTTCGTCCATGTTGACGCTGCCCTCGTCATCAAGAATGACGAGCGCGGTCTCGTAGCTCGCTTCGGAGAGGCCGCTGACCGTCACCAGGCTTCCGCCGCGCGACAGACCCTCGGCATAGGCATAGCGATCTTCGTCGGGGAAAAAGAAGTCGCCGAGGCTTTCCCAGAAGCCCTTCTCGCCATCAACGGCGATGGCACCGCTGGCAGCTGAATCCGCGTGAGCGACCTGACGGATATTGGTCATCGGGATGCCGGCGTCGACCAGTCGGTCCACGGCGCGCTGCGCTTCGGCGGCACTGTCGAACATGGCGGAGAGATAGGACGTCTGGCGGGTGCCAGTTTGGTTATCATAGGTCATCTTGGTCATCCTTTTCGGAAGTTGAATCGGCGGGGACGCGATCGATATGAGCGGTCTGGCGACGCGTCGTCGCCTTGACATCGACGTGCTGGGTCTGGGCGATGCGGCGAACATGGATCTCCTCTCGCAGATACAGTTCGCGCGTCACCACAATGCGTTCTTCAACGACGGGAATGATCGTCACATCTCCCTTGGTGACGATCTCCGGCACGGAGTCGACCTTGCGATCGACCGGCACGCGGTCAACCTGGACCTCGACAGAGGAAAGATCGACCGGCACGAGGTGGTCAATCATCTCGGTCCGGGTCGAGACCCGGACCGAGCCGCTCTCGACCTTTTGCGTCGAGATCGAAACGGATTCCTCCATGATGGGAAGAGATCCGGCTTCCCGGTCATCTGACATTGCGCTTCCCATCACTCAGCAATCCACTGCAGAAGAACGTGGAGCGCGGCAGATGCGTTCCGCACATTTCCCGGCAGTAGTCCCTCTGTCCCCTGCTCACGGCTCATTCCGGACAAAAACCTCGCCAGACGACTGCTCCTTGGGGCGGACCGCGTATTTTACTTTGATAATTCCTGGCCGGCGTGCTTCATCGGGCTGAGGTCCGCGGTTCGCACGCGGCTGGAAATTCAAACATCATGGAAAGAGCGCGAAGTGGGACTGGATCTTGGCGGCAGGGCGCCCGGCTTTCTTTCGGGTGGTGGAGACATGGGCGAGCGGATTCGGGCGCATGACTGGGCAGCCACGCCGCTGGGTGAGCCTGACACATGGCCCCAACCCTTGCGGGCAGCGATCTCGCTTTGTCTGAAGTCGAACTTTCCCACCGCGATCTACTGGGGAGAGGATTTTTGCCTTCTCTACAACGATGCTTGGTCACCCATACCGGGTGACCGCCATCCCGCTGCCCTGGGCCGCCCGGCAATCGAGGTGTGGTCTGACATCTGGGCGGTGGTGGGGCCGCAGCTTACCCGCGTCATGCAGTCCGGCGAGGGCTTTTCTGCGGTCGATCAAATGCTGCCGATGGTGCGGAACGGGGCGCCGCAGGAAACCTACTGGAATTACAGTTTCACCCCGATCTGCGCCAATGATGGCACCGTTCTCGGCGTCTTCAACCAGGGTCACGAGACAACCCAGGAGGTGCTGGCGCGCGCCCAGACACAGTCGGAGATCAAACGATTGGGCAGCATGTTCGCGCGCGCCCCAACCGCTGCCGCTATTCTGCGCGGACCATCACACAGGATCGAGGTCGTCAATCCGGCCTTCACCGAATTGGTCGGTAAAAGCGATCTCGAAGGACAGACGGTGGTCGAAGCATTCCCCGAACTGGTTGCGCAGGGGTTTCTGGACTTGCTGAACGAGGTATTCTCAACCGGTCGGGCGCATGTGGGCCGCGAGGTCGAGGTCATGTTTGGCGGGCCGTCAAACGGGCAGCGGCACCGTATCGTCGATTTTGTGTATCAGCCGCTTGCCGACCCGGGTGGAGTCAGAGAGGGCGTCTTCATCCAGGCAACGGATGTGACCGACGCTGTCCGGGTCGAAGCTGCCCTGCGCGAGAGCGAAGCGAAATACGAGGCCATCGTCAACTCGATTGACCAGATGATCTGGTCTGCGCTGCCCAATGGCGATCATGATTACTTCAACAGCCGCTGGTATGACTTCACCGGGGTCGCCCAGGGCGACACGGATGGCACGGGCTGGAAGGTGATGTTTCACCCAGACGATCAGGAACGCGCGCGCGAGACCTGGATGCACTCGGTCCGCACGGGTGAGCCGTATCACATTGAATACCGGCTGCGACATCATACCGGCCGGTATCGCTGGGTTGTCGGCCGCGCCCATTGTGTCCGCGGCAGCGATGGCAGCATCACGCGCTGGTTCGGCACCTGCACGGACATCAACGACCTGAAAGAGGCCGAAGCCAAGCGGCAACTTTTGCTGCGGGAAATGGATCATCGGATCAAGAACCTGTTCACCGTGGCAGGTGGGATGATTTCCATGACCGCGCAAACGGCGCCTTCGGTTCCCGCCATGGCAACGTCGCTGCGGGGACGCCTGCGCGCGCTGGCGAAGGCGCATGACCTGATCCGGTCCGCCGTAGGAGGCGAGGCAGGAAGCGGTCAGCCGACCTCGCTGCGCACGCTGATCCAGGACATTCTCCAGCCGCATCTGGGCGAGGGCAACGAGAAGCGCGTTTCTCTAAATGGCCCCCCGATCCCCCTCGGCGAAGATGCTGCTGTCGGACTTGCGCTGATCTTCCACGAACTTGCCACCAATGCGATGAAATACGGCGCACTGGGCAAAGCGGATGGCCTCCTCGCTGTCACCTGGACCTCGAACGGGGACAGGCTGGAACTATCCTGGGCGGAACAGTCCAGTGACCGGATGATTACGCCGCCCCTTCAGACCGGCTTTGGCAGTGAGCTCGCGCAGGCCACCGCGACTGACCAATTGGGAGGCACGATCAGCTTTGAGTGGCGGCCGACAGGCGTCGTTGTCGGGCTGACGGCACGTCTGGAAAATTTGCAGCAATGAGAACTTGAGCTGGCCCCTCCAGACCCCAGAAGGTCTTCCGCGCCTCCGGAGCTGGACTGACAAACCAGCATCAAAGCAAAGCGCGTACGCAGGCGCTGCCTTCCCGCGCAGCATCGTAGGGCGCCCGTGCCGTCTGCAGCCTGTTCCCCTCGCCGACAAGAATTGAGATACATTGTCGGAAGCGACACTTGTTTGCAGAGCAGGCGGGTCGTAAGCTAGGTGCCGTTCACACGTCTGCGGCACAGCTCCATGGTAGCAGGTCTTGGATCTCGCTCTGTTTGCGGCCTTTAACACTGGCGGTGAGCGTGGTTGGGACACGGTCGCCACGACCTCATCTTTTAAGCACGTCCTGCCATTCCGGATGCCTCTCGATCTGCGCCTTCGCGAATGGGCACAGCGGAATGATCTTGAGGCCCTTTGCCCTTGCGTCTTCGACGCCGCGCCGGACCAGGGCCTGACCCACGCCACGCCCGCGAAGCTCGTTCGGGACGCCGGTGTGGTCGATGATGATGGTGGTCGCACCGGCGCGGGAATAGGTCATCTCAGCCTCGTGGCCGTCGACGATGGCCCGATAGCGGCCTTTGGCGTCGGTTTCTTCAAGCGTTATCTCGATGTCGTTTTCCATCGGTCTCTCCGTTCGGTTTCGGTTAAGGGCAGGCCCCCGGCCTTAACGTCGGTAGGTCGGGCTGCGGAAACGACGCTGGTCCGCAGCGGCCGCAGGCCCCTGCCCCGTCGCAACACGGAAAGGCGGTCTCACGCCGCGGCGTTCATCGCTGCTCTGCAAGTTGGCTAGTGTGAGTTCAGACGGCCGAAGCTGACAGGCACCTCGGCGCCCGGAACATCATCAGCTTCGACCTTGCGATGCAAACCGGCAACCTCGGCGATTCCGCGTTCACGGCCACGGCTGCGCAGCAGCGTCTGGCTCAGCCCTCCTGCATCTCGGCGCTCGGCCCGGTCACAGAGATATAGGACGGATCAAGTTCGGCCACCGAGCGGGCGCCGGTCAGCAGCATGTCGGACCGCAGTTCTGCCGCCAGCGCCTCGAGCACGGATTTTACACCCGGCGCGCCGCCCACGCCCAGGCCATACATCACCGGGCGGCCGACGGCGACGCAGTCGGCGCCCATCGCCAGCGCGCGGATCACGTCGATGCCGCGCCTGATGCCGCTGTCCATGATGACCGGCACGCGCCCGTCCACCGCCCGCACGACGAGCGGCAGCACGCTGATCGCACCGGGAACGCCGTCGATCTGACGCCCGCCATGGTTCGAGACCTGGATCGCGTCGGCCCCGCCCGAGATGATCGGATCGACATCCTCGGCCCGCAGGATGCCCTTGACGATCACCGGCAGGCCGGTCTCGTCCTTGATCATCCGAATGTCGTCCGGGGTCAGATCGACCTTTTGCGCAAAGAAATCGCCGCTGCCGCCCTTGGCCGGATCGTGATTGCCGAAACTCATGTCGGACCGGAACGGCATCCCCATGGCGCGGAAGCGGTCGGGCGTCCCCGGCCCAAGCGCGTCGGCGGTCAGCACGATCGCGGAATAACCGGCATCCTTCGCCCGCCGCAGCAGAGACTTCGTCACCGCCTCGTCCTGGTTGAAGTAAAGCTGGAACCACTTGGGACCGGTCGTGGCCTGCGCGATCTCCTCGAGCGTCCGGTTCGAGGCCCCGGATGAGCAATACAGCGCCCCGGCCATGCCTGCGCCCCGGGCGGTGGCGACCTCGCCTTCCTCATGCGTCATCTGGTGCGCGCCCATCGGCGCGACAAAGAACGGGAACGGCATGCGCTGGCCGAGGATCTCGACCGAGAGGTCGAGCTGGTCCGCGCTCACACCGGTCAGGCGGTGGGTGACGATGCGAAAGTCCTCCATCGCGCGCCGGTTCTCGCGCAGGGTCCATTCGTCGCCCTTGGCCCCGGTGACGAAGACATAGCCCGCCTCGGGGACAGCCTCCTTGAACGGTTCCTTCAGCGCCGGCAGGCTGATGACGTTCAGTTCGGTGTTGGCGGTCGAGGCGCCATAGCTTGACGTGACCGGTGCGGCTGCGTCCGGCACGGGGGCAGCGATCTCTTCGGTCGAGGCTGAGGTCTGGGCCAAGGCGGCGCCGGCAAAGGGCATTGTGCCGATGGCGGTCGCAGCGGTTCCCAGGAAGGTTCTCCGAGTGGTCATCTCAACTCCTTCAGAGTTCACGCATTTGTGTCAAAACGGCTTCGATGATGCAGAGGGGATGCGGACGCGTCCCGACTGCGGCCCTCAGCATCTGATCCGGCGAGGCGGCGGCGTGTAAAACGACGGGTCCCTCTCCTGTTCGATCCCGATACCGCAACAAGATAACGCAGCTGACAGTTCACGATAAGTGCAACAATCTGAGAGAGTTCGTTGCAGTTACTGGCATGGTCTATGGCGCAGCAGCCGGCTCGGCTCGGCAGCAGACCAACACTTCCCCCACCTCCCCTGCCCTCAGACGAGACGTTTCCCCGCGATCTCCAGCCGTCCAATCACGGTTGCGGCTGCCTCGAAATCGAGATCCGGCACCGCGTCATCCTCGGCGACGGCGCGGCCGGCCACAGTCAGCGCCTCGCCCTCCGCTCCCGGCTTCAGACTCACGGCATGGGCCTTAAGACGAACCACCTTTCCGCGAACCAGGCTATCGCCCTCGCCCCCTGTGGTGCGGATCTCGCCGGTGACCGTGATGGTGCCGAAGGGCTTCGAAATCTGGACGCCAATGGCGCCATCGCCATGTGTGGTGATGCTCTGGAACGTGGCGGTTTCAAGAGAACCGTCATAGAGGTTGAACCCCCGCGCGCCGAGGCCGTTGGTCTCGATGGACGCATCCACCGCGAGATCGCCGATCCTGCCGAAGTTCACAAAGCCGATGCCACTGTTGCCATGCGAGGTGATCGGCGCTTTCGCCGTCCAGCGTTTCACCTCGCCCCAATTGTCCAGCACCATGTCATTGGCGCCATAGGTCGTCACCGGCCCCTCGTTCACCACCTCATCGGCGACAACGCCGGAGCCCACGAACACGCCGCCGGTTATCAGATTGCCGATACCCGCCGGTATGCCACCATCGGAATGAACCTCGCCCGTCGTCAGATGCTTGAGCAAAATGCCGCCTCCGGCCTGGGTCGGCGCGGGGGCTTGGGCCATGTCCGCATCGGTCGGGATGAAGGCGCCGCCAAAGATGAACACGCCGCTTCCCCGCAATGGCTGATCCTCGCTGCCGCCCGACAGGGTGCGGGCATCAAGGGTCCAGCGGCTTGATGGATCTTTCGATGCGTTGAGTATCGTCAGCCCGCCCAGCAGCACCTCGACCCCGAAGCCTGCAGGACGATGCGCGGCGATACGCGCGTCAGCCCGTTCGACATGGATGTCCCGCAGCTTGAGGTTCCCCTGCTGCGCCTGCGCCGCCTCAAGGTGAAAGCGGCCAACGGTTCGGATGTTGCAGAGCGTCAGCGTGCCAAGATTCGCAGTGTCGTCCGCCAGACCGATGGCGATCTGCGTCTCGTCGGTCACCAGCCTGACATCTGCGACCTGACTGTCCGAACTGAGCATCAATCCCGGCTGACCCTGCTTGAACCGCAACTCGGCGTTCTCGCTGACACCGCGAAGACGGGTGCCCGGCGATAAGCGGAAACCGTCGAGATTGCTGATGATCCCGTCGATTTCGATATTCTTGCGGTTCTGTTCAATGGCCTGACGCAGGCTCGCCGCGTCGGTCACGCGATCCGGTTGTTCGCTCACAATGAATTCCCTTCTCTCTGTCTCGGTCTGGAAGCAGTCACGAGCGGAGGGTGTGACTTGCTTTTGCGGCCCCCACCCACCCTGCTGGGCCTCATCCTTGGTCCGGCTTCTTGGACATGGGTCACAGCAACGATTGGCAGAGCCATTCGGTTCTGGTGGCGAAGCCAAAAACGATATGCAAGAATCGCCCATCGCTCTCGCAAAAGCCATGGTGGGTCATGATGGTTCGAATTCTGGGAATATCGGGAAGCCTGCGGCAGGCGTCCTTCAACACCGCGCTGCTGCGCGCAGCGCAGGAGTTGATGCCAGAGGGAACCGAACTGGTCTCGGGCAGCATCGCCGAGATTCCGCTTTACAACGGCGACGACGAGACGGCTTCCGGCATCCCGTCTGCGGTGCAAGAGCTGAAGGAGCAGATTGCAGGCGCTGCGGGCCTGCTTCTCTTTACCCCCGAATACAACAACTCGATGCCGGGCGTGTTCAAGAATGCAATCGACTGGGCAAGCCGGCCGGCCTCTGACATCGGCCGGGTCTTCGGAGGAAAACCGGTTGCCCTTCTCGGCGCCTCGCCCGGCGGCTTCGGCACGATCCTGTCTCAGGACGCGTGGCTGAGCGTGCTAAGAACCTTGGGCACGCGACCCTGGTTCGAAGGCCGCGTGATGGTGTCCCGGGCCGGCAGCGTCTTCGATGCCAAAGGCCGGCTGACAGACGAGCAGACGCGCATCCGCCTGGCCGCGTTCCTCGCTGGCTTTGCCGACTTCGCAGGCGCGCAGCGGGGCTGACGGCCGAGGGCCGGGTCATGGGATGAGGCTGGCCTTCCGAAGTAAACCGATTGCCGCCTCAAACCGTTGGATCGAACCGCTGGTCAGTAGTTGCCCGGTGGGTCACCGGCCGGAAAGGATTCGTCCGCGGCCTCGTCGACCGCGTCCCAGTGCTGGGAGAGTGTCAGATCTCCTGTGTATGAGTGATCCGGTCCATGCCTCTCCGAAAGGAAGCATGCATGACGATCTCCAAGGAACTGCTGGACGAACTGCTGAAAGGCGTGGAGCGTCCTGAGGACCTGCTCGGCGAAGCCGGGCTGATGAAAGAGCTGAAGATCAAGCTCATGGAACGGATGCTGGGTGCCGAGCTGACCGCGCATCTGGGCTGTGATGAGGGCAAGGAGGTTCCTCCGGGCCAGGGCAATCGCCGGAACGGCACCTCGACCAAGGTGCTGAAGGGGCAGGACCGAGAGATGCCGGTGGCGGTGCCCCCCGACCGCGACAGCAGCTTCGAGCCCGAACGGGTGAAGAAGGGCCAGACCCGGATCGACGGGCTGGATGACAAGAGTTCGCCATGGAAGCCGCCACTGGTGGCCCATAGACGATACATGCGGACGAGCTCATGGCTCGCCAGCGTGTAACCCCGGGCCGCTTCGGCATGCCATGATGTATGCGTGAAATCAATCCAGACGCGACCGAGATCGTCCTAATTGATCGGGACGCCATAGGGTGCGGCGTCGTAACCCCCCTTGGCTGCATAATGGCGCACCTTCGCGTGCAACATGCGCACACCGACCGTCGCGAGATAGCCGGGCGCGCCGATGCGCAGCGCGCCCGGCAGCATCGCCTCGCCCAGCCATTTCGCTGTCTCGCGCAGGCGCGCATCGGCCCGGTCAACAAGCCGCCCCGTGCCCGACAGGACCGCCGCAATGGACGGCGATTCATAGACACGGATAAGCGAACCGACGCTGAGGGATATGACATGAACGGCGGGCGCCATCGTCCAGAAGCCTTCCGCACCGTCCGCCAGAAGACCGTCATCCACCCCGGCGGCCGCCTGTTCGAGGTCCTCCAGCAAAGGCGCAAGGTCCGGGTCGGGCCGTTCCAGCGCCGCAAGACCATCGCGCAGCCCCCGCTCGAGGCCCGCGGCCAGTTCCCGGTCGCCCTCGGCGATGCGCCTTGCGACCGGATCGGCAAGCGGATCACCGGTGTTGAGCGACCATCCGATGAGGTCGGCTTGGGCGGCTCCGAACTGGATGGCGAGCGCGTCGCGGGACAGTCGCGCGGTGGGCCAGGACGGCGCACTCATGCTTTTGACCCTGTCAGTCCGGGCCGCGCCTTCGCGACCGTGGCGCGCAGTGCGGCCGAAAACGCGCCATCCTCGAACCGGCTGATCGCGGAATGGGCGGCGCAGAGCGTTCGTGTGTCCGACCATTCCGTGGCGATACGGCCCGCCCAGTCACAGAACCGCGCGCCGGCATCAGGTTCGTCCAGCAGCGCGTCTTTCAGCTTGGGATGGAACGCGATGCGCGGGATGCGCAGCAGCTTGCGGGCAATGTCCGGGAGCGGCAGGACATTGAAGGTGTCGTCGACATGCAGCGCCCCGCTGGCGGCATGGAACACCAGCAGAGATCCGGCGTGGACGCTCTCGTCGTCCGAGATGTAGTCGATCCCGTCCGGCAGCGAGAAGGCGAGTTCCGGATAGCGCGCCGTGACCGCATCGCTCTCCACCGTATCGGCGGCCCATGCGACCTGCGGAACCTGCTTGCGGTGACGGGTCGAGCCGTAGAAGGTCGCCGCCGGAAAGTCCTCGGCCATCTGCGCACAATGCAGCGTGTGGAAGGGGTGGACGTTCAGCACCGCTTCCACCGCGAGGCCGTCGTCGGTCAGGGCCATGATGCGCTCGCGGATGTCGCCCTTGAGCGTGTAGCTGTCGAGAAAGACGAAGCGCCCGTCGCCCAGTTTCACCAGAGAGCACTGGGTGCCGACGTTGAGCACGCCCCCGATCCGCAAATCGCCCCGGATATTCCAAAAAACATTTTCCAGTGCGACGATTTCTTCGGCCATGATACGGCTCCTCTGGTGTCGTAATGCTCGGGGTTCGGCGATGCCGCGCACCGTCGGGCGACGGAAAAGCCGAGAACGTGTTGTCAGCCACTCCATAAAACGTCTTGTGGCCCAGCTCGTTCCGCGCGGTGGCGCCTCGTGTCATGTGCCGCTGAAGACAGCATCGAGGCTTTGCAGCACCCCCACAAGTGTCAGCCGAAACGGTGGTTCTTGAAACGCCTGCGCCCTGCGTCAGGTTCGCCATTTTCTCGTCAAAAATCCAAACCCGTGCACCTGTGCGCTTTGTTTCTCAAAATTAACAACTGCATAGTCGGCTTTGAACGAGTGAATTCGCTATCGCTATAGGCTTAGAATGCGCGTCGACGCTCCAAACAGTCGCTGGTCGTTGGCGGGGCGGATAGACATAATAGTTGAGCACTCCCTGAGCGGCACCAACTCGTCAGGCGGGTCTGTTTGGGGCGCTTGCCGCCCGGGAGCGGATTCTGCGGGGTCAGTCCAACTCGCATCGGAAGTGAGGCAGACGCGGTTTCACCCACCTGCTTCCCGAGTGGCTCATATTTTCTATGTTTGTAATGATTTCTTTCTGCCGCTCCCGCCGTGCCCTTGACCCACATTTGCCGCGCAGATGCAGCGCCTCGAGTTGACCCGTTCCACCCTTGCCCGGCAGAGCGGCATCTCAACTCCCACGCTGTGCAGGATAATGCGCGGCGGCGGCATGAGGTGCTCCCCGGAAACTGGACACTGACGTAAGCTCGAATTTTCTGTCTGCTGATCTTCGCCACAAAGGAGATCGATGATGACGAAACGAAAGCAGCATGCGCCTGCATTTAAGGCCAAGGTGGCACTTGAGGCGCTGAAAGGCGAAGAAACCGTGTCGGAACTGGCGAGCCGGTTCGGCGTGCATCCGACAATGATCAATCAATGGAAGCGCGCGCTGTTGGATGGCGCGTCCGGTGTTTTCGAGCGCGGCAGCCGCAAGGCACCGGTAATTGATGAAGATCAGGTCCGGGACCTGCACGCCAAGATCGGGGAGCTGGCGGTGGCCAATTCTTTTTTGGAAAGAAAGCTCAAGCCCTGGGGCGGGACGTGAGGCGCGGCATGATCGAGCGCGACCATCCGGACCTGTCGATCGGTCAGCAATGCGCGCTGCTGTCGATTCCGCGGTCGTCGTTCTACTACGCACCCCAGGGTGAGACGGAGCAGAACTTGGCGCTGATGCGGTTGATCGATGGACAGTTCCTTGAAACGCCGTTCTTCGGCGTTCGCTAGATGACGTGGCACCTGCGCAATCAGGGTCATGCCGTGAACGAAAAGCGCATCCGCCGGCTCATGCGCCTGATGGGGCTGATGCCAATCTATCAGAAGCCCAGCACCAGCAGGCCGGCGAAGGGGGCACAAGACCTATCCTTATCTGCTGCGCGGGCTGCGTGTGGGCAGACCAAACCAGGTCTGGTGCGTGGATATCACCTACCTGCCAATGCGCCGCGGCTTTCTCTATCTGGTGGCGATCATGGACTGGCACACCCGGATGGTGCTGTCCTGGCGGATCTCGAACACGCTGGACGCCGACTTCTGCGTCGAGGCGCTGAACGAGGCTATCTATCGGTTCGGACCGCCGGACATCATGAACAGCGATCAAGGATCTCAGTTCACGTCGTTTGCTTGGATAGACCGCTTGCGCCGGTCGGGTATCCGCATCTCGATGGATGGCAAGGGGCGCTACCTGGACAACATCTTTATTGAACGCCTCTGGCGCACGCTAAAATACGAGTGCGTCTATCTGCATGCCTGGGAGACCGGGTCCCACGCCCGCGCCGGCGTCCGCAAATGGATCGAGTTTTACAATCACCGCCGCCCGCACAAAGCCCTTGGCGGCCGACCACCAGCAGTGGTCTACTCACTGCAAATCGAAGCAACCCAACCCGATCAGCAGGAGCAAATCAGAGCTTAAAAAGCGCCAGATACTGTCCAAGCAATGGGGAGCACCTCAGACCATGCGAACTCGATTTGCGGTTTTTATCACTCTCATGGCCCTCGCCGGATGCGCAGTCGGCTCGGGGGCGGTGGTCAAGGGCGTCGGATCAGACGATCTCTTGAAACTGCGGGAAGGGCCTGGTCTGAACCACAAGATTATCGTCGGCTTGCCAAATGACACGCGCCTGACGCGCGAGAACTGCGTCACAAACAACGGCAAAGTCTGGTGCAAAGTCTCGCTCGCCGGCAGGCCAAGTGTTTCAGGCTACGTTTCGGCAGACTATCTGGCGCATCGCTGACCGCAGCCCCGAGTCTTCTGCGCCAGTTCAACGCGCCGATTGTATGGTCGCGATTCCGGCCCGCCGTTCGGTGATGCCTTCCAGTCTGCGGGCATTTCTCATGTAGTTATATTTTCTCTGATGTGTGAACGAGGTGCATTGTTGACGCCGTGGTGGGGTGATCAGCTTCCAAATTTCGCCATAGAGGATGTCCCTGAACATAGGGCACAGTAAGCGTCCGGCCTGACCGCTACCCGCGCCATTTCCAAGGCAGCAGGTCATCGACCTTTGTGATCTTGTAATCAGGGATACGGGCCAGGGTGTCGGCGAGCCAGGCATGGGGATCGATGGCGTTGAGCTTGGCTGTTTCGATCAGGGTGTAGGCGATGGCGGCGGCCTTTCCACCTGCCTCGGAACCGACGAATAGGTAGTTTTTCCGCCCGAGGGCGATGGCGCGCATGCCGCGTTCGGCGGCGTTGTTGTCGAGCTCGAGGATGCCGTTGTCGAGGTAGGGGCGCAGGCGTTCCATCCTGGTGAGGGCGTATCGGATGGCGGCCGCTAGCGGGGATTTCCCCGAGATCGTGGTGAGTTGCATGGCCAGCCAGACTTCCAGGTCATCGAAGACCGGGGCGGCATGTGCCTTACGGAGTTCGGCGCGGCGGTCCGGTGGCGAACCTCGGGCTTCCTTCTCGACGGCATAGAGCCGGGCGATGCGGCCGATGGCCTCCTCAGCGATCGGCGAACCTTGCGATCGGTGGATGTCCACGAACTTGCGCCTGACATGGGCCATGCAGGCGACCTCGCGGATGGCGCCGGAACGGTAGAGATCCTCGAACCCGGCATAGCCGTCGGCATGCATCCAGCCGCGGAAACGGGCCAGATGATCCTTGGGGTGCTGACCCTTGCGGTCGCCCGAGAAGCGATACCATGCGGCAGGCGGAGCATCGCCATCCCATGGGCGCTCATCGCGGGCATAGGTCCAGAGCCGGGCCGTCTGGGTCTTGCCGGTGCCGGGCGCCAGCATCCGCACCGGCGTATCGTCGGCGAAGATCGCCTCGGCCGACAGGACATGGCGCCCGATGGCCTCGGCCAGTGGCTCCAGAAGGGTGGTGGTCTTGCCGACCCAGTCGGCCAGGGTCGATCGGTCGAGATCGAGCCCTTCGCGGCCGAAGATCTGGCTCTGGCGATAGAGGGGGAGATGGTCGGCATACTTGCTGACCAGCACATGGGCCAGCAGACCCGGCCCGGGGCGACCGCGCTCGATCGGGCGCGACGGCAGCGGGGCCTGGACGAAGCGTTCGCAGCAAGCGCAGGTCAGCCGGGGGCGGACAATCCGGTTCACGATGAAGCGCCCAGGAACATACTCCAGCTCTTCCGTGACGTCCTCGCCGATCCGGCGCAGGCGACCGCCGCAATCGGCACAGGCATCGGCGCCGGGCATCAGTTCCACCTCCATCCGGGGGATATGATCCGGGATCGGACGGCGCTTGGGTTTGCCCTTCTCCTCGATGTCCGGCAGACGCATCCGCGCCGTCATCGCGGCGGCCGCGATCTCGCTGGCCTCAAGAGCCAACTGAAGCTGTTCTGCCGTCTCCGAGGACGCGCCGAACCGGTGTGCCCGGTGCCCGGCCAGTTGGTGCCGCAGCTTCTCGATCAGGATCGCCTGCGCCTTCACCTCGGCCAGAAGCCGCGCGGTGAAGCTGCGCAACTCCTCGGGATCTTCCGGCAGGGTCAGGGTCTGATCGAGCATGCAAGGAGTTTATCCCACGGGATTCCTTATGGGAATCATTCTCTTGTGGCCCCCCCCTGATTATCCCGCTGCCAAGGGCCGCCACGTTCGCTCCGGGGCACGCCAGTCGATCCCTTCCAGGAGCATCGACAACTGCGCCGGTGTCAGCGCCACCTTCCCTCCTTGGCCGAGGGCCAGACGAACCGGCCCCGCTCCAGCCGCTTCATGAACATGCAGGCCCCCTGGCCATCCCACCAGATGACCTTCACCAGATCACCGCGACGGCCGCGGAAGACGAAGAGATGCCCGCCGAAAGGATCCTGCTTCAGCACCGCCTCGGCCTGCGCCGCCAAGGAAGCAAAGCCCTTGCGCATGTCGGTGACCCCGGCAGCCAGCCAGACCCGCGTGTTGGCCGGAACCGGGATCACGCCGAAAGTCCCCGGATCAGCCGCGCCAGCGCCTCAGGATCATAGCTGCCGCTGATCCGCATCCGGTGACCGCCCGCCAGCTCGATCTCGATGTGGTTCTCGGCGGCAGGTGCCGCCGGAGTAGACCTGGTCTCCGCGACGATCTCTACGGGCAGAAACCGCGCCTCCTCTGCTGGGGGCGCAACCGAGGTGGGGTCCGGCGCATAACGGGGATCGCGCAGCCACTTGAAGATCAGGTTCGCGTTCACCGCGTAGCGCCGCGCCACCTGAGCCACGGAAACGCCCGGCGCCGCCGTCTGGAAACAGATCGAACGCTTCTCCTCATCCGTCCAAAGTCGCTTCGTCCGACGCGCCACGCCATCACCATAGTGTCCACTATCAATGGTGGACACTATCCGCCTCTTTCACCACGCGGCAGGGCGGTCAGGCCGGACGCTTACAGGGCACAAGCCTTACCCTCAATCGCTGGTGTTCAACTGTGAGGGCGCAAGTATACGATCAAGAGCAACAGAGCTTCGACACCCCGTCCACATAAGGCCTTCCGTATGAACGCCGAGCCGTTCTTCAGCTTCTCCGGCTACCACCTAGCATTGGCAGCCGTAGGTGGTGCCATCATCCTTTCGTATTGGCTGCCGCGGTGGGTCAGTCGGCGGGAACCGGCGGCCTCGGGCCTGCTCATCCTGCTCGGCATGCTAGCCTTTGCCGTGGTGCCAGGTGTGCCGGACGTGCCGGACCCACGCATCATCCCTTACCCTTGGGAGATCCTGGCAGAGATCACTGTCATCATCGCCCTCTTCGGAACCGGCCTGAGGATCGACAACCTGTCAAGCTTCACGCGTTGGAAACCGACGATCCGCCTCCTCGCAATCGCCATGCCCCTGACGATCCTTTCCGTCGCTGCCATGGGTCATGTCATCGCCGGTATGACGGTGGCCGGCGCGATCCTGTTGGGCGCCGTGTTGGCCCCGACCGACCCTGTTCTGGCTGGCGACGTTCAGGTTGGCCCACCGCTTGAAGGCGGCGAGCATACGGTCCGCTTTGCACTGACAACCGAGGCTGCGTTGAATGATGGGCTTGCCTTTCCCTTCGTCTATCTCGGCCTCACGGTGGCCGCGCAGGGTCTGGCAGTGGGCAATTGGGGGCTCAGTTGGCTCGCGCAGGACGGTTTCTGGCGCATTACGGCAGGCGCCGCGATAGGAGCGGCGGGAGGCTGGGCACTGGGCCAGGTGCTGTTCGTGCTGCCTCGTGGCGCAACGCTGGCCGACACAGCGTCCGGGGTGGTGGCACTTGCCGGGGTCCTTTTGTGTTACGGCACCACCGAGCTGGCCGAGGGCTATGGCTTCATCGCGGTCGCGGTGATGGGCCTCGTGCTCCGTCGGGTTGAGCCCCGCCACACATTCCACCGGCGCCTGCACGACTTCACCCTGGCTCTGGAACATTCGCTGACGGCGGTGCTACTTGTGGCGTTGGGTGCAGTGCTGCCGACGTTGCTGACCGGTCTGACACTCGCTGGCGCAGCAATCGCTGTCGCACTGATTTTCGTGCTGCGGCCAGCGGTGGGATGGCTGTCTCTCGCGGGATCGCAGCTCCGGGGTCGCGACCGCTGGGTGGTGGCGATCTACGGCGTGCGCGGCGTGGGTTCGATTTACTATCTTGCCTATGCTTCTGGAAAAATCGAGTTTTGGGACGAAGAACCGCTCTGGGCTCTGGTGAGCTTTGCTATTCTTCTGTCGACCCTGCTCCATGGATTCACTGCAGGGATTGCGATGGAAGGCCTTTCGCGCGAACCCCGCTCATGACTGTCCCGCCCCGATGACGCCGATCCCTGAGAGGTGGGAGAGGCGAAGGCGGCACTTCTCAGATGTCAGCTTGCGAGTGGCGAATTGGCCCCGTGTGCGGCCACGGCGCCAGAGGCCTTCAGAATTGACCCCCACACCCGCAAAGGTGTCGTGAAGTTAAGGACCCCTATGGCGTTGCCATCGAGCGCTGAATAGTGAGGCGCCAGCAGTTGTCTGAAGGAAGATCATAAATTGACGCAGGAAATCTGGGCGACCATCGCAAGCGAATTTGCCGACATCCCCGGAGATTTCAACCCTGACGCGGATCATACTGCGCCTCGGGCTCGCTTCGATCCTCGGCGGAATTCTTGGCAACGAGCGTGAGTTGAAGGCCAAGAGTGCAGGAATGCGGACCGATATGCGCGTTGCGGTGGGCGCGGCGCTGTTCGTCATAGGCCCACACTGAGTGGAATGCCGCTTTCCGACATGTCCCGTGTGCTGCAGGGCATCGTCCAAGGGATCGGCTTTCTGGGCGCGGGCGCCATCATTGTCCGAGCCTCACAGCACCAGATCGAAGGCCTGACGACAGCGGCGAGGATCTTGGCAACAGCCGGGATCGGCGTGGTCGCAGGATTGGGTCTGGAAGCCACAGCGGCTCTTGCGACCTTGATGGTGCTGGTGATCCTCTCGGTGATCCCCTTGATCATGCCCTCGAGCTCCAAGTGGCGGATCGATCAACGCGATCCCGAGGCATGACCGGCAGGAGGTTCAAACTGTGCCTGCTGCGCTCCGTCAGATCCCGCGCATCAGGCTGGGTGTCTCGGCCGGCAGCTGCCGTGCCAGAAAGCCCATCGGGCCATGACGCTCGGCGAGCCTGCGGCCGGCCTCGCCGTGCAACCAGACGCCCCAGCAGGCGGCTTGCCAATTGTCCAATCCCCGCGCGCTAAGCCCGGCGATGATGCCGGTCAGCACGTCGCCGGAGCCGCCCGTGGCCAGCCCCACCCCGCCGCCACCGTAAACCGCCAGCTCGCCACCCGGGTTCGCCAGCATCGTCGTCTCGCCCTTGAGCATCACGACTGCGCCCAACTCCTCGGCCAGGCGCAGCAGCACATGAGCCCGGTTCTCCGTCAGACTTTCAGGGTCGCGGCCCGTCAGCGCGGCCATCTCTCCGGCATGGGGGGTCAGGATCAGGCGACCCCGCAACTCACGCAGCAAGTTCATCCGGTCGTGGCCTGCGGCCACGGCGGCCGCATCAAGAATGACGCTGCAGGCGGTCGCGCGGGGCAGTAGGTCGTCGAGTATGCGTCCTGCCGCAGCGACCGATCCCATCGCCGGACCAATGGCAAGGCAGTCGCAGCGCGAAATCAACTCCATGACCGGACCCGTTCCCGCGATCTCGCCGTCCTCATCGGCAGGAAGCGCAAGCATTCCCGCCTCGGGCAGCAGCACCCCCAGCGGGATGGCCAGCATCTCGGGCAGCGCCAGCTGCACCTTTCCGGCTCCGGACTGAAGTGCCGCCTCGGCCGTCAGGCGCAGCCCTCCGGGCACGAGCGTCGAACCCCCGACCAGAACCACCCGGCCGCGGCTGTTCTTGTCCACATCCGCATGGACCGGAAGCGGGTGATCGCGCAGCCATGCCGCGTCGAGCGTGGTCGGAGCATCGCTCATCCCCGGCTCCCCGCAATGGCGTCGGGGTTGGAGGTGACCGGGGTCTCATCGACATCCATAGGTGCAGTGACGTTATAGCGGACGAGGTGCATTTCACCGTCCCCTTCGTCGGTTTTGACGAAGCCATATTCGGTGATCGAACAATTCGCCACATCCTGCCGCGCGTCGATGGCCAGAATCTCCTCCTCGGTCAGGCCTTCGATGATATAGCGCAGGCACAGGACCACGACCTGATGGGCGACGATCATGACTCGGCATCCACCATGGTGAAGCCCGACCGTATCCAGCAGTGAGCGCAGGCGAAAGATCACATCGCACCAGCTTTCCCCACCGGGCGGGCGGTGATAGAACTTGCCGAGAATACGGCGCAGCTCCGCCTGCTGTGGCTCCTCGGTGCGCACACCGAGCGTCGTCAGGCCGTCGAGGATACCGAACTCCTTCTCGCGCAACCGCTCGTCCAGTCGCAGGGGCAGTGTGCTGCGGCAGCCGCCGGCGTCGCGGAACAGTTCGGCCGTCTGCCGCGCGCGAAGATAGGGCGAACACAACAGCACGTTGGGCCGGGCACCTTCTTCGCCTTGCGCGAACCACCGCCCTAGCGCCTGCGACTGCGCGCGCCCGAGATCCGAGAGCGGAATATCCACGTCCCGGGCGCTAAGGTCGATACGTCCCTGCCCCGCCTCATGGGCCGCGTCGCGGGCAACATTGCCCGCGCTTTGCCCGTGCCGCACCAGCCAGAGCCGCTCGGGCCAACGTGGCGTCATGGTCATAGCTGTCCCTTTCACATGAACTCGAGGACCAACGATCGAACCGCCGCCGGGTTTCTGGTGCAGGGCAGATCGTCAGAAAGACCCGGTAACTCATGGACGATCCGCCCCCGGACCGACGAACGGAAATGCGGCTGCAATGGGCGTCAGCCCCGTTCCCTCGCCGCGCGACTTTCGGCGAACCCTCGTTCCACGATGTTGGCGGCGTGGCTGACCCTCGCGATTGCCGACACCACCGAGTTGGTCTCTGTCTGGTGGATCATGTGGCCGGCGCCCGGGAGCCGCTCGAAGCTACTTTGCCTGATCTGGGTGTGCAGCCGCGCGGACTGCTGATCAATGTCGACGATGCGGTCGTCGCTGCCGGCAATGATCGCGACCGGCATCTTCAGCCGGGCATAAGTGTTACGCGCGGCAAGGGCGCCGGGTATCATGAGGCCGCTTTCCGCGGCGCTGGCCCGGATCTGCGAAGGGCGGATCGCCATGCCCCGCGGGAAGGCGGCGAACTTCCCGGGGACCTTCTGCGGACCGAAGATCTTTTTCAGCAGAAGCGGCCAGATCAGCCGACTCAGTGGCGGGGCTACGGCATACCGAACGATATCCCCGACCATCGGAACGGCAGGCGTCGCCATTGCGACCACATCCACGCGGGCCATGGGAAAGAAGCGTCCCGACGCGAGCACCAGCCCCCGCACCAGATCCGGGTGCCGATCGGCCAGCGCGACGGCCACTAGACACCCCCAGGAGTGTCCCATGATGATGGCACGCCTTACCCCCATTTCAGAGAGCGCGGCTTTGATCAGGTCCGCTTGCGCACCGGGGCTCAGATCTTGTTGCGCGGTCGACTGGTATGCCCATAGCCGGGGCGATCAAAGACGATGACGCGCCGGTTGCGCGCCACCATGTCAATTAATCCGCTGAACTCGAAGTCCTGGATCATACTGCCGTTGCCGTGGAGCATCACAACAACATCCCCATCACTGGGACCTTGATCGACAAAATGCAGCGGCACTCCGGCAATCTCAAGAAAGCGTCCGGTCGGTGGATTCTCGCGCTCGGCCTTGCGCGCCAGGCGCTGGTTGACGAGAGCCGAGACCCCTAGCGCGGCGACCGCGACAAAAATGGCCCCCCGCCGCGCGCTTTGCGGTCGGTGACGCGAAGGCACGCCTCGCGCTGAACTGTCTCGCGGATGTTGTCATCATTCTGATCTCCGGTGCCATGCACGGCTACCGGGACCATCCCGCCGCCCATACCGCGCTGCAGCATCTACGCGGGGACAGCCAGAATGTTCCGTCCTGGGCGGCCCTCCCCGACAGGGAAGGGGTCAATCTTCCAAAGTCGCTCTGTGTCTTAGCCATATTAGTGCCGGCCCGCTCAGAGTGTTGTGACGCGAGTGGGGCAAGAGCTTCGACTGGGACGATTCTGGCCGAGCTCCTTAAGCGGCAATGCGACCACCGGGTGCCATTTAGCCGGCCGGACCTGATCGACTAATCCTGACTAAGAAAGAGCACGAGCTCAGCGACCTCGTCCCCGGTCATGTCGCGTCGATGCTCGACCATGATCGTGGTGGCCCTGCAGAGCAGTTCGTAGATCTTTCCCGCTCTGCCACAAATGCCTTGGGTCTGGGTCAACTCAGAAAAACTCATTGGCTCTCGTCCTTCCTTGAAAACAGTTAGCTTGGATCTGCATGATTGGATTAATGACTGCAGGTGCTCTCGCCTCATGCCGAGACGGAGAGGCCCTTCACTCGTCGGCTCTAAGTCTTTGAGCTCCGGCGCTCCGGCCGCAGTGGCAGACCTCTTTCGAAGTCAATACACCCACCGCCTCTGCAGCCGCCTCACCATCCGGGACAGCAGGAACCGCGAAATCCGCCCCGGCCGGTTGCGCGGCGTGAACCAGCGGGCGAGTTTGGGGCCGATCCACCAGTAGAAGGCGATGAAGGCGCGCCCTGACCTGTAGTTGCGCAGCGTGTTGTCGCGAAAGGCGCGCAGGTAGCAGACGTCGGGGTGCATCGGGTCGCCGTAAGTGGCGGTGGCGACGAAGCACGAGCCGCCGCTGTCGGGGGTGGAGGCGGGGTCGTCCTCGGGCGGGACGCGGTCGGGGTCGGCGGGAGCCTCGCCGTCCATGACGTCGCGGGTGAAGTCCTCGACGCTCATGTGGCCGAGACCCTTGAACAGCGTCGTGGTGCCGTCGCTGTAGGTGACCTTCATGTCCATGCGGTCGCTGCCGTCGGAGGCGGGTTCGGGCTCGCAGGCGTATTCGGACCCGGCCGAGAAGGCGCGCGCACCGGTGGTCATGTTGAACTCGTAGAAATCCACGCCGACCTGGAAATCGGTGATGGTGGTCACCGAATTGCTGACGATGACAAAGGTGTCGCTGCCGGCGCCGCCGGTCATGATCACCTCGCCGCCATCGGCGCCGATCAGCGTGTCGTTGCCATTGCCGCCGATCAGGATGTCGACGTCGCCCTCGTCGGCGCGGCCGTATTCGTCGCCCGCCTGCAGCCGGTCATCGCCGTCGCCGCCGATCAGCGTGTCACTGCCCTTGCCGCCGATCAGAACGTCGTTGCCCGCGCCGCCGTCGAGCTTGTCGTGGCCCTCCCGCCAAGCAGCCGGTCCGCGCCCTCCCGCCTTCCAGCAGGTCATTCCGGCGCCGCCGTTCAGGATGTCATTGCCCGGCCCGCCCTTGATGGTGTCGTTGCCGGCGCCGCCGAGCAGCGTGTCATTGCCGCGCCCGCCCGAGATCAAATCGTCGCCGAAGCCGCCCTCGATCCGGTCATCGCCGCCGTTGCCGTAAAGCGTGTCATTGCCGGCGCCGCCATAGATCGTGTCGTTGCCGCTGCCGCCATAGATGATGTCATCGCCCTCGCCGCCGTCGATCCAGTCGTCGTCGAGCCCGCCGGCGATGCTGTCATCGCCCTTGCCGCCATGGATCACGTCGGTCGATTTGCCGCCATCGATCCAGTCGCCGCCATCGCCGCCATAGATGGTGTCGGCACCCATTCCGCCGTCGATATGCACGCCGTCGTCATTGTCGGCGTGGATTTCCTCGGCGTCGCGGCCGCCGCGCTGGTGGTGAAACTCGCTCTCGTCGCGGTCCAGATCGAAGGCGGGGAAGGTGTCGACATAATCCTCGTATGCGATGTCGGCGCTGGCCGGGACGCCGTGCGCCCAGTCCTTCGGCCATTCGATGAAATGCGGTTCCTGATTGCCCCGGATCGCCTCTTCGGGCGGCACCTCGCGCGCGCCTTCCAACGCATAGAGGATGTTCCCGTTGATCAAGATCCAAGGCTGCTCGTTATGTTCGACAATGCGGACATGCGAGGGCAGGTTGGCGAAGTCGATCTCTTTGCCGTCCACCGCAATCTTGTCGCGCGAGGCGTCGAAATCATCGAGCCGGCCGACGATCTTCTTCGTCGAGCCTTCGGTGATGAAGTTGAAGGTGTCGCTGCCCTCGCCGCCAAAGACGTGCGAGCCATGCGGGGCGATCTTGTCGCCGCTGTGGATGTGGATGACGTCGTCGCCGTCAAGCGCGTAGACATGAGCTTGCGAGGCACCGATCGGCGCGGAATAGATGACATCGTCGCCATGAGTGCCGACCACCATGCCGCCATCGCTGGAATGGCTGGGCGCGTGGATGGTGCCACCCGCGGTGCCGGCGTTGTGAAGGAGATGATCGGGGAGCCCAGCTGGGTCATGATGCTGACTCGGTTCTACGTTGCCTGCGGTCTTCATGGTCGCCTTCGCCCTGCCTAAGTTGAATCTGCGCACGAACAATCTGACCCAATTACAATCATACGTTGATTAAGTCGGAGTTAATGAGCCGCTCGCTAACAGGCAGAGATTGAGCGGATCGCGAATTTGACCGAAGGGACGGAGGTCGATGCAAAACCGAGTAGAGGCCGCTCCACAGCGCTTTTCCTCGGCGCGGCGGCGCGGGTGCTCGAGTCGATGCGTGGCACACAGGCAGAAATTCGGTGTGGGTGGTAGCGGAGCTAAAATAACCTCGCGAGCATCGACACCGCGGCGCACGTCGGCCTGGCCCCACCGCCTATAACGGCGACGGCTGCCAAGTCTCGGGACAGCAAGACCTCCATCTGGACCACGCCGGGCGAACTGATGCTCCTGCACTTGCCGCGCATGGACGGGCACGGACAAGAAAATCCGTCAACAACGGACCAGCTCTCGCCGGTCACCGTGCCGAAGCCGACCGGAATGCCGTCGCGGGGACTGTGCGCAGCTTGCCTGGCAACTGGGAACGGTCACAGACGTGGAACGATGAGCCGCGATGGCACAAGGCGCCCAGCTTCGGAACGACACTGGTCCCGAGATCTATTTTTGCGATGCTCAGAACCCTTGGCAGCGCGGCAGCAACGAGAACACCAACGGCCTGCTCCGCCAATACTTTGCGAAAGTGATGGACCTCAGCCAACACGGCGTCGAGGAGCTGAGCGCCGTTGCCTATGCGCTCAACACGCGACGGCGAAAGACCTTGGGTTGGCAGATACGGGCAGAGGCTCTCGTCCGGATGCTCAAACAGGATATGATCAAAGGTGTTGCGAAGACCGGTGGAATCCGCCTTGCGACCCGCAACCAGCGTGGTGGATGCAATCCGGTGGCCGTTTGGGCAAGGCTCATGGCATGTTCATCGCCCTGCTCGCCAGATCCTTTTTCACGCAATTACCGATGTCCTGTCTGATCGCACGCCGTGAAAGGAGGTCGAGGACAACCGCCAGGTAGAGCTCGCCGAACTTCACCGTTACCGCTTAAGTCTGAACGCGGAGAGAGGTGTCGTCGCTATTGACGCGAAAAGGAATAAGACCATGTCCTTGACGATGCGGCCGGCCCCCCCCCCCGCTTCTGATCAGGTCTGACCGTGGCCGTGTAATTATGATTAGCTGGAGAAGTGCTGAGCTTGATGACGCTCAAAGGCCGATGATTTCCGTCTGCATTATCCGGGTCTCCGGCTCAACCAGGCCAAGCGTCAAGCCACGGCTCTTGCCCTCTTGGGCGGCCAGGAACAGCTGCAGGGCCTTCCTGATAATCTCACTTTTGCTCGTATGACCCCTAGAAGCCATCTGCTCGATCTCATTATTCAGATCCTCAGACAACAGCAGATTAAGTCGAACAGTCATCTCCAGCGCTCCCTGATTTTGAGCATGCCGATTTAATGAACTCTGTTTATGTCGCTCAGCTGGAAACAGCAAATTTTGGATAGCATGGCAGCGTCCTGTTTCTGAAACAGTAGCCCGATGGACGAACTTCGTCACTGCGGGCAGAATGGCAAAAAGTCACGAGGGCAGAGATGATCACCGGTGAACTGAAGTCCAAGGTCGACGCGATCTGGAACGCGATGTGGACGGGCGGGCTATCGAACCCGCAGACGGTCAAGGAGCAGTTGACCCTTCTGCTCTTTCTCTAGGGCCTTGACGACGCGCAGACTCTGGCGGAGCGGCAGGCCCGGGCGCGAAGCCTAGCGTCAGGACTCGTTCTCGCGTCATAGCCAGAACACGACGGTTGCGGCGAGGGCTACGGCCGAAAGAAAGGCCTTTGGGCACCTGTCGTAGCGGGTGGCGATCCTGCGCCAGTCTTTCAAGCGACCGAACATGATTTCGATCCTGTTGCGTCGTTTGGAGCGGCGCTTGTTATGCTTGATGGTTTTGCCGCGCGACTTCTGACCTGGGATACAGGGCTTTCTCCCCTTGTCTTTCAACGCTTCTCTGAACCAGTCGGCGTCATAGCCCCGGCCGGCCAGCAACCACTCCGCCGCGGGCAGACTGCCCAGCAGGCTGCCGCGCCGGTGTAGTCGCTGACCTGGCCTGCGGTGATGAAGAACCGTATCGGGCGGCCATCGGCGTCGGTGACGGCATGTAGCTAGGTATTCATGCCACCCTTGGTTCGACCAGTCAGACGGCCCCTCTGGTCGCCCGACCCCCTTTTTTGACCGGAGACTGGTGCCGTGCGGTGCGCCTTGAGATAGGTCGCGTCGATCATCACCGTCTTCGGAACGGCGGCTTCGGCAGCCAGACCATCCATCATCCGGGCGAAGACACCTTTGTCGCTCCACCGCTTCCATCGATTGTAGAGGGTCTTCGGCGGGCCGTATTCCTTCGGCGCATCGCACCACCGCAACCCATTGCGATTGATGAAGATAATGCCGCTCAGCACACGCCTGTCATCGACGCGCGGCTTACCGTGGCTCTTGGGAAAGAAGGGCTGCAAACGGGCCATCTGCGCCTCGGTCAGCCAGAAAAGGTTGCTCATGATCCGGTCTCCTTGCGGAGCTTGAACCAGGCCGCGTCAGCAAGATCAATGGGTCCTGACCCTAGTTTATTTGTAAGCGTCCGGCCTGACCGCCCTGCCGCGTGGTGAAAGAGGCGGATAGTGTCCACCATTGATAGTGGACACTATGGTGATGGCGTGGCGCGTCGGACGAAGCGACTTTGGACGGATGAGGAGAAGCGTTCGATCTGTTTCCAGACGGCGGCGCCGGGCGTTTCCGTGGCTCAGGTGGCGCGGCGCTACGCGGTGAACGCGAACCTGATCTTCAAGTGGCTGCGCGATCCCCGTTATGCGCCGGACCCCACCTCGGTTGCGCCCCCAGCAGAGGAGGCGCGGTTTCTGCCCGTAGAGATCGTCGCGGAGACCAGGTCTACTCCGGCGGCACCTGCCGCCGAGAACCACATCGAGATCGAGCTGGCGGGCGGTCACCGGATGCGGATCAGCGGCAGCTATGATCCTGAGGCGCTGGCGCGGCTGATCCGGGGACTTTCGGCGTGATCCCGGTTCCGGCCAACACGCGGGTCTGGCTGGCTGCCGGGGTCACCGACATGCGCAAGGGCTTTGCTTCCTTGGCGGCGCAGGCCGAGGCGGTGCTGAAGCAGGATCCTTTCGGCGGGCATCTCTTCGTCTTCCGCGGCCGTCGCGGTGATCTGGTGAAGGTCATCTGGTGGGATGGCCAGGGGCCTGCATGTTCATGAAGCGGCTGGAGCGGGGCCGGTTCGTCTGGCCCTCGGCCAAGGAGGGGAAGGTGGCGCTGACACCGGCGCAGTTGTCGATGCTCCTGGAAGGGATCGACTGGCGTGCCCCGGAGCGAACGTGGCGGCCCTTGGCAGCGGGATAATCAGGGGGGGGCCACAAGAGAATGATTCCCATAAGGAATCCCGTGGGATAAACTCCTTGCATGCTCGATCAGACCCTGACCCTGCCGGAAGATCCCGAGGAGTTGCGCAGCTTCACCGCGCGGCTTCTGGCCGAGGTGAAGGCGCAGGCGATCCTGATCGAGAAGCTGCGGCACCAACTGGCCGGGCACCGGGCACACCGGTTCGGCGCGTCCTCGGAGACGGCAGAACAGCTTCAGTTGGCTCTTGAGGCCAGCGAGATCGCGGCCGCCGCGATGACGGCGCGGATGCGTCTGCCGGACATCGAGGAGAAGGGCAAACCCAAGCGCCGTCCGATCCCGGATCATATCCCCCGGATGGAGGTGGAACTGATGCCCGGCGCCGATGCCTGTGCCGATTGCGGCGGTCGCCTGCGCCGGATCGGCGAGGACGTCACGGAAGAGCTGGAGTATGTTCCTGGGCGCTTCATCGTGAACCGGATTGTCCGCCCCGGCTGACCTGCGCTTGCTGCGAACGCTTCGTCCAGGCCCCGCTGCCGTCGCGCCCGATCGAGCGCGGTCGCCCCGGGCCGGGTCTGCTGGCCCATGTGCTGGTCAGCAAGTATGCCGACCATCTCCCCTCTATCGCCAGAGCCAGATCTTCGGCCGCGAAGGGCTCGATCTCGACCGATCGACCCTGGCCGACTGGGTCGGCAAGACCACCACCCTTCTGGAGCCACTGGCCGAGGCCATCGGGCGCCATGTCCTGTCGGCCGAGGCGATCTTCGCCGACGATACGCCGGTGCGGATGCTGGCGCCCGGCACCGGCAAGACCCAGACGGCCCGGCTCTGGACCTATGCCCGCGATGAGCGCCCATGGGATGGCGATGCTCCGCCTGCCGCATGGTATCGCTTCTCGGGCGACCGCAAGGGTCAGCACCCCAAGGATCATCTGGCCCGTTTCCGCGGCTGGATGCATGCCGACGGCTATGCCGGGTTCGAGGATCTCTACCGTTCCGGCGCCATCCGCGAGGTCGCCTGCATGGCCCATGTCAGGCGCAAGTTCGTGGACATCCACCGATCGCAAGGTTCGCCGATCGCTGAGGAGGCCATCGGCCGCATCGCCCGGCTCTATGCCGTCGAGAAGGAAGCCCGAGGTTCGCCACCGGACCGCCGCGCCGAACTCCGTAAGGCACATGCCGCCCCGGTCTTCGATGACCTGGAAGTCTGGCTGGCCATGCAACTCACCACGATCTCGGGGAAATCCCCCGCTAGCGGCCGCCATCCGATACGCCCTCACCAGGATGGAACGCCTGCGCCCCTACCTCGACAACGGCATCCTCGAGCTCGACAACAACGCCGCCGAACGCGGCATGCGCGCCATCGCCCTCGGGCGGAAAAACTACCTATTCGTCGGTTCCGAGGCAGGTGGAAAGGCCGCCGCCATCGCCTACACCCTGATCGAAACAGCCAAGCTCAACGCCATCGATCCCCATGCCTGGCTCGCCGACACCCTGGCCCGTATCCCTGATTACAAGATCACAAAGGTCGATGACCTGCTGCCTTGGAAATGGCGCGGGTAGCGGTCAGGCCGGACGCTTACGTTTATTTTGAAGTAGAGAAACACGCGAAAGTTGGTGATCTCGCCATTCTCGTTCAGGATCATCTGCCCGTCCTCCTTGTAGAGCGGGCCGGCGGGCATGCGCGAACCTCCGGCAAACGAGCGTGGGTGCGATTGGCGAAGGAGGGGAGTGACAGCATCACCGGGACCTCGACCAGCACAACGACCACGGTGGCCAGCGCGGCGCCCGAATTCAGGCCAACGAGGCTGATCGCGACCGCGACGGCCCCTTCGAAGACGTTCGAGGTGCCGATCATCGTGCAGGGCGCCGCGATCCAGTGGGTCACGGCAGCACCCGGGGGGTTGAGGGCACCCCGGCGGCGGGTTATTTCGAGCGTCCTGCGGCGCAACCCGCGTGCGGCCCGAAGATCCTTACTAGAATTCCAAACCCAGCAGCAAAAGCCGAAACTATGACTCCAGAACAATGCAGAGCCGCCCGGACCGTGGCCGGGCTCTCGAAGTATGGCCTAGCCATGGCAGCCAAGCTCGCACCCGCAACTATAGCCCTCTTCGAGCTGGGGAAGCGGCAACCTTACCCACGCACTCTGGCAAGACTGCAAGCTGCTCTGGAAGCCCGAGGCGTAGAAGTCACCCCGGAGGGGGTGCGTAAAGTCGCTGACGCCAGGTGGGATCGGCGACCGACGCTGACACCTGACCTAAAAGTTTGGAACCGATGTCCTCGAACGCCGATAGATACATCGAAAAGGCCTGCCCGAGAAACGCGCGAAAGTCGGTAAAGCTTTGAGGGGCGGCGGTGTTCAGCCGCCGTCAACTCTCTGCCGAGAAAGGGATGTGTCACATGTCAGAGTTGCCATGACCCAGCTGCCCGATCCATCGAGATTTGGTCGTGTCCGCCTTGTGTCCCCAGAGACGGAAGTTGCTGAAACAAGACACGTTTCGCGCTAGGATGGGCCCGCAGTTTGTCCGGAGGTGCAGCGACCAAGAAAGCTAATCTTGCCAAGGCAGAAGCCAAGCTGCCTTAACTCCTGACGGCAGTCGTTGCGGGGCAGGAAGTGGTCATTGCATAATACGGCGTTCCGGTGGTCCGCCTTGTCTCTTTTGCAGGTTTCACCCTCCGTTCGGGCACCCTGGACGGCGTTATGGACGCAGAAACTGTCCCCGACCTCCTGGAGCCGATTAGCATGAGCTAAACGAATGAGCCGCCTGACCTTATGCGTCCATCGGGCCTGACTGCTTCTCAGCACACTCCACCTGCGGCTTGATGGATAATTGTCGGGCATTGACCCGCCTCCTATATCCAGCAAGCATATCCCCATGAACCTGAACCTCACGATACGCGCGATACGCTGACCTGCCGCCCGTTTGGGCGGGCACGGGATGCTGCGCGGAGTGAGGTGGAACTTCCTCTGACATTGGTGATGCTTCTTCGCGCCTGGCGCGAAGGTATCTGCGGCCTCCCGGCACCTTCACACCTGTCGCACATCGGGAGACCCCAGATGGACCTGTTCCAGATCATGCATGTCAAATCGCCGGCGCTGAGCCCGGACCAGATCGCCGACCGGCTGTCGGCGTTTCTGCTCAGGCTGCGCCAGCAGAAGGCGCGGGCGAAAGCCGCCGCCGCAGACCTAGCTTCGCCTCAACATCATGGCGACGGGTTCTTCGGTCAGGAGGACGGGGATGACCCCGAGCTTTCCTGGCGCGACGGGCGCCGGATCCAGCGGCGGGCGAAAAGCCTTTACGACCGACAGCTGGCGCGTTCCGGGCTCGCCCATCTGAAGCGGGAGGACCGGGACCGGTTGAAGCCGCTCGAGCCGGGGGTCCGTCTGGCGCGGATCCCCCACGAACATCGGGCGGATGAATGGGCGGCGGCGCTGCATGCCGAGATGCCGTGGATGGCGCCGGCGACGGATTTTGCCTGGAGGGCGATGCGCCGCTCGGCGCGGGCGGGCGACCGGGCGTTCCGGCTGCCGCCGGTGATCCTTGATGGCCCGCCCGGCATCGGCAAGACGCATTGGGCGGCCCGGCTGGGGCAGCTGACCGGAACCGAAAGCACCGTCGTCGATGCGACCGGCGAGGCGGCAAGCTTTTCCGTGGTGGGCTGTCAGCGGGGCTGGTCGAACGCCCAACCGGGTCGGCTGCTGGAGCTGGTGCTTGCAAAGCGGGTCGGCAATCCGGTCATGGTCATCGATGAACTGGACAAGGTGGGCACCCCGACGTCCAACCGCGGCGTCGCCTTTTCGCTGGCCGAGGCACTGTTGCCGCTGTTCGAGACGGCCACGGCCGCGGTCTGGACCTGCCCGTTCTATCGGGTCCGCTTCGACATGTCCTTCGTCTCCTGGGTGCTGCTGACCAACGATGTTGCCCGGCTACCGGCGCCCCTGCTCAGCCGCTGCAGCGTGATCCGCCTGCAGGAGGTCGGGCTCGAGGACCTGCTGGGCTTTGCGGAGCGTCAGGGCGTGGCGGCGGGGTTGAGCGAGATCTCCATCGCCGCGATCCTCGAGGCGCTGACCAGGTCGGGGGCCAAGGGCGGCGCCAGACCGAGCCTGCGCACGGTGCAGCGCATGCTGCTGCTGGCTGCGGATCTGGAGGCCCGGCCGCAGGCCATGTGAGCGCGGCGGGGCGGAATGAACACAGGGACCGAGTGGCTAAATGTTTCGCTGCAATGAGCGGATAGGGCATGGCCTTGGGGGCGCGAAGCTGCGCCATCGCTGTCGGCAAACAGCCAGACCCCGCGCCGCCCGGTGGGGTCTGGTTACCTTTGGATCGCTCTTCAGCCCGGGTCTGCCGGCTCGTCCACCTGGACCAATGCCTCATCCGGCAGCGGCCGCTGCAGCTGGCTGGCGATCTCGATGGGTGCCGACAGCCAGGTCTCCCAGTCGCGGGGATCGGTGAGGATGACCGGCATCGCCTTGGGATGCACCGCCTTCACCTCGGCGTTGGGGGCGCAGGTCAGGAAGGCATAGAGGTCATCCGTGGTTTCGCCATCCTTCACCTTGCGCAGCGAGGTCCAGTTCCGCAGTTCGATCCCGGCGAAGAACATCGACACGCCCGTCCCGGCTGCTGCGAACCACTGGTTGCCCCGGCCGCCGCCCCGCGGTTCGGCGAAAGCCGTGACCGGCACCAGGCAGCGATGCGCCGGGCCGAGCCACCGGCGCCAATGGGGGGAGGTCAGGTTGCGGACATTGGTGACGCCGGGATCGCGGGCGGTCTTCAGGACCGAGGGCGGCGACGGCATCCCCCACCGCGCCATTGCCATCTCGATCGCTTCGCCGTCATGGCGGATGATCGGGGCCGTCTGGTCTGGATAGACCTTGCCCGGTGCCAAATTGCCGAGCCGATCGGTCACGCTCAGGCCCTGGAAGAGCTGCCGCATCGCTTCCTGCGTGGTGGTCTGGCTGTAAAGATTGCACATGTTGTCTTCGTCCTCGCAGCGGCCGAACGGCAGGTAAGGGGAGGTATAGCCTGGCAGGCAGGTGCCGTCTGCCAGTTCCAGCTCGGGGAAGGCGCTCAGACAGGCACGGGCTGCCTCAGCGGCCCGGAAATAAAGCGCCACCCGGTCCCGGGTTCCACTGCGCCCGCCGCCATGCTAGGCATACTGACCGCGACCGAGTTGTGCCTCCAGCCAACGGCGCAAATCATCGCCGAGGCTGCCGAAGCCCAGCTCGGGCACGCAGATGAGCACCCGAACCGGAAAGGCCTGATCGTCCAGGCGAGACTGAGGGATGCTCCGGCGTGTCATGACCCGGAACGAATACAGAACCGATCGCCTGTTTCAAGAGGCTTCTGGGGAGCGCTGCCGCCTCAAGCCATATTCCTGCCATGAGGCAGCTTGGGCTTCAGCAGCATGAGCCGGCTGAGTGGCCACCTCACGCCCACGCTGCACGAGGTCACGTAGCGACGGCACCTCGCCCCTTCACTCCAGCGCTGCCACGACCGCGTCGAAGAACACCATCGGATCGATGGGCTCCTTCCCCTCCGGCTTCGGCTGGGCCATGTGGGTGGCGATGACGACGTTTTGGGTCGGGTTGATGTAGATGTTCTGGCCCTCGATGCCGATGGCGGCGAAAGCCTTGTCGGCGATCGAGGCTTCTGTCCATCCCGGCCACCACATCAGGCCATAGTCGATCTCGGTCCCGTCGCTCAGCGTCTGCGGCCGGCCGGCCTCTTCGGTCCAGCCCTCGGGAAGGACGCGGTTGCCGTCGATCTCGCCGCCTTCCAGGAAGAACTGCCCGAACCGCGCGAAGTCCCGCAACGTGGCGGAAAGCCCGCTGCCGCCGATCTCGACCCCGTCCGGCGAGTCGAGCCACCAGTTGGCGTCGGCCTCCATGCCATAAGGCTTCCAGATCTTCTCAGAGAGATACTCGGCCAGGGGCTTGCCCACCGCACCGCGCACGATCTCGCCCAGCACCTGGGTTTCGCCGGTCGAGTAGGTGTGCGCCGATCCCGGCTCGCTGGCCCGCGGCAGGGCCGCCATCACCTTCATCGCCGCGCCCGGCTGTTGCGCGATCTGGGCGCGCAGCAGGTCGCGACGGTCCGACTGCGGGTCGGTGTAGGTCTCGTTCCATTGCACACCGGACGCCATCAGCAGGATGTCGTGGATGCTGACCCCGTCATAGGCGCTGCCCTTCAGGCTGGGGACGTAGTCGACGACCATGTCATCGAGACTGGCAATGTGGCCGTCCTGGACCGCGGCACCGACAAGCGTGGAGGTGATGGATTTCGCCACGGACATCGACATCCATCGGGTCTCGGGCCGGTTGCCGCGCTGGTAGGTCTCGTAGACGACCTCACCGTCCTTGAGCACGATCAGGCCGGCTACATTGTCGAGGGCGAGGAAGTCGTAAAGATCGTAGCCTTTGCCGTCGATCTCGAAGGAGACCATCGACGGCAGGTCCTGCGGCGCCTCGGGCAGCGGGCTCGGGTTGTCGCCCGCCTCGATGACGCGCACCGGAAACAGCCGGTCGATGTTGCGGAAGGTGCTGACCGCGAGATCCGGCGTCAGATGCCCATCATAGATCTGCTCGACCGTGCCGATCGGCTCGTCGGCATGCGGATAATCCTGCGCCCTCGCCAGCCCCGGCACCGTCAGCGCCAGCAGCGACACCGCCAGCAACTGCGCTTTTCCCGATTTCAGCATTCCGATCTCCCTCTCGCATTTCCTTGCCCCGCATGGTCGCCTTCACAGCGCCGATCTGCCGCGGAGATGACTTCCAAGGCAGGATAGCCCCCGTCGGTGAAAGTCGGAATAGCTACCGGTGCGAGAATTGTGGATAACCCGAGTTTCAATCGCATTCTTCACGGCTGTTACAGGCTGTTACGGGGGCTGTAACGTTTTTTACTAGTGAAATCAACGATGTTACAGGTGTTACGCCTGTTACGCGAAAATGAGTGTATATGTGTGCCTGCATGCCTGCATGTGCGCGCGCGTATACGTGCATGTGATATATGCGCAAATATGCGTAACAGCGTAACATCTGCAAAAATTATCATCTAGATCAGTGCATTAGACTGTTACAGCTCCTGTAACACCACTGTAACGCTGTAACAGCCCGAAAAGCCGTTGACAGACTAGGTCGCCGTCCCGCTGCGGCGCTTTCGGCGGTCTCTTTGGACTTCAATGAGAACCTCTCATGGGCAGGCGTGAGAGCCTCTCTCCAGCGCAAGATCCTCAAGAATAAGTTTCGCCGCCAAGATCTTGCAAAAACTTTGCGTAATACCCGAATCACCTCGGATCGGCGGTTGACAGTGGTTTTTAGGAATGTCAAGATGTCCACACTTTGGACGAGCCCGGCAGGAGTTTGCACCTCCCACCAGGCTCTGACCACAAATCGATCTGTTAGGAGACCGATCATGGCTGATGCCACGCTTACCACGCATTCTTGCGTGACGAAAACCCTGCCGTTTGCGCAGACCCCCATCACCTTTCTTTTTTCGCACATGCTTGCGGCGCTGACCACGCATCTGGTGGCCGAGCGCGGGTGCCCGACTGACCTGGAGGTTGGTGAGCAGCAGGCCTGGCAGCAGGAGGCCATCCTCGCCCACGCCCGCTTGCTCGGGCTGCTGGCCGAGATCGCGCGGACGGCGCCGGCCTCGGCCCACGAGATCCTGCTCCAGCGCATGGCGGCGGTTCTGGAGGGGCTGATCTCCTCGGAGGAGCCGGGCTGTGATGCGGAAGATGCCCTGTTGTTTTGTGTGCCTCCGTCCGGCGCGGGAATGGCGGGCGTGGCGGCACTGCCCCGTCGTGCCGCGCGCGGCATCGACCTGATGGCCGCACTGCCCTGCTACCGGCAGCGCGTCGCGCGCCTGCGGGCCGTGGCAAGCGCTGACATCGCCGCCGCGTCCGGCCCGGTGTCGGCGGAAGCCGCCTGATCCTCCCCTGACAGCATCGCCGATCTGCCCGGGCGCTTCCTCGGGCTGATCCCGCATGTCCCGTGCCCCGGTCTCCGCTCTGACCGGACGTCCAGTCCTGTGGGATCGGGGATCGGCACGGGACGCTGTCGCCTGTCCTGCGAGGGGGCGCCATGTTCTGCCACCATTCCAGCCGCACATCGCGGCCCGCATCTCGTCCGCGTGCCGGCGTTGCCGCACTTGGGCTCCTGCGCTGATGGGCCGCCAGTTGACCCTGCCGGGCTCTCACCTGTGGGACGGCGGTCCCGACACCGGGCATGACCCGCTCAGGGCCTATCCCGAGGTCGAGCCGAACGTGATATCCAAACGCGCAAGGGAGATCGGACTGTCCGGAGAACTCCTGGTCATGTCGAAGCTGATCCGCATCGGCTTCACCGTCCTGCAGCCGCCCGATCATCTGCACCATGATCTGATGATGGTCTGGCAGAACCGTTTGCTGCGCGTGCAGGTCAAGGCCACGACCCGGCCCTATAAGGGCGCCTATCGCTTCACCATGTCCAAGGGCTACCGCAACAACCCCCTGGGCACCCGCCCTTACGAGAGATGCGACTACGACCTCGCGGCTCTCGTCATCCTGCCCGAGGAATGCGTCTTCTTCACCGCAGAGCGCCGCGAGCGGCACTGTCTTCCTGTCAGTGTGATCGCGCAGCTGCGGGCGCATCCCACTCACAGCCTCTTCGAAGCACTCTCGGAGCTTCGCCAGACCCCGTCGTGAGGCAGACGGCCTGCCTCACGCCCGCCCGCACCAATCCTGCGGACCATCTGTGGGGACCGCAGGGGGGCCAGGAACGGCACCTGCCGGGCTCGGCGAAGGCCTGCGATGGGGCGGGCGCGATGGCTCTCCCGGTGGTATTGGTGATACCATCAATGCATCGGTAATTAATCGGGAATGCATCATCAATGCATCATCAATGCATCGTTAATATTTCACGTATCGTAAACAAATCAGATTTATTTACGATACCATCAATGCATCAAAAACGTATCGGCAATGTATCAGACGCCGGCCCTCCTCCACGCGCTCGTGCCGGCATCGGCAGGCGCGAATGACCCGCTCATGGGGGGGGATCAGCCGGGCGTTGAGGAGACGATCTTAGGGCGGGATGGGGCCGCAAGGACCCTCAGTGGTCGCCTGATCCGGGCGGGGACTGCCCCCAAGAAGCGGCTCCGGTCCGCCTTCCGACAGGAGGCGAGGATGCTGGTCACCCTTCCGAGACGCTTGCTCAGGGAGACTGGCGGGACCTCAGAGATGCGGTCGTCATCGCCACGATGGCGGCCGGCCCACACGTTCTTTCTGCGGCAAGAACCCCGACGTTCAGGAGCCTCCCCCGCCGCTTGAACCGGTGCCGCGGGCGGGACGCAGAGGCACTATACCTTCATCGGAAATCGCTCCGCTGCAACTTGAGATTCAGCGGATTTTTCTCGGGTTTCTTCCCCGAGCTTAAAACAGTTGCCGCAAAATTTCCGGAACAACTACTATCCTTCTATCGGAATGGACGGCTCCATCTCCAGGGTCGGCGCGGTCGAGAGGCACGGCGACCGGCGGAGCCCGACGCCCTCGAGCCGTCTGCGGCGGGCCGGTCCGAGAAGGAAAAAAGCGCATAGTCGGACGTCAGGGGCGCGGCTGGCGCGGCCCGGTGAAAGCCGCCCTCCAGTGGCACGGCCATCATGTCTTGCCTCCCGCGGACAACTGGTCAAGACTTGCCGCATGCCGGAGACCAAGCCGGCGCGTTCGACCATGCCACCGACTTTACGGCGGCGGCCGCCATGTCCACACCAACCGTGAGGTTCATCAACGTGACACGCACCATTTCCGCCGCCCTCATCGCTCTGTTGTCATCGGGCGTTAGCGTCAGCGCTCTGACCGTCTACACCAGCGTGGACGAGGAGAACGCCAAGCACATCCTCGACGCCTTTACCGGCGAGACCGGTGTCAAAGTGGATATGGTCTTCCTTTCTTCCGGGCCGGCGCTGTCGCGGATCGAGGCGGAGGCTGGGAACCCGCAGGCCGATGTCTGGTTCGGCGCCCCGAGCGAGAACCATGTCCTCGCGCATGAGCGCGACCTGACGCAGGCTTATACGCCCGAGGGCGCGGCGGCGCTGCCCGAGGCGTTCAAAAGCGCCGACGGGTTCTGGCATGCGATCTATACCAATCCGCTGGCTGTGGGAGTTCGGACCGACCTGCTGAATGAGCGCGGCGCCCCTCTGCCAGCGTCCTGGGAGGACCTGAAGGATCCGGCCTACAAAGGTCTCATCCAGATGCCCTCGCCCCAGTCTTCGGGCACTGGCTATGCCTTCGTTCTGACCATGCGCGAAATTCTGGGCGAGGACAGTGCGATAGATTATCTCAAGGCGCTGAACCCGAATGTGCAAACCTACACTCAGTCGGGCACCGCCCCAAGCGGCGCGCTGGGCCTTGGCGAGACCCCGGTTGCCATCCAGTTCAGCCCTGGCTTTCTCAAGCTGAAGGACGAGGGTTACCCGGTCGATGTCGTGTTCCCGTCCGAAGGCGGGGGCTATGAAGTTGCGGCAATGTCGATCCTCAAAGGAGCATCCAACCTAGACGATGCCAAGAAGCTTGCGGACTGGATCACCTCGAAGCAGGGGCAGGAGGCGCTGACCACCGCCAAGACGTATTTCCTGCCAGTGCGTAGCGATGTGAGCGCCGGCGAGGGTGTTCCGTCGCTGGACAGTATCGAACTGATCTCCTACGACCCGGCATTCGCCTCCGAGAATCGCGAGCGCTTGGTCGATCGCTGGGCGGAGGAGGTTCTGGGCCAGTAATCGGACGGAGTAGCAAGGATGGCCTTGGCGCGGACAAGGGGCGCGGCCCGCCGCGACATCGGGAGGCTGGCGCGTGACCCCGTGTTGGCCGTTCTGGTGTTGGCCATCTTCGCCGCAATCGCGATATTCGTCGTTTATCCGCTGGCGATGGTCTTCGTTGCCAGCCTCCAGTCCCGCACCGGCTGGACCGCGGAAAACTATGAGCTTTTCCTGACCCGCCGTGCCTATCGAGCGGCGCTGGTGAACTCACTGACGGTCGCCACGGTCGTGGGAATTGCCAGCACAGCCATCGGTTACCTTGCTGCATTCGTCATGACGCGGCTGCGCGTCCCGGCCAAAGGGCCCTTGCATTACCTGATGATGCTGCCCATCATCTCGCCACCTTTCGTGTCGGCCGTCGCGATCCTGTTCTTGTTCGGCTTTAACGGGCTCGTCACGAAAAAGCTGCTCGGCCTGCAGGATTTCAGCATCTACGGCTTTAGGGGCGTTGTGCTGTCGCAGATCTTCACCTTCGCGCCTATTGCCTACCTATCCCTGCGCGGTGTTCTGGCGGGCATCAGCCCCGTGTTGGAGGATGCGGCGCTGAACGTGGGCGCGTCGCGATGGCAGGCATTTCGAAAGGTCACGCTGCCCTTGTCCATGCCAGGGATACTCGGCGCGTTCCTCGTCGTCTTCATCGAGAGCATGGCAGACTTCGGCAACCCGCTGGTGCTCGCCGGGGCGGCCTTTCCAATGCTGGCGCCGCAAGCCTATCTGGAGATCACTGGCTCGTTCAACCTTGGACGGGGCGCGGCGCTGGCGGTGGTCCTGCTCATCCCGTCGATGACTGCATTCGCGATACAGCGCTACTGGTTGTCCCGGCGCAACTATGTCACCGTCACGGGCAAGCCCTCGTCCTCGACCTCGAAGATCGTCTCGCCCGGCGCAAAGTGGACGCTCTACGGCGTTCTTCTGGCGTTCGCCGCGCTTGTTCTGGCCTTCTATACCATCATCGTGCTGGGCGCGCTGACCGTGGTCTGGGGCTTTGACTACACCCCAACTCTGCGTCATTTCGCCTATGTCTTCGACGTCGGTGCCAAGACCGTCATGGATACGTTGACGGTCGCGCTTATCACGACGCCCGTATCCGGCATCCTGGGCATGTTGATCGCTTTTCTCGTGGTGCGGCGTCGCTTTCCGGGCAAGGGCTTGATGGAGTTCGGCGCGATCCTTAACTTTGCCGTGCCAGGCACAGTCGTCGGTATTGGCTATATCCTCGCCTTCAACGGACAGCCTTTGCCCTTGACCGGGACACTGACCATCCTCGTGCTGTGCTTTGTCTTCCGTTACATGCCTGTGGGCATCCAATCAGGCATCGCGGTGCTGCGCCAGATCGATCCTTCAATCGAGGAGGCGGCGCAAAACCTCGGCGCGTCCAGCCTTACAACCTTCCGCAAGGTCACGCTTCCGCTGATCGCGCCAGCCTTTTTCACCGCGTTGGTCTATGCCGTCGTGCGCGCCATGACTGCCATCAGCGCAGCAATTTTCCTGGTGTCGGCCAAGTGGAACCTGATGACGGTTCAGATCCTCAATCAGGTCGGCTCGGGCCGGTTGGGGGTGGCTGCGGCTTATTCGGTGGTCGTCATCCTCATCGTTCTGATCGCCACCGGGGTCATCAGCCTTATCGTCGCGCGCATGTCGCGCCACAACAAGATGGTCCGTTTCTAATGCCCGTTTCCGTCCGCACTGACCACCTGCGCAAAAGCTTTGCTAGCCCAGACGATACAGCCCGCACGATCGATGCGGTCCGCGGCGCCACGCTGGACATCGCGCCGGGAGAACTGGTGACGCTGCTTGGCCCTTCGGGCTGCGGGAAGACCACGCTGCTGCGCCTGATCGCGGGCTTCGAGGAGGCGACCTCGGGCGACATCTTCTTTGGGAACCGCCGCATGAACGACGTGCCGCCAAACAAGCGCGGCGCCACCATGGTATTCCAGTCCTATGCAATCTTTCCACATCTCAACGTGACCGAAAACGTAGCCTTTGGTCTGAGACTGGCAAAGCTACCCCGTGCCGCTGTCGAGGAGCGCGTCGCGGCCGCTCTCGCGCAGGCCGGCCTGACACCCATGGCTCGGCGCGCGCCAAGTCAACTGTCTGGCGGGCAACAGCAGCGCGTGGCCCTTGCGCGCGCCTTGGTGATGGAGCCCGCGGTGCTGCTGTTCGACGAGCCACTGTCTAACCTCGATGCCAAGCTGCGCGACCAGATGCGCATCGAGATCCGCGATCTGCAGAAGCGCGCCGGCATCACCGCCCTCTACGTGACGCACGACCAGATCGAGGCGATGAGCATCTCCGACCGGATCGTGGTCATGAATGGCGGCGCGATCGAGCAGATCGGCACCCCGTCAGAGATCTACGCCCGCCCCGCGACACGGTTTGTCGCGGACTTCGTCGGCAAAGCGAATTTCTTGCCCGCGCAGGTCGTGGGCGACCTGGTCATGATCGGAGAGCACGCGATCGCGGGCGTTGAACCCGAACCGACGCTAGAAGGGCAACTAACAGCCATGATCCGCCCTGAAGCGGTCGAGGTCATCTCCCCACAGGCGGACGCCTCTGCTTACCGGCAAGTATTTCAGGCGCAACTGCGGCGGATCGTGTTCATGGGCAGCACTGCCGAATGCCTGCTGGACGTGCCTGGGATGGGGGAATTGACGGTGGATGTTCCAAACCCGGCGGCTCGCTTGGCCGAGGGTGTCGGTGACGCCGTCCAGATCGGTTTTGCACCCGATGCGGTCCGGCTGCTGAAAAGGTGATCGAGCCGGCCGGAGTGACAATCAGGCTGGTGCGCAAGCTGTCGAGGGGCGCACCAAGACTTCCGCCAACCCATCTCTTCCTCGCTCCCCAGAAGCGGGGAGCTCGAAACTGCCGTCGAAGTCGCACTCTCCCGCCGCTCGATCTTCCGGCGCTGCAACAGGCTGCCAAAGCTGCTAATTTCCTGGCTAGCCAGGGGTTATCCACATAAACGATGCGGATCTGACCAAATAGGTCTAGGCGAGGCGAGGCGACACCGGATAATCTGTGTTTGCCGCTAAAGCCCACGCGGCAGCCCGGAAGGCGCCGCGCAGGAAGTAGTCTGACATCTCTTCTCTGCACGTCGGATGGGCGGAAGTCAACGGCAGAACGAAGAGAAAGGGACAGTGTCCATGACGAAGCAGACGACGGCTGCGGCCGATCTCTGCCTGATGGTGAAGCGCGATGTCTGCAAGGTCTTCGCGGTCAGCGAGGCGACGATCGACCGCTGGCTGCGGTCGGACCCGGACTTCCCGCAGCCGCGCAGGCTCGGGCCGAATTCCATCAGGTGGATCAAGAGCGAGGTGATGGCCTACATGTTGAGCCTGCCCCGCGTCGCCTATGACGACCATGCCTTCGATCCGAACGCGGCCGAGGCGGCGGATGAGGACGCAGGGGCTGGCCTCTGCGGCAGTGGGAACCACTAGCCATGAAGATGGAGCGTTTCGACGTCCGCCTGTCGGCGGAGGATGCCGCGCGCGTCGGCGCCGACATGCGCCGCCGCGGCATCACCAGCAAGGCCGAGCAGCTGCGCGACAGCTTGCGCGGGGGCTGGGCCGAGATGGCCGACGGCATCGCCACCGGCATCGGTGAACTTGTCCTGCTGCTGAACGACCTCGTGATCCTCGTCGATGACACCGCCGCAGTCGCGCCGGAGACGCTGGCGGCACTGATCGACCAGGTTATGAAGATGCTGCGCGCACTGCTGAGGATGATCAACGAAAGGGGGCGCGCATGACGCGCCCCTTTCTGTCCTTCATGTCGGACCTCGAGGCGATCCTGCGCTACCTGGCGCGGTTGCGGAGCCTCGACGCATCCCCACCTCAGGCCGATCTTGTTGCCGGCACGGTCCCCTGGCTCGGGCTGCGGCCCACCATGTCCTTCATCCGGACGCTGCAGAAGCCGGCCGACGTGAAGAAGAACCTGATCCTCATCACCGTCTCGCTGCCCGACGGCCGGACGCTGCCGCGCCGGCAGTGGCGGCAGGCGCTGAAGACGGTCTTCCTCAGCCTCGGCCTGCCAGAGCATCAGGTTCCGTGGCTGGCCTTCCGCCACCACGACAGCCGCTGCGAGCACGTCCACATCATGGCCATTGCCATGACCTTCGCCGGCCGACGCCTGCCTCTGACCGCACTCAAGCAGCGATGCGACGCCGCCGATCTCTGGCTCTGCCGCGATCTCGGGATCGTGCCGCCGGATTATCACCTTGCGGGAATGGGGCCACGGATGGGCATCTTCGTGCCCGCGCGCCGCATCGCCGCCTCGGATGCCCTGGAAAAGGACAGGTTCCGCAAGACCGCCGCAGAGATGACGGCGCAGCGCGCCGCCGCGACCGCCCTCAATGCCCCCATTGCGAAGGCAGTCCGCGAGGTGCTGCTGACCTGCCAGCCGGAGAACCCGGAGAGCCTGGCCGCCGCGCTTCGGCAGCGCGATCCGGCCACCACAGTTACCCGCGAGCCGGTGCCAGGCCAGCCGGATGACTGGATCTTCGCCCAAGCCGGTCACCGCATCAAGGGTTGGCAGTTGAGCCCGGAGCTCATCGACAGCCCGATGCAGCAGCGCTTCATCCGGGCCGGCCAGCTGCGCCGCCTGCGCAAGGTCCTGGACCTGCACCGTCTGCTGGTCGCGCTCGAGACTGGCCGCACCTCCCTCACCACAACCTGCAAGGAGATGATTCATGGCAAAAGCACCCCGGACCTCGACCGCTGGCGAGACGGAGCGCAGACCGCAGATGACGCCGAACGGCAGCCCGGCACCCGACACGGCGATCCCCAGCACCGCGACGCTCGCCCAGACCCGGGCGCTGCAGCTGCTCGACCGGTTGATCGACCAGCAACTGGAGACCCGGGAGATCTCGTCCGAGACCCTCGCGACATTGCGGCCGCTGACGTCCCTGTTGGATCTGCTGGCGCGCCCGCAGGACCAGTCGACGGAACTGGGCCGGCAGCTGGCCGAGTCGCTGAGCCAGCTGGCCTTCAGCGCGAGCGAGACCGCGCATCAGGTGAAGGACCTGCGCGCGGAGATCAGGAGCATGACGGCCGTGCTGGACGGGCTGACAAAGGCCGTCACCCAGCTGCAGGATGGGCAGAAGAAATTGGCCGCCAAGCTGGGCCGCCTGGACCAGAAGCTGGACCAGCTCACCCGCGACCTGTTCGAGGACCCGCCAGCCTCGGACAACAGCTGAGCCAAGTCCGTGCGGTGCTGCGCCGGACCGGCCTGCAGGCGCGGCCGCTCCTGCGCCGCCGCGACCGCAGCATCGCTGTCCGCTTCGCCGACGGCAGCGCCGCGCGGGTGAGGACGGATGAGGTCATTATCGAGCAGGCAGCAGCTGCCCAGAGTGGCATGGCCCGTCTGTTTGCGAAGGTGTGGGCCAAGATCTGCAACTGGCTCGACAACACCGATGGCAGCGCCTGGCCGTTCCCGGCGCCGCAGCGCCCCGGCATGCCGCTGGCGGCGACTAGGGCCGCCCTGCGCCGACAGATTGCCGCGCGCCTCCGGAAGGCGGAGCTGATCTGTCTTCACGATAAAACGGAACATCGCCAAGCGATGCAGAACATGCTGCGCGCGGAGTTCGGCCTGCCAGAGCCGCTTGCCCGCAAGGCGCCGCAACAGTCGCGTGTTCTCGTTCTCACGCCGCACTGCGTGGCCGATCTTGCCAGCGAGCCGGTGTGGTATCTGGACAGGCTGATGGCCATGCAGGCTGCGCATCCGGATCTGGGTGTGATCACGCTTGCGCCCGATCCCGGGGCGCCGCAGTTCAGCAACATCGCGGGTCTCGTGGAAGAGATCGAGGCGGCCGGACGGCATGCGGAGGCGGAGCCAGAAGATCCGGAGGAGGCACCGGCACCAAATTGGTAGAAGGAGATATCGGCCGTGGCCCGTCAGACATGGCCGTTAGCACATCTGAACACGACACGCCCCACATCGCCCCGAGCGGTGCCTCGGCTCTTCCCTTCGGCGGGGGCGATTCCTATGTTGCCACTGAGGCGCTCCCAAAGGGGTGCCTCCGGCGGAGTGCTACCTCGTTTGCTACCCGCCGAAGAACGAGAGCAACAATAGCGAAAGAAATCAACCTGATGTAGGTAGGTCGTGGCGGACGGTGAGGGATTCGAACCCTCGAGACGGTTCCCCGCCTACACACTTTCCAGGCGTGCGCCTTCGACCACTCGGCCAACCGTCCTTGGCGGGCTAGTTAGCCGGTGTCGCGGGGGATCGCAAGATCACAAGCGGGAAATCCGCTTCTGCAATTCGGCCAGTTCGCGGCGGATCTCAGCCATGTCGTTCTCCGAGCCTTTGGCGGGTTTTTCCTCGGCCGGTTCGCTTCCGGGGACGTTGGTCCAGCCGCCCATCATCGCCTTCAGGAAGGCCTGTTGCTGGCGCTGAAGCTGCTCGAAGCCCGGCATGCGCGACATCGGGCTGGGGATGACGGCCATCTTTTCCATGATCTTCGACTGGCCCTCGCGCAGCATCTCGAAGCTGGCGGCGAGGAATTGCGGCACCACGCTTTGCGCCTGGGTGGTGTAGCTGCGCACGAGGTCGGTCAGCACGTCGACGGGCAGCACGTTCTCGCCCCGGCTTTCATGTTCGGCGATGATCTGCAGCAGATATTGACGGGTCAGATCGTCACCGGATTTCAGGTCCACGATCCGCACCTCGCGCCCGTCGCGGATGAAGGACGAGATGTCGTCGAGCGTGACATAATCGCTGGTTTCGGTGTTATACAGCCGCCGGCTGGCATAGCGTTTGATCAGAAGCGGTGACGCGGCATCTGGCTGAACCATCGGCTGACCTCATTTGTGCATTTGCAGCATATTGCGGTCCGGCACCGCGAAATGCAAAGGGAAAAGGGGCCGCCCGATGGGCCGCCCCTTGCAGATCACGTCCAAAAGAGGGTGATCAGACTTTCGGGTTCATGCTCGAGGTCGACGACTTCATCACCGCGTCCTGGGCCTGACGGCCGGCTTTCTCGGTGGCTTTCTGCGCGTCGTCAGCCATGTCCTTGCCAGCGGCCATCAGCAGGTCGACGGTTTCCATCTGCAGCTTCTTGGCGACTTCGGCAAAGGCCGACATGTGCTCGGCAGCGGTCTCGGCCGACTGGTTGGCGAAATCGGTGAACGCTTTGGCATAGGCGCCGGCGTCGTCTTTTTTCGCGGTCAGTTCACCAACGCGGGCGATGGTGTCCTTGGCCCACTGGGCGGAAATCTCGGTCGAACGCTCGGCAGCCGACAGCGCAACGCGCGACAGCTTTTCATTCAGCGCCGACTGGCTTTTGAAGGCGTCCTGCATCGACGAGGTGTCGACGGGGAAATTCGCCATCATGTCTTGCATGGTTTTGGTAAAATCGGGGGTCTTGGCCATTTCAATCTCCTGTCTGGGCGGGCTCTCGATGCTGCCGCCTGTCTTAATTCGGTAAACACAAGATAGATGCTGCAGCGCAGCATTTCAAGCCTTATTTCTGCGCTGCAGCGTGAATCGGCGAATTCCACGCCGGATCAAGCCCTTTCATGGACATAGGTGCCCGGCGCGGGGCCAAGACCGTCCTCGGGCTCTCGGGCGGGGACCATCTGGCCCGAATGCTTCGACAGCCATTCCTGCCATGTGGGCCACCAGCTTCCGGGGGTCAAGCTGGCCGATTCGCGCCAAGCCTCGGGGCCGTGGTCGAAATCGGCGCCGCCGGTATAGTGGCCGTATTTCTTCTTGGAGGGCGGGTTCACGATGCCGGCGATATGGCCCGACTCGGACAGGATGAAGCGCTTGTCCTTTGTTCCCATCTGGGCCACGCCCTTCCAGCTATGCTTCCACGGCGCGATGTGGTCGGTCTCGCAGCCGATGGCGCAGACGGGCAAGGTGATGTCGCGCAGGTGCAGGGCGTGGCCATCCATCGGATAGCCGTCCCCGACCAGCAGGTTCTGCTGACACAGCCCGCGCAGGTAATCCAGCGCCATGCGCCCCGGCAGGTTCGTCCCGTCGCCGTTCCAGTAGAGCAGATCGAAGGCCGGCGGCGATTCCCCCATCAGATAGGACCGGATCGCCGGGCCCCAGACCAGATCGTTGGCGCGCAGAAAGCTCATCGTGCGGGTCATCAGATGCGAGGCGAGGATCCCTGCCCGCGCCACCTCGGCGGCGATGCCGTCGACGAAATCATCCTGCAGGAAGGGCGTGAACTCTCCCTGTTCGGCAAAATCGGTCAGCGTGGTGAAGAAGGTGGCCGAAGCCACGCGGTCGTCGCCCCGCTCTGCCATCAGCGCCAGCGCCAGCGACAGGGTGGTGCCGCCGATGCAATAGCCGACGGCGTTCAGGCGCGGTTGGGCGGTGATCTCCTCGATGGCGTCCATGACCGCCAGATAGGCGTGAACGTAATCCTCCAGCCCGATATCGGCAAAGCTGGGATCGGGGTTCTTCCAGGACACGACGAACAGGGTATAGCCCTGATCCACGATCCAGCGGATCAGGCTGTTTTCCGGCTTGAGGTCCAGAACGTAGTATTTGTTGATCCAGGGCGGAAAGAGCACCAGCGGCAGCGCGTGGACCTGTTCGGTCGAGGGGCTGAACTGGATCAGCTCATACATCTTCTCGCGCCGGACGACCTTGCCGGGGGCGGTGCCGATGTTCTCGCCCACCGAAAAGGCGTCGCGGTCGGCCAGCGAGACGATCATCTCGCCGCCATGCGCCTCGATGTCGCTGACCAGGTTCTCCAGCCCGCGCACCAGGCTTTCGCCCTCGGTTTCCAGCGCCCGCTGGATCGCGTCCGGGTTGGTCGGCAGAAAGTTCGTCGGCGCGAACATGTCGATGATCTGGTTGGTCAGCCAGTTCAGCCGGTGGCGGTCGGTCTCGCTCGGCATTTCCAGGTTCTCGGCGGCCTCGCGCATGGCGCGGGCGTTGATCTGGTACTGCGTCTTGACCGCGTTGAAATAGGGGTGCGACTGCCATAGCGGGTTACGAAAGCGCTTGTCGGTCTCGACCTCGTCGCCCTCGGGGACGGTCAGCTGACCGCGGGCGAACTGGCCCTGCAGATCGGCATAAAGCGACAGGGTCTGGCCCCAGTATTTCACCTGCTGCTCAAGCAGGCGGGCCGGCTGTTCGGACCACATCCGCGCCATGGCAAGGCCGGCATTGACCACCAGATCGGTGCCCGGCCGCTCGACGCCCGGATCGCGCATCGGGCGCTGCGACAGCGCGGCGGCCAGACGCTGGGTCAGCGCCTCGATCCGCTCCATGTTCTCGGCCAGCTGCGAGCCTGCGGGGGCGGCGGGGCGGTCGTCGGTGTCTGCGCTCTGCTGTGGGGCCGTGGCGGGGGGCTGGTTCGGGGGTTGTGGCGCGGCGGAAAAACCGGTGTCGGGCCGATCCCTGGTCGTGGTTTCGGCGCCCTGCCCGGCTTGGGTCGGCGTCTGATTGTCGCTGCGGCGGGTGTCATCCTGGCCGGATTTCGCCTCGGCGGGCTGGCGCGCGGGTTTCGCGGCGGGCTTCGACGCCTTGCTTGATGTCATTTTTGCCGATGTGTCGGATTGCTCGGCGGCACGCGCCCGGACCGGCTTGTCGTCTGTAGTTGCTGATTTTTCAACACCTTGACGCGGCGTCAACTTGCGCGTTTTTGACGCATTGCCCTGCCCGGAACCGCTATTTTTCCGCGTGTCGTTGCTTGCCATGACCTGCCATCCCCCCTAATCTGACACCAAGTCTAACCGGCCCGGCGTCAATGAAAAAGGGGCAAGGGTCGGTCAAGAGGCAGAAAGAGCGGCAACCAGCCAGGCCGAAACCCAAGGACAGACGCAACCATGCCCAAACAACCCCCCCAGGGTCTGATCTCTTATGATGTGATGGAGACGGTCCGAAATACCAATGAATGGCTCGGCGCTTCGGCCCGCGCCATGGCATCCTATCCCGCCTTCGCGATGATCCCGCACCCGTTCTTTCGGGTGATGAGCGCGTGGGGCCGGGTGACCGAGCGCAGTTTCGCGCGCATGGTCATCAAGCCCGACTGGAACATCCCGCCGATTCTCGGCCCGGACGGGCAGGACCACATCGTCTATGTCGACCGGGTGCTGAAACGCGACTTCGGCGACCTTCTGCATTTCCGCGTCGCCCGGCGCGAACCCATCGACCGCAAGATCCTGCTGATCGCGCCGATGTCGGGTCACTATGCGACTCTGCTGCGCTCGACCGTGAACTCGCTGCTGCCCGATGCCGAGGTCTATGTCACCGACTGGCACAATGCGCGCAACATCCCGGTATCCAAGGGCAAGTTCGATATCGAGGATTACACCCTCTATGTCATGGACTTCATGCGCCATCTGGGCCCCGATCTGAACGTGATCGCGGTCTGCCAGCCGGCGCCGCTGGCGCTGGCCGCGACCGCCCTGCTGGCCGAGGAAGAGCCAGAGGCGCAGCCGCGCACGCTGACCCTGATCGGCGGGCCGATCAACCCCGACGCCGCACCGACCGAGGTGACCGATTTCGGCCGCCGTCATACCATGGGCGAGCTGGAATATCTGGCCATCCAGCAGGTCGGGTTCAAATATGCGGGCGCCGGCCGGATGGTCTATCCGGGGCTGGCGCAGCTGACCTCGTTCATCTCGATGAACGCCGACACCCATACCCGCGCCTTTGTCGACAAGATCTTCGCCGAGGCGCGTGGCGAGGGGTCGGAACGTGACCGGCACTACAAGTTCTATGACGAATATCTGGCGGTCATGGACATGACGGCGGAGTTCTACCTCTCGACGGTGCAGCGCATCTTCAAGGGTCTGGAAATCGCCGAGAACCGCTTCGAAGTGGCCGGGCGCATGGCAGACATGACCAAGATCCGCGATGTCGCCGTCTTTACGGTCGAAGGCGCGAATGACGACATCTCGGCCCCCGGCCAATGCGTCGCGGCGCTGGATATCTGCTCCAACCTGGATGCGTCGAAGAAAAAGCAGCATCTCGAGGAAGGCGCGGGCCATTACGGCATCTTTGCCGGCAAAAGCTGGCGGCTGAACATCCGCCCGATCGTGCTCGACTTCATCGACGATCACTCGGGCAAGGGCCTGCCCGACCGCCGCCGCCGCGCCGTGGGCGACCGGGTGCCGGTGCAGCCGGGCAAGATCAACAGCAGCCGCATGGCCGTCTGACGCAGCTTGTGCCCCGCGCCACAAGGCGCGGGCTTGCAAATAAAACGCCCTGCCCGACGCGTGTCGTGGCAGGGCGTTTTCGTTTTGCCGATGGGGCGACGTCAGCCCATCCGTTCCGAGGCATAGCTGCCGGGCGAGGCCGGAAACACCACCGTCCGCGTCCCGTTCACGAACACCCGGTGGTGGATATGGGCGTGGATCGCACGGGCCAGCACCTGCGCCTCGACATCGCGGCCAAGGCTGACGTAGTCGGCGGGCGACTGGGCGTGGGTGACGCGCACCGTCTCTTGCTCGATGATCGGACCCTCATCCAGATCCTTGGTGACGTAATGCGCGGTCGCCCCGATCAGCTTCACCCCGCGCTCATAAGCCTGCTTGTAGGGATTCGCCCCTTTGAAGCTGGGCAGGAACGAGTGGTGGATGTTGATGATCCGGCCCGACATCGTCTCGCACAGCCGGTCCGACAGAATCTGCATATAGCGCGCCAGCACCACCAGTTCGGTCTGCGTCTCGGCCATCAGATCGCTCAGCCGGGCCTCGGCCTCAGCGCGGGTCTCGCGCGTGATGCGGATGTGGTGAAAGGGGATGTCATGGTTCACCACCAGCTTCTGATAGGTCAGATGGTTCGAGACCACGCCGACGATGTCGATGGGCAGCGCCCCGATCCGCCAGCGATAGAGGATGTCGTTCAGGCAATGCCCAAAGCTCGACACCATCAGCAGCACGCGCATCCGGTGGCTGGCATCATGGATCGCGGCCTGCATCTGCAGATCCTCGGCAATCGGGCGCAGCGCCGATTGCAGCGCGGCGATGCCGTGGCCGTCGAGGTCGGAAAAGCTGATCCGCATGAAGAACCGGCCCGCTTCCAGATCGTCGAACTGCGCCGAGTCGGTGATGTTGCAGCCATGCTGCGCCAGAAAGCTCGAGATCGCGGCGACGATGCCGCGCCGTGTCGGGCAGGTGACGGTCAGGACCAGATCGGACATGCGGGGAATTTCCTGTCAGAACGCATCAGGCCCCGACCGGCACCGGCCGGGGTACAGGCGGGACGGCGCGGATTTTCTAGATCTGCTTTTCGGGCATGTTCACCACCAGCCCGTCCAGCTCTGGCGTGACCCGGATCTGGCAGGTCAGGCGCGAACGGACCGGATCGGGCTCATAGGCGAAATCCAGCATATCCTCTTCCATCGGGTCGCGCGGCGGCAGGCGGTCCACCCATTCCGGCGCCACATAGACGTGGCAGGTCGAACAGGCGCAGGCGCCGCCGCAATCCGCCTCGATCCCCGGCACGCCATTGTCGCGCGCGCCTTCCATCACCGTCATGCCCGGCTTGACCTCGACCTCATGCGGGGTGCCGTCATGTTCGATATAGGTAATTCTGGCCATCGGTCTTCCTTCAACTTTGCCGCTCGACATAAGCCATGCGCCTTGCAAAGAAAAGGCGGGACCGGTTGGCCCCGCCCTGGGTGGTTGCGGCGTGTCGACGCGGCCGGTCAGGGCTCGATCGACAGCGCGACAAAGCGCGGCTCGCCGCCGCGGCGGATCAGAAGCAGCAGCGATTTGCGCCCCGCCTCGCGTGCCTCGGCGATCCGCGCCGACAGATCCTCGACCGAGGTGACAGGCTGCTGCCCGGCTTCGGTGATGACGTCGCCCGGCGACAGCCCCTTGCCGGCCGCGTCCGAGGCCGGATCGACCTCGCGGATGACCAGACCCTGCTGGCCCTCGCCCATGCCAAGCTCGGCCGCGATTTCGGGCGTCAGCACCTGGACCGACATGCCCAGCGTTTCCTCGGCCCCCGGGGCGGCGTCGCTTTCGCTGTCGCTGGCGGTGCCTTCGGCGATCTCGCGGCGGCCAAGCGTCACGTCAAGCTGCTCGGTCTTGCCGTTGCGCAGCACCGTGACCGAGACCTTTTCCCCGATCGGCGCCTGCGCCACGCGGGCGACCAGATCGCGGTCGTCCGCGATGTCCTTGCCGTCGAATTTCGTGATCACATCGCCGGCCTGCACGCCCGCATCCGCCGCCGGCCCGTCCGGCACATCGGTGACCATCGCGCCGCTTTCGGTGTCGAGCCCCAACGATTCCGCGATTTCCGGCGTGACGCGCTGGATTTTGACGCCCAGCCAGCCGCGCCGGGTTTCCCCGAACTCGCGCAGCTGATCGACGACCGTGGTCACGACGTTCGAGGCCATCGAAAAGCCGATCCCGATGGACCCGCCATTGGGCGACAGGATCGCGGTGTTCACGCCGACCACCTGCCCGTCCATGTTGAACAGCGGCCCGCCCGAGTTGCCGCGGTTGATCGAGGCATCGGTCTGGATGAAGTCGTCATAGGTGCCGGTCAGTGCCCGACCGCGGGCCGAGACGATCCCGGTCGAGGCCGAAAAGCCCTGCCCCAGCGGGTTGCCAAGCGCCAGCACCCAGTCGCCCACGCGGGCCGCGTCGCTGTCGCCAAAGCTGACATAGGGCAGATCGGTGGCGTTCACCTTGAGCAGCGCGATGTCCGTCTGCTTGTCGGTGCCGACCACCTCGGCCTTGCGGCGGGCGCCGTCGCGGAACTCGATCTCGATCTCGTCGGCGCCGTCGATGACGTGATTATTGGTGACGATATAGCCATCCTCGGAAATCACGAAGCCAGAGCCGAGCGCGCTGGCCCGCTGCGGCTGGCGGCGGTTGTTGAAGCGCGGATCGCCGCCCGGTCCCTGATTGGGCATCGGAAAGCCGAAATCCCGGAACAGGTCGGAAAACGGGCTGCCCTCGGGGAACATCGGGCTGGTCGGCTGTTCGATCACCGAGGTGGTGTTGATGTTCACCACCGCCGGCGAGACCTGCTCGACCAGATCGGCAAAGCTGTCGGGCATCACCTGCTGACGGCGGGCCGGCGAATCCGGCGCGGTCAGGGGCGGATCGGCCGAATTCGCGGCAGCCTGCGGCGTGGCCGCGCTGTCCTGCGCCAGGCTCGGCACGCCGCCCAGGCAGAGTGCCGCGACCGAGGCCGTGGCCAGAATTCGAGAGAGACGGTTTCGCATCGAAAGTCCTTTCCATCTTGGCGCCGGACGGAACCCGGCGCCCGGCCTTCGGGGCCGGTTGTGCGAAGCAGCAAACGGCAGATGGGCAGCCGTTGCAAATAAATCACGCTCCGCCCCGATGAACTCATTGTGACGAATCCGATACTGGCCCGTCAGCCGCGCAAAGAAAAGGGCGGCCAAGGCCGCCCGTTTTCCCGGATTTTGTCGCCGCCTCAGTTCAGCGGCACCACGACATCACCCTCGGTCGGCGCGGTCGCGGCCGGGTCGGCGGAAGCGGTTTCGTCGGGTTCCGGCGCGGCCGGCGCATCCTGCGGTGCGGCATCCTGCGACGTGCTGTCCAGCGCATCGACATCCGGCAGCGGCGCGTCATCGACCGGCGGGACCGGCGATTGCTGGTCGGGCAAGGCGGAATCGCCCATGGCCGCGCCCGGCTCCTCGTCCCACGGCATTTCCAGCGGCTGCGGCGTCACCGCGCTGCCGGCCCGGATCGGGGCCTTGCCGTCATCCTGACCGTTGTCCTTGTCGGGCAAGGTGGACAGGTTCTCCTCCTCGGGCAGCGCCTCGGCCGGGGTGGCGGGGCGGGCATTGGCCGCGCCGTCGCTGCGCAGATAGCTGAAGAAATCCCCATCCGGCTGCAGCACAAGCTGCGAGTTGCCGCCTTGCAGCGCGCGTTCATATGCCGTCATCGAGCGGGTGAAGGCGAAGAATTCCGGATCGCGGCCAAAGGCGTCGGCATAGATCGCGTTCCGCGAGGCGTCGGCCTCACCCCGAATGATCTCGGCGTTCCGGCGCGCTTCCGAGGTGAGTTCGACCACGGTCCGGTCGGCGGCGGCGCGAACCCGGCGGGCGGCTTCGTTACCGCGCGCGATCTCGTCGGCGGCCTCGCGTTCCCGCTCAGCCCGCATCCGCTCGTAGGTGGCGGAGAGGTTCTGCTCGGGCAGGTCGGTGCGGGTCAGGCGGACGTCGATGATCTCGACCCCCAGCCCGGCCGAGTTCCGGCGCGCCTCGTCGCGGATCTGGTTCATCATCGCGGTCCGGTCGTCCGACAGCACCGTGGTCGAGGGAACCGAGCCCAGCACCTCGCGGATGGCGGTCCGCACGATGGGGTCGAGACGACCCAGCGCGGCCTCGATCCCGCCGGTGCCGACGGCCTGACGGAAGCGGACGACATCGGTGATCCGCCAGCGCGCGAAGGCGTCGACGATCAGGCGGCGGTCATCCAGCGGGGTGATTTCCAACGGCGTCGTGGACAGCCCCAGAATGCGGTCGTCATACTGCACGACCTCGTCCAGAAACGGGATCTTCATCCCCAGACCGGGGCTTTCCTTGACGTTCACCACCCGGCCCAGCCGCAGGACCAGCGCCTTTTCACGCTCGTCCACGATGAACAGCGCCGAGGCGGCGACGATGGCCACGACGATCAGCGCCGGGATCGCCAGTGTGCCCAGCAGTCTTGTGCGTGCCTTGGCCATCAGTTGCCCCCCTGCTGCGTGTTGCCGGGCCCGGCGGTCGTGCTTGCGCCCGCGCCAGAGCCGGTGTTGCTGATCGTGGCGGTCCCGCTGCCGGGCGCGCGGCCCTGATCGGTGCCGCGCAACCGGTCGAGCGGCAGATAGGGCACGACCCCTTGGGCGGCATCTTCGCCCAGCAGGATCTTGTCCACGTTACCCAATACTTTTTCCATCGTTTCCAGATACATCCGCTTGCGCGTGACCTCGGGCGCCTTGGCATATTCGGCATAGACCGAGTTGAACCGCGCCGATTCACCCTGCGCGTCGTTGACGGCCTGGGCGCGGTAGGCCTCGGCCTCTTCGACCAGCGCTGCGGCCTCACCCCGTGCGGCGGCGAGGACGCGGTTGGCATAGGCGTCGGCTTCCTTTTCCAGCGCGTCGCGGCGCTGCTGCGCGGCCTGCACTTCGCGGAAGCTGTCGATGACCTCGTTCGGCGGGTCGGCGCGGTCAAGGTTGACCCGGACCACGTTGATCCCGGACTGATAGCTGTCCAGCGTCTGCTGCACGGCCAGTTTCAGATCCTCGGCAATGGCGCCACGGTCGCGGTTCAGGATCGGCGCCAGTTCCGACCGCGCGATGATGTCGCGCATGGCGGATTCGGCGACGGCCCGGATGGTGCCAGAGGCATCGGCGAGGTTGAACAGGAATTTTTCGGGGTCCGAGATGTTCCAGACCACCTGATATTCCATGTCCACGATGTTCTGGTCGCGGGTCAGCATCAGCCCGCTATCGGGCGTGCTGATCGTGCCGGGGCGCGAGCGCGCCTCGACCTGACCGGTGCCGATCTCGGTCACGCGTTCGCCGGTGACCTGCACCACCTCGCGGGTCACGACCGGCCAGGGCGCAAAGTTCAGACCCGGCTCGCCGGTGCCGATGGCGCGGCCGAACAGGAACTCGACGGCGCGTTCTTCGGGCTTGACGGTATAAAAACTCGCCGCGGCCCACAGGCCCACGACCAGCAGCGCACCCAGACCCAAGGTCCGGCGGTCAAAGCTGAAATTCGGCGTGCGCGGCCCCTTGGGACCGCCCGTGCCGCCGGACCCGCCGCGCCCGCCCATCAGGACGCGCAGCCGGTCCTGGCCCTTGCGCATCAATTCCTCGATCTCGGGGGCGCCCGGACGCTCGCCGGGGCGACGGGGCGGTTCGGGGCGTTGTCCGCCCTGCCCGCCCGGCTGTCCCCATGGCCGCTGAGGCCCGCGCGGCGGCTGCTTGCCGTCCCCGTTGCCGCCCTTGTCGTCCGATCCGCCGCTACCGCCGCCCCAAGGGCCCTGTGCCATATGTCTGCCTCGTTGTTCTTCGGTTGTGCCTGAACTAGGGGTGAGACCCAGAAATTCAAGGCTTAAGCGCCGATTGCCCTATCCTTGACAGCGTCGATCACGCGCGCCGGCTGGCGCAGAGTGACCAGTTCCTCGGCCATTGTCGGGTGAACGGCGACGGTGCGGTCGAAATCCCGCTTGGTCGCGCCCATGGTCACGGCGATGGCGGCAAGCTGAATCATCTCGCCCGCGTCGGGGCCGAAGATGTGGCAGCCCAGCACGCGGTCGCTTTGCCGGTCCACCACCAGCTTCATCATCACCCGCGCGTCGGAGCCCGCGAACATGCTGCGCATCGGCCGGAAACGGGTTTCATAGATCAGCACATCGCCGCGAAGTTCCGCCTCGTCCTCGGTCATGCCGATGGTCGCGGCCTCGTGGGGACGGGTATAGACGGCGCTGGCGACCAGGCTGTGATCCAGCTTGTCGGGCTTGTTGCCGAAGACGGTGTCGGCAAAGGCATGGCCCTCGCGGATGGCGACCGGGGTCAGGTTGATGCGGTCGGTCACGTCGCCCACGGCGAAGATCGAGGGGATGTTGGTCTGCGACCATTCATCGACCAGGATCTCGCCCCATTTGCCGGTCTTGACCCCGGCCTCTTCCAGTCCCAGACCCTTGGTATAGGGCACGCGACCCGTCGCGAACATGACCGCGTCGTAATATTCGGTCGTCCCGTCATTCATGCTGACCCGGATGCGCTCGCCATCCGCTTCCAGTTTTTCGGGCGAGGCGTTCAGCCGCAGGCTGACCCCGGATTCGGCGATCTGTTCGGTCATCAGATCGCGCAGGCCGGAATCGAAGCCGCGCAGCACCTTGTCGCCGCGATAGACCTGCACGGTGGGCACGCCCAGCCCGTTCAGGATGCCGGCGAATTCGCAGGCGATGAAGCCGCCGCCCACGACCAGCGCACGGGTCGGCAGACGCTTCATCAGGAACAGATCGTCCGAGATCATGCCCAGTTCCGCCCCCGGCAGGTCGGGCAGATAGGGCCGCCCGCCGGCGGCGATCAGGATATGCTTGGCGGTGAACACCTCGCCGCCGGCCAGTTCGACCTCATGCGGGCCGCGCAGCCGGGCGCGCTGCTTGTGGATCGTCACCCCCGCGGCTTCCAGACCCGCGGAATAGGCGCGTTCAAGCCGGTCCAGCTCCTCGTCCAGCTTGGGCCGGAAGGCGGGCCAGGAAAAATCGCCGGCCTCGGCGTCAAGCCAGCCATAGCCGCGCGATTCGGCGGCCGCTTCGGGCGCGCCCGAGGCATAGACCATCAGCTTTTTCGGCACGCAGCCCCGGATGACGCAGGTGCCGCCCATGCGGCTTTCCTCTGCCAGCGCCACACGCGCGCCGTAGCCGGCCGAGATGCGCGCCGCGCGGACTCCGCCAGAGCCGCCGCCGATGACGAAAAGATCATAGTCAAAGCTCATTCCAAGCCCTCCTGGATGGCTTCAAGCTCGGTCACATTGCCATCCGGCTGCCCGATCAGGGCCAGATCGCACAGGTTCAGGAACAGGCCGTTTTCGACCACACCCGGGATCTCGTTCAGCGCCTGCGACAGGGCGTGGGGGTCGGGGATCGCCTCCAGCGCGAGATCGAGGATATAGTTCCCCTCATCGGTCAGCAGCGGCTGGTCGTCATGCTTGCGCAGCAGGATCGGCCGTTCCGTCAGGTCGAGCCGCGCCAGCGCCCGGCAGATCAGCTCGCGCGTGGTCTGCCAGCCAAAGGCGATCACCTCGACCGGCAGGTGGAACGCGCCAAGCCGGTCCACGACCTTGGTCCCGTCAGCCATCACCACCATGCGATCCGACGCGCAGGCGACGATCTTTTCGCGCAGCAGCGCCGCGCCGCCGCCCTTGATCAGGTTCAGATCCGGGTCCAGCTCGTCCGCGCCGTCCAGCGTCAGGTCCAGCCAGCCGATCTCGTCCAGCCCCTCGATTCTGATGCCCAGCCGGGTCGCCAGATCGGCGGTCGCCTGCGAGGTCGCGGCGCAGCGCAGTTGCAGCCCCTCGGCCTCGACCCGCTCGGCCAGGCGCCGGACCATGAAGGCGGCGGTCGAGCCGCTGCCCAACCCCAGCCGCATCCCGTCGCGCACCAGCGCGACAGCGGCGATGGCGGCGGCGTTCTTGGCCGTGTCGGCGGGCGAAAGCTGGGTCATGACGGGTTCCTTTGCGCTGACGCTGGCTTATTAGCCCGATGCGGCGGCAAGAGACAATGCACCCCGGTCCGGTTGCGATTGCGCGCGCCCGGCCTCTGGCCTAGACCCGCGCCATGCAGGATCTGGACCAGTTCGCCGTCATCATCACCGCCGCCGGGCGCGGCACCCGTCTGGGGGGCGAGCCGAAGCAGTGGCGCGACCTGGGCGGCGACAGCGTGTTGGCGCGCAGCATCGCGGCATTTGACGGCTTTTCGCGCATCATCGTGGTGCTGCACCCGGACGACATCGCGCGCGGCGTGGCCGAGCTTTCGGGGCGGGTGACGCTGATCGCCGGGGGGGCCACGCGGTCCGACAGCGTGCGCGCGGGGCTGCTGGCGCTGTCGGGCAGCGGCGTGCGCCATGTGCTGATCCATGACGGGGCGCGACCATTGGTCTCGGCCGCGGTCATTGCGGGCGTGGTCTCGGCGCTGCAGGCGGGCGCGCAGGCCGCCGCCCCTGCCCTTGCCGTCACCGATGCGCTGTGGCGCGGCGAAGATGCCCGCGTCACCGGCACCCAGGCGCGCGAGGGGCTGTTTCGCGCCCAGACCCCGCAGGGTTTCGCGCTGGACGCCATCCTCGCCGCCCATCGCGCCTTCCCCGAGGGCGCGGCCGATGACGTGGAACTCGCCTTGCGCGCCGGGATCGAGGTTGCGATCACCCCGGGCGACGAGGACAATCTGAAACTGACCTATGGGCCGGATTTCGACCGCGCCCGGCGTATTCTGGGGGATGCGATGGATATTCGCTTGGGAAACGGCTTTGACGTCCACGCCTTTGCCGAGGGCGACCATGTCGTGCTGTGCGGCGTCCGCCTGCCGCATGAGCGCGGGCTGGCCGGCCATTCCGACGCCGATGTCGGCATGCACGCCCTGACCGACGCCATCTATGGTGCGCTGGCCGAAGGCGATATCGGCCGCCATTTCCCGCCCTCGGACCCGCAATGGCGCGGCGCCGACAGCGCGGTGTTCCTGCGTCACGCCGTGGCGCTGGCGGGCGAGCGCGGCTTTCGGATCAACAATGCCGATGTCACGCTGATCTGCGAATTTCCCAAGATCGGCCCCCATGCCCGCGCCATGCAGGACCGGCTGGCCGAGATCACCGGGACGGATGCCGACCGCATCTCGGTCAAGGCCACCACGTCCGAGCGGCTGGGCTTCACCGGCCGGGGCGAGGGGATCGCCTGCATCGCCACCGTCACCTTGCTGAAGGATTAACCCATGCTGCGACTGATCGTCACATGGTTCGGGGCCGGCGACATGCGGCCCGCGCCGGGGACATGGGCCTCGGCCGTGGCGGTGGCGCTGGGGGTCGTGATCCACTGGCTGGGGCATTTCCCGGCGCTGCTGGCGGCGACCATCGCCGTGACCCTCCTCGGCTTCTGGTCGGTTGCGCGGTTTACCCGCGGCATGGCCGACCCGGACCGCTCGGAAATCGTCATCGACGAAATCGCCGGGCAATGGCTGGCGCTGTGCTTTCCGTCCTTCGGCTTCTGGAATGCGGGGCTGGAGGCCACGAACTTCCCCTGGCCCGGCTGGGTCGCAGCGCTGCTGTTCTTCCGCCTGTTCGACATCTGGAAGCCTTGGCTTGTCGGTCGCGCCGACCGTCGCGGCGATGCGGCGGGGGTGATGATCGACGATCTGTGGGCGGGGCTATTCGCGGGGATCGCGGTGGTGATCGGCGCGGGGCTGTATCACGGGGTGCTGCAGTGAGCCACGCCGATCGGGCCGCGCGGCTGCTGGATCTGGCGCGGTCGCAGGGCGCGACCATCGCCACGGCGGAAAGCTGCACCGGCGGGATGCTCGCGGCGGCGCTGACCGATCTGGCGGGGTCGTCGGCGGTGTTCGACCGGGGCTTCGTGACCTATTCCAACGCCGCCAAGCAGCAGATGCTGGGCGTCAGCGCCGCCACTCTGGCCCGCTTCGGCGCGGTCAGTGAAGAGGTCGCGGCGGAAATGGCCAGCGGCGCGCGCGCGCAGTCGGGCGTCAACCTGGCCGTTTCGGTCACCGGCATCGCAGGGCCGGGCGGGTCCGAGCACAAGCCCGAGGGGCGGGTCTGCTTTGGCCTCGCCACCGCAGACGGCGTGCACACCGAAACCGTCGATTTCGGCGCCATTGGCCGCGCCCGCGTCCGCGAAGCGACCACCGCCCATGCGCTCGACCTGATGATCGGGGCGCTGGCGGGAACCGGCTAACCCGCCTGCCCGCCCGCCGGCCCGTGGCTTTCCACCCAGTCGATCAGCCGGGGCAGGCTATGCCCGTGCAGATCATATCCGTTCAGGATCGTCTGCCGCGCCGCCCGGCGCAGATCATCCGCGCGGTCGTCCTGCAGCGCCAGACCCCGGATCAGCGCCGAAGACAGCGCGCCGGTGTCGAAGAACGGCACCAAGCGGCCATTCTCGCCATCGCGGATCACCTCGCGCACCGGCTCGGTGTCCGAGGCGACGATATAGGCGCCGGCGGACATCGCCTCGGTCAGCGACCATGACAGCACGAAGGGATAGGTCAGATAGCAATGCACCCGCCCGACCTGGATTACGCGGCGATAATCGGCATAGCTGGTCCGGCCCAGAAAATGGAGGCGGGACAGATCCAGCTGCCCGTCAAGCTCGGCCAGCATCTTGGCCTTCCAGCTTTCGGCGTCGGGCGGCTTGCCGCCATAGCTGACGCCGTCGCCGCCGATGATCAGCACCTGCGCGTCGGGCCGCGCCGCCAGCACCGCCGGCAGCGCGCGCATGAAAACGTGAAAACCGCGATAGGGCTCCAGCGAGCGGGCGACATAGGTCAGCACCTCGTCCCCCGCCGACAGCACGCCGCCATTTGGCAGGGTGACGCGCGCCTGCGGGTTTGGGCGCATGATCCGGCTGTCGATGCCGTCATGGATGGTGGTGATCCGCGATTGCAGTTCCGGCGGGAAGCTGGCGGCCTGATAGCGCGTGGGCGCCAGCGCCGCGTCGCAATCGAGGATTCCCAGCGCCAGATGCGCGTTTCGGGCCACCGTCGCAAAGCGCGACAGATCGGCGTCGCGCGTCATCTCGGGGTCGAAACCCACATCCTGCCCGCGCGGCCGATACAGAAGCTCGGCATAGATCAGCAGCCGGGCCTGCGGCCAGATCTCGCGCAGAAACAGCGTCTCGCCCCAGCCGGAATGGCCGAAGATCACATCGGGGGTGAAGCCATGCCGGTCACGCAAGGCGCGGGCGGCGCGGGCGGCCAGATAGCCGCGCTCGACATGTTCGGCATAGGGCCGCGCGAGGGGCTGGCTGCAGTTGACCTCGGCCGGGTCGGGATAGCGGACAAACTTGACCGGGCCGGGGCGGTCGTTCGATTGCGTCGTCAGCGCCAGCACCCGATGGCCGCGCCGCTGCAGCGCCGGCGCCAGATGGGTGAACTGCGCCGGATAGTTCTGGTGGACGAACAGGATGTTCATGGCACGGGCTGGCCGGCGCGATCCTGAAAGGCGGCCCGCATCAGCGCCGCGGTATAGTCGGTCGCGGGCGCGTCGAAGACCTGGGCCGTGCTGCCCTGTTCCACCACCTCGCCCGCGCGCATGACCATGATCTGATGGGCCATGGCGCGGATGACGCGCAGATCGTGGCTGATGAACAGGAAGGCGAGGCCATATCGTTCCTGCAGGCCGCGCAGCAGATCGACGATCTGGACCTGCACCGTCATGTCCAGCGCCGAGGTCGGCTCGTCCAGCACCACCACGCGCGGGCGCAGGATCATCGCCCGCGCAATGGCGATCCGCTGCCGCTGCCCGCCCGAGAACTCGTGCGGATAGCGGTGCATCATGGCGGGGTCGAGCCCGACCTCGGCCATGATCTCGGCCACCATCTCGCGCCGGTTGCGGCCCGGCTCGACGCCATGGACGCCCAGGCCCTCGGCGATGATCTGCTCGATCGTCATGCGCGGCGACAGGCTGCCGAAGGGGTCCTGAAACACGATCTGCATGTCGCGCCGCAGCCGCCGCAGCTGCCGCGCCTTCCAGCCGCCGATGTCCTGACCCAGATAGAGGATCGGACCGTCGCTTTCGATCAGCCGCATGATCGCCAGCGCCAGCGTCGTCTTGCCGGACCCGGATTCGCCCACGATCCCCAGCGTCTCGCCCTGCCTGACCACGACGCTGGCGCCGTTCACGGCCTTGATATGGCCGACGACGCGGCGCAGAAAGCCGCGCTTGATCGGAAACCAGACCTTCAGATCGCGGGTCTCGACAAGAACCTCGGCCCCGTCCGGGACCGGGCGCGCCTGCCCCTTCGGCTCTGCCGCCAGCAGCTTGCGGGTATAGGGGTGCTGCGGGTCGGCGAAGAGCTGCTCGGCCGGGCCCTGCTCGACGATCTCGCCGTCCTTCATCACGCAGACCCAGTCCGCGATCCGCCGCACCAGCCCCAGATCATGGCTGATGAACAGCATCGACAGCCCCTCATCGCGCTTCAGCTCGGCCAGCAGGTCCATGATCTGCGCCTGGATGGTGACGTCGAGCGCGGTGGTCGGCTCGTCCGCGATCAGCAGTTCCGGACCATTGGCCAGCGCCATCGCGATCATCACCCGCTGCCGCTGCCCGCCCGAGAGCTGGTGCGGATAGTCCTGCAGGCGGCTTTCCGGCTCGCGGATGCCGACGCGGGTCAGCAGCTCGATAATCCGCGCGCGGGCCGCCGCCCCGCGCAGACCCTGATGCAGCGCGAGGCTTTCCGACAGCTGCCGTTCCAGCGTGTGCAGCGGGTTCAGCGAGGTCATCGGCTCTTGAAAGATGAAGCTGATGTCATTGCCGCGGACCTGACGCAGCCTCGCCTCGGACGCGCCCAGCATCTGCTGGCCGCGCCATGTCACGCTGCCAGACAGCTCGGCCGAATCGCCCAGAAGCTGCACCGTCGACAGCGCCGTGACCGATTTCCCCGACCCCGATTCGCCCACCAGCGCGACGGTCTGGCCGCGCGGGACCGAAAAGCTGACGCCGCGCACGGCCTCGATCCGGCGTCCGTCCTGATGAAAGCCGATCCTCAGGTCGCGGACGTCCAGCAGCGGCGCATCGTCTTCGGTCATTTGAACGTCTTTCGCGGATCGAAGGCGTCGCGCACGCCTTCGAAGATGAAGACCAGCAGCGACAGCATGATGGCGAAGGTGAAAAAGGCGGTGAAGGCCAGCCACGGCGCGCGCAGATGCTGCTTGCCCTGCAAGGCCAACTCCCCCAGCGAGGGCGCCGAGGCCGGCAGGCCGTAACCCAGATAATCCAGCGCCGCGAGGCCCGAGATGGTGCCGGTGACGATAAAGGGCAGCATGGTCAGCGTGGCGACCATCGCGTTGGGCAGGATGTGGCGGAACATGATGACCCGGTCGCTGACCCCCAGGGCGCGGGCGGCGCGGACATATTCGAAATTGCGGGCGCGCAGGAACTCGGCCCGGACCACGCCGACCAGCGCCGGCCAGCCGAACAGGATGGTGATGAAGACCAGCAGCCAGAAGCTGCGGCCAAGGATCGCGAACAGGATGATGATGACGTAAAGCGAGGGCGTGTTCTGCCAGATCTCCATGATCCGCTGCAGCACGATGTCGGTGCGGCCGCCGAAATAGCCCTGAATCGCGCCCATCGCGATGCCGATGGTCGAGGCGATGACGGTGACGATCAGCGTGAACATGATCGAGGTGCGGAACCCGTAGATGACGCGCGCCGCCACGTCGCGGGCGGTGTTGTCGGTGCCCAGCCAATGCGTCGCGTCGGGCGCGCTTGGCGCCTGCCCGACATTGTTGATGGTGCGGTAGCTGAACGGGATCGGCGGCCAGATCATCCACCCCTGCTCGGCCTTGGGCACGTCCGAGGTGCCGGCGCGGATCGCGTCGATCATGCCTTCGGGGTCGTCCCAGCAATCCTCGCGCCCGCCCGACAGGATCAGGCATTGCACCGCCGGGTCGGTATAGATCGCCTCGGTCTGGAAATCGCCGCCAAAGGCGGTCTCGGGGTAGAAGCGATAGACCGGCAGGTGGATCTCGCCGCGATAGCTGACAAGGATAGGCTTGTCATTCGCCACCAGTTCCGCGCAGGCCGCGACCACGAACATGACCGAGAACAGGATCAGCGACCAGAAGGCCCGCCGGTTGCGACGAAAGCTGCGCCAGCGGCGGCGGTTCAGTTCGGACATGGCCATCAGCCCGACCTCTTTTCGAAATCAATGCGGGGATCGACCAGCACATACATCAGGTCGGACAGGATGCCGACCAGCAGCCCGATCAGGCCAAAGACATAAAGCGTGCCGAAGATCACCGGATAGTTGCGCTTGACGGCGGCCTCGAACCCCAGCCGGCCCAGACCGTCCAGCGAAAAGATCGTCTCAATCAGGATCGACGATCCGAACAGCATCCCGATGAACATGGCTGGAAAGCCCGCGATCACGATCAGCATGGCGTTGCGGAAGACATGTCCGTACAGCACCCGGTTCTCGGCCAGACCCTTGGCGCGGGCGGTCATCACATATTGCTTGTTGATCTCGTCCAGAAAGCTGTTCTTGGTCAGCAGGGTCAGCGTCGCAAAGCCGGAAATCGAGGTCGCCAGCACCGGCAGCGTGATGTGCCACAGGTAGTCCTTGATCTTGCCAAATGTCGACAGCGTGTCGAAATCGCTGCTGACCAGCCCGCGCAGCGGAAAGATCCGCCAATAGGTGCCGCCCGCGAACAGGACCAGCAGGATCACGGCAAACAGGAACGCCGGGATCGCATAGGCGATGATGATCGCGGTCGAGGTCCAGGTGTCATAGGGCGTGCCGTCGCGCACCGCCTTCTTGATGCCCAAGGGGATCGAGATGACATAGGCCAGCAGCGTCGACCACAGCCCCAGCGTGATCGAGACCGGCAGCTTGTCGATTATCAGATCGACCACGCTCTCGGAATGAAACCAGCTTTCGCCGAAGTCAAAGCGCAGGTAATTGCCCATCATCGTCAGGAAGCGTTCCAGCGGCGGGCGGTCAAAGCCGAACTCTTTTTCCAGCTCGGCGATGAATTCCGGCGGCAGGCCCTGCGCGCCGGCATACTCGACCCCGCCCCCGCCCGCGTCCGAGCCGCCGGCGATGTTGGCGAAGACATCGCCCTCGCCCCGGACCTGCGCGATCACCTGCTCGATCGGGCCGCCGGGGACGAACTGGGTCAGCGTGAAATTGACGATCATGATCCCGAGCAAGGTCGGGATGATCAGCAGCAAACGCCGCAGAAGATAAGCTGCCATGAACTGCCCTTGCCTGTCGCTGTCCTCTGGCGTCCGGTTTGCGACGCGCCTTAGCGCAGCGCCCCGGCCGCTTTCAGCTTTTCGGCCTTTTCTGCGTTATACCACCAGAAATCAAGCTCACCCAGCATCAGCGGCGGCAATTCGGCGGGATGTTCGTATTGCTCGTAATAGGCGACGGTGTGGCTGGGCTTGTACCAGTTGGGCACCCAGATCCGCAGCGCGCGCAGCGCCCGGTCCAGCGCATGGACGGCGACGGTCATCTCTTCCTGCGTCTGAGCGGCGACTGCGTGCCCGATCAGCGTGTCGATGGCCGGGTTGGCGAGACCGGCGGGGTTAAAGACGTCATCGGCGCCTTGCGAGCCGAAATTCTGATACAGCCCGTCGCCCGCGATCATGTCGGTCAGCGAATGGCCGACCATCAGATCATATTCGAAACGGTAACGCCGCGTCTCGTATTCCGCGTCATCGACCCGCGCCATGCGGGCATCGATCCCCAACGCCCGCAGATTCTCGACATAAGGATTGATGATGCGGTCGAAGGCTTGGGAATCGTTCATGAATTCGACCTGCAGGGTCTGCCCCTGCGCGTTCCGGCGCACGCCGTCCTTGCCGACCTGCCAGCCGGCCTCGTTCAGCAGATCGGCGGCCTTGCGCAGCGCCCCCCGGTCAAGCTGGCGCGGCCCGCCATGGGGCGGCACAAAGGCGGGCTCGGTCAGGATGCCATTGGGCAGATCGGCGGCGACGGGGGTCAGCAGCGCCAGCTCTGCCTCGCTTGGCGGGCCATTTGCGCGCAGCGGGCTGTTGTCCCAGAAGGATTCGATGCGGGTATAGAGGTCATAGAACAGCGCCGTGTTGGCCCAGTCGAAATTGAACATCAGCCCGATCGCCTCGCGGACGCGGATGTCCTGAAACTTCTCGCGCCGCAGGTTGAAGAAGAAGCCTTGCGCGGGCGCCTTGGTGCCGTTGGGCAGCTCGGTCTTGATGACATGGCCACGCTCGACACCGGGGAAATCATAGCCGGTCGCCCATGAAATGGACGAGTTTTCGTTGCGGAAGGTGTATTCGCCGGCCTTGAACGCCTCGAACGCGGCATCGGAATCAGCGAAATACTCGATTCGGATGCGGTCGAAATTGTGCCGCCCGCGCTTCAGCGGCAGATCGCGGGCCCAATAGTCCGGGTTGCGCCGCCAGACCACGGTGCGGCCCATATCGGCGCTGTCGAACATATAGGGGCCCGAGCCGACAAAGGGCGTGCTGCTGGCCGCCTCCAGATCGCGGTCATTGTCGCGGAAATCGGCCTGCGAAAACACCGGCAGCCCGCCCGCCGCCTGGATCACGTCGCGGCGCGGATAGCCGGGCACGAAATCAAAGCGGATGCGCCGGTCGTCCAGCACCGTGGCCCCGGCAATCGACTGCGCGATGACGGCACGAAACGAGTTCAGCCCCTTGTCGCGCAGCACCTCATAGGTGAACAGCACGTCCTGCGCAGTCACCGGGCTGCCGTCCGAAAACTTTGCCTCTGGGCGCAGAGTAAAGATCACCCAGTCGCGGCTTTCGGGGTATTCTATGGTCTCGCACAGCAGGCAATAGGCGGCGCCGATCTCGTCCGCCGTGCCCTCCATCAGGGATTCGTGCATCACCGTGGACAGCGCCGCACCGCGGCCGCGGACGGTATAGGGGTTGAAGCTGTCAAAGCCCCCGGTCAGCGCCATCGAAAACTCGCCCCCCTTGGGCGCGTCCGGGTTGACATAGCGCAGATGCTCGAACCCCTCCGGCAGCTCGGGCGGACCAAAAACGCCGATGCCGCTGGCGATGGTGGTCGGCGCCTCTTGCGCGGCAAGCGGCAGGGTCAGGATCGGCAGGATCAGGGCGGCAAGGCGGGCGATCTGGCGCATGTCGGTCCTTTGCTAGTGCTTTGCCCGACAGGCTAGGGGCCGCCCGCCCCCGGATCAATCCGCGATTTCGTGAACGACCGGGCGGGCCGGTCGACGCCACGCAAAACGCCCGGCGGTGAGGCCGGGCGTTGGATGGTGACGAAAAGCGGCTGTTACTCGCTGGCCGCCAGATAGGCGATCACGTCGGCCCGGTCCTCGGGCTTGGGCAGACCGGCAAAGCTCATCTTGGTGCCGGGCACTTCGGCCTTGGGGTTCAGCAGATAGGCCTGCAGCGCTTCCGGCGTCCATTCCGGGTCTTCGGTGGCATGTTCGACCATCGCATCGGAATAGTTGAAGCCCGCGACGGACGCCACCGCCCGACCCACGACGCCGTTCAGATGCGGCCCGGTGCCGTCGGTGCCGTCCAGCTTGTGGCAGGCCTTGCACTTGCCGAACACCTTCTCGCCCTTGGTCGCGTCAGCCGATTCCATCAGGACGGCGAAATCAAGCTCTTCCTCGGGTTCTTCCTCGGCACCGCCATCGGCATCCTCGACCTCGATCGAATAGGCCTGCGCCACCTCGCCATCCTCGGCGTGACCCGAGGGGCCGATGTGGAACAGGGCGCCGCCCGCCCAGAACAGCAGCAGCAACGCCAGAAGCGAGCCGATCAGCGCGCCCGCCGCCTTCGTGATGGTCATGGTGTTGAACATGTGCCGTCCCCGCTAGGTAGTGTTCAAAATCTGGGCGTATCTATCCGCTTTCGCTCCACCGGTTCAAGGTATAGTTGACGCCCCAGATGTCAAAGCGCCCATCGACGAGGTGAGAGGACCATGACGACCAACCGCATCGCCTTTCAGGGCGAGCCGGGTGCCTATAGCCATCAGGCCTGCCGCGACGCCCGCCCCGACATGGAAGCCCTGCCCTGCCGCACCTTCGAGGATGTGATCGACGCGGTCCGCGCGGGCGAGGCCGATCTGGCGATGCTGCCGGTCGAGAACTCGACCTATGGCCGGGTCGCTGACATCCACCACCTGCTGCCCGAATCCGGCCTGCATATCGTGGACGAGGCCTTCGTGCGCGTCCATATCAGCCTGCTGGCGCTGCCCGGCACGCCGCTGTCCGAGATCACCGACGCGATGAGCCACACCGTCTTGCTGGGCCAGTGCCGCGGCTTCATGCGCCAGCACGGCATCCGCGGGATCACCGGCGCCGACACCGCCGGCTCGGCCCGGATCGTGGCGGATCGCGGACAGCGGCACATCGCCGCACTCGCATCGCCGCTGGCGGGCGAGATCTACGGGCTGGACCGTCTCGCGGACGAGATCGAGGACCGGCAGAACAACACCACACGATTTCTGGTCATGTCCCGCCAGCCCGACCACCGCCGCCGCCCCAACCGCGCGGGCGAGGACGGGATGATCACCAGCTTCGTCTTCCGCGTCCGCAACATCCCGGCGGCGTTGTACAAGGCGATGGGCGGGTTTGCGACGAACGGCGTGAACATGACGAAGCTGGAAAGCTACATGGTCGACGGCGTCTTCACCGCAACGCAGTTCTACGCCGATATCGAGGGCCACCCGGACGACGCCAATGTCCGCCTGGCGCTGGAGGAGCTGTCCTATTTCACCTCGATGATGAACATCCTCGGCGTCTACCCCGCCGACCCCCTGCGCGCGATGCAGCGCATGGCGCAGGGGTGAGGGCGGCGAGTAAGATCGTCCGTCGAGTTGTGGTCGGCTGAGGGCTTGGAGAATAGTCGCGACGAGCCACTCCGCTGAAGCTGGTTTGCGTTAGCGGAAGCCCACAGACTGTCAGCCGTCGGCCACCAAAGGCAGGGCGCCGCGCCCGAGCCGGGTGAGGTCGCCAAATTAAGCAGGCCCGGCGCCACGGGCCACTGCCCCCGGATGGCATCGAGACGCGATGCAAAACGAAGTCGCACCCCTTCCAGCGCCCTCTTCAACTCAAGACGTCATCCACGAACGCCTTCACCTTCTTCGCGATCTTCCGGTCCAGCTGCCCCTTGCCCAGCTTGGCCGTCTGCAAGGCCAGCCGGGCGCGCATGTTCCGGGGCCGAACGTCGAGTTCAAAGATCAGCCGCGTCTTTTGCCGCGACATCGCGATGACGCTCAGGTCCAGCCGCAAATCGAAAGGCGTTGACACGCCCGTCAGGCCCAGCCGCTCGGGCCGGTCGAACTGCACCAGCGCCAGTTGCAACTCGCGCCGCTGCCCGCGCCAGTCGAAGGCCAGATTCCACACCCTCGCCCCGATCGAGATGTCGTTGACCGGCGTCACCGCCACCCCGCGGCGCAGCAGCATGCGTTCGAGCCGGTCAAAGTCGGCGAGCGCATCGAAAAGCTCGGTCGCCGCCACCTGTCTGTCGATTCTGGTCGAGAACTTCATCCGAACATCTTACCCGCAAAATCACATGCCGTGTCGATACTTGCCCGCATAAGCTGTTGCAACCCGGCTTCCCCTCCCGCCGCTGAAAAGGTTTCTGCCACAATCTCTGGTTGCATTTGATTGACCCCGCGTTCTAATTCCTGATGTGTCGCGTGCCGCTTCATGCGCGTCACATGCCCCTTCCGAGGTTCCAGTTCTTGCCCGACGGCTCGTCCCCCGATGCAGGTGATGCCCGCCCCGCCAGAGTTAAGGCGGCCGCCAGCACCATCACGCTGCGCATCCTCGCCACGACGGATCTGCACATGAACCTGGGCGCCGAGCGGTCGTCGGGCGGTCTCGCGCGGCTGGCAAGCGTCATCGAAACCCAGCGCCGGGTGTTTCAGAACGTGCTGCTCTTCGAAAATGGCGATCTGATCGAAGGCACGCCTCTGGGAGAGGAAATCGCCCGCAGCGGCCTCGGCGCGGGCGAGGTTCACCCGGCCGTCGCGGCGCTGAACGCGCTCGGCTATGACGCGGCGACGCTGGGCAATCACGACTTCACCCATGGCACCGCCTTTCTGCGACGCGCCCTGCGTGACGCGGCCTATAAGGTGACCGTCGCCAACGCCGCCCTGCTGGACGGCCCCCCGATCTGGACCGACAGCGTGCTGCTGGACCGCCGGTTCCACGATGGCGAGGGCCGCAGCCATCCGATTCGCGTCGGCGTCTTCGGCGTGCTGCCGCCCCAGACGGTCCGATGGGAGGCGGGGCTGGCCGGCCGGATGAGGACTGAGGATGTCACCCTCGCCGCCGCCCGTGCTGCCACCGCGCTGCGCGGTGCGGGGGCGCAGGTGGTCGTCGCGCTCAGCCATGGCGGTGTCGGCATGCAGGGCGTTTCCAACCCCGAAAACGCGGCGGGCGAGATCGCGTGCCTGCCCGGGATCGATGCAGTCATCGCCGGTCACACCCATGAATTGTCGGTGATGCCCTCTGCCCCCGGACAGGCTCCGATCGTGACTGCCGGCTGCGGCGGTTCTCACCTCGCCGCGATCACGCTGCGCTTTGACCCAGACGAGGCTAGCGGTCCCCGCAACTGGCGGATCACCTGCATTGGGGTCGACGCCTTGCCTGCCGCCGATCAGCCCTCGCCGCGCGTGATCGCATTGATGAAACGCGTCCCGGCCAGTGTGATCCGCCGGCTGAACAGCCCGGTAGGGGAATGCGATCAGCGATTGAGCAGCCATTTCTCGCTGCTGGGCAGGGACAGCGGCTTGCGGCTTGTCGATGCGGCGGCGCGGCACTGGCTGCAGCAGGTGGCGCCGGAGGGGCCGCCAATCCTTGGCGCCTATGCGCCGTTTCACACCGGCGGACGCGGCGGGCCGGGCAACTTTATCGATATTCGCGCCGGTGCGCTTCGGCGGCAGGACGTGTGCACCCTCTATCCGTTCAGCAATCGCATCGGCCTGATCGAGATATCCGGCGACGAGCTTCTGGACTGGCTTGAACGCGCGGGATCGATCTTCCACCGGATCGATGGCGGCAGCGAAGACACCCCCCTGGTCGATCCCGCTTTTGCGGGGTTCCAGTTCGATGTCGCGACGGGGATCGACTATAGTCTCGACTTGGCACAATCGGCGGCTTTCGATCCCAGCGGGCGGCACATCTTCAACACTCGGCGGCTGACCGAGGCGCGCCATCAGGGGCGCAGCATCCGCCCGGCGGACCGGTTCCGGCTGATCGTCAACAGCTATCGGCTGGGCGGCGGCCCGCTCTATGGTGCGCTGACGCAGGGGAAACGCTGCCTGCTGCCGGATTCGGCACGGCTGCACATGCGAGAGATCCTGACCCGCTTCCTCGCCCTCGGCCCGGTGGCGAAACTGCCGGAAACGCCGCTGTTCACCCTGACCGCCCCGCCCGGCAGCACCGCGAGTTTCGACACCGCGCCCGAGGCGGACCCGGCCTGCAGCCCCATCCCGGTCGCCGCCGATTCGATCACGCCGCAGGGCTTTCGGCGGCTCGTTTTGCGGTTCTGATCGGGGTTGCATCGCGGCGCGGGCTTGCCTATCTAGGCGCTGAGAGGCTGGCGCGGGCGAACGCTTCGCCAAACCGGTCAGGTCCGGAAGGAAGCAGCCGTAACGAATTTCGTTCGGGTCGCTGTCCAGTCTCTCACCCCTCCCCGATTGCTCGACCCAGCGCCCTGCATCTGGCGCCGTCGCCCCCGCCCATCTGCGCGGTTGTCGCCACTTGGCGCCGGGGCTAATGTGCCGCGAGCAGGAAAAGGCCCCATGATCGCAAGCGAACAGAATTATCAGGTGCTGGCGCGGAAATACCGGCCCGAGACGTTTTCCGACCTCGTCGGTCAGGATGCGATGGTGCGCACGCTGAAAAACGCGTTCGCCTCGTCCCGGATCGCGCAGGCCTTCGTGATGACCGGCATCCGCGGCACCGGCAAGACGACCACCGCGCGGATCATCGCCAAGGGGCTGAACTGCACCGGGCCGGATGGCACGGGCGGGCCGACGGTCGAGCCGTGCGGGCAGTGCGAGCACTGCGTCGCGATCTCGCAAGGGCGTCACGTCGATGTGATGGAAATGGACGCGGCCAGCCGGACGGGCGTCGGCGACATCCGCGAGATCATTGAATCCGTTCACTATCATGCTGCCTCGGCGCGCTTCAAGATCTACATCATCGACGAGGTGCACATGCTCTCGACCAGTGCGTTCAACGCGCTGCTCAAGACGCTGGAAGAGCCGCCGCCGCATGTGAAGTTCATTTTCGCCACCACCGAGATCCGCAAGGTGCCGGTCACGGTGCTGTCGCGCTGCCAGCGCTTCGACCTGCGCCGGATCGAGCCAGAGGTGATGATCGCGCTGCTGCGCCGGATCGCCGATGCCGAGGGCGCGCAGATCAGCGACGAGGCGCTGGCGCTGATCACGCGGGCGGCCGAAGGCTCGGCGCGCGATGCGACCTCGATCCTCGATCAGGCGATCAGCCATGGCGCGGGCGAGACGACTGCGATGCAGGTGCGCGCGCTGCTGGGGCTGGCCGATGGCGGCCGCATCCTCGATCTGTTCGAGATGATCCTGCGCGGCGATGCGGCGCAGGCGCTGGCGGAACTGCAGGCGCAATATGCCGACGGGGCCGATCCGGTGGCGGTGCTGCGCGATCTGGCCGAGGTGACGCATTGGATCTCGATCGTGAAGATCACGCCCGAGGCCAGTGACGATCCCACCGTCTCGCCCGATGAGCGCGAGCGCGGGGCGGCGCTGGCCGAGCGGATCCCGATGCGGGTGCTGACGCGGATGTGGCAGATGCTGCTGAAAGCGCTCGAAGAGGTCTCGACCGCGCCCAATGCGATGATGGCGGCCGAAATGGCGGTGATCCGCCTGACCCATGCCGCGGATCTGCCCGACCCCGAGGCGCTGATCCGCAAGATCCAGTCCGCTCAGGCGGCGGGCGAGTTCAGCCGGCCCACCGGCAACGGCTCGGGTGGCACGACAGCTTCCCCGCAGGCAACCGCGCGCTCCGCACCCGTCGCGGCGACGCGCGTGACGCAGGCTGGGCATGGTGGAAGCGTGATGGCCGCGCAGGCGCTGGCGCCGTCGGCGGTGCCCGAGAGTTTGATCGCCGCCTATCCCGATTTCGAAGCGGTTCTGGACCTCATCCGGCGGATGCGAGACATGCCGCTGCTGATCCTGGTCGAGAACCATCTGCGGCTGGCCCGCTACAGCCCCGGCCGGATCGAGTTCCAGCCCACGCCCGACGCCCCGCGCGATCTGGCGTCGCGGCTGGCCGAACGGCTGCGGGGCTGGACCGGCGGGCAGCGTTGGGCGGTGACCGTGGTCAACGAGGGCGGCGCGCCGACCCTGGCCGAACGCCGCGCCGAGGCCGAGGCCGAGGCATTGGCGCGGGCGCGGGCGAACCCGCTGGTTCAGGCGACGCTGGCGGCCTTCCCCGAGGCGCGGCTGCTGGCCGCCCGCCCTGCCCCCAGCGAAAGTGACAGCACCCCGGAACCCGTCGAGGCGGACCGGCATGATGACGGGGTCGGGCCGGTTGGCGCGGCCGAGGAATGGGACCCGTTCGAGGACGAGGAGTAGACGATGTTCAAGGGATTGGGCGGCATTGGCGACATGGCCAAGATGATGGCCGCCGCCAAGGATATGCAGGCCAAGATGGCCGAGATGCAGGAAAGCCTGGCCGGGATCACGGTCACCGGCGAGGCCGGGGCCGGGCTGGTCCGGGTCGAGGCGACGGCCAAGGGCGAGCTGACCGGGCTGGAGATCGATCCGTCGATCTTTGTCGCCTCGGAAAAGCAGGTGGTCGAGGATCTGATCCTCGCCGCCGTCAAGGACGCGCAGCGGCGCGCGCAGGAACGCGCGCAGTCGGAAATGGCGCGGATCACGCAGGAACTCGGCCTGCCGGCTGACATGAAGCTGCCCTTCTGACCGCTGATGGCCGAAGGCAGCGATGACATTCAGGCGCTGATCGCGGCGATGGCGCGTCTGCCGGGTCTGGGGCCGCGCTCGGCCCGGCGGCTGGTCCTGTCGCTGCTGGCGCGGAACTCTGGCCAGATGAGCCAGCTTGCGACGCTGATGGCCAAGGTCGCGAGCACCGCGCAACCTTGCGCGCGCTGCAACAACCTGTCCGACCGCGAGATCTGCGCGATCTGTGCCGATCCGGCGCGGGCGACCGGGGAAATCTGCGTGGTCGAGGATGTGGCCGATCTGTGGGCACTGGAACGGGGGCGGGCCTTTCGCGGGCGCTATCATGTACTGGGCGGAACGCTGTCGGCGCTGGACGATGTGGGGCCGGCCGATCTGGGCATCCCGCGCCTGCTGTCGCGCATTGAGGACGAAGCCGTGACCGAGGTGATCCTGGCGCTGAACGCCACCATCGAAGGCCAGACCACCGCGCATTACATCGCCGACGCCCTGCCCGAGGCGCTGACCGTCACCGGGCTGGCGCAGGGCGTGCCCATCGGCGGGGAGCTCGACTATCTGGACGACGGCACCATCACCGCGGCCCTGCGCGCCCGGCGCCGGTTCTGACCCTCGCCCAACATCATCCGTTCCGATTCGCACCATCCACCCTCACCCCCGATCGCGCTCAGGCTAGGCTCACGCGGCTGAAGATCGGGTTAACGCGCGAATCCCGGCAAAAATCCCGCTTGGCGCTTGACTTTGGCGGCTGGCGGACGTATCTGCGGCGCGATTTACCCGGAAGCATGGCCTTCCGGTCCCCGACCAGCGAAGCGGGGATCGCCCCCCGTCAGCGCGTTGCGCCCACGGGGGCGATACTGCTTCCGTGACCGGCGACAACGCAACCGGACCCTTAGGAGGCCCGCATGTTCGAGAACCTCTCCGACCGTCTTGGCGGCGTCTTCGACCGGCTGACCCGTCAGGGCGCCCTGACCGAGGATGACGTCACCGCCGCCATGCGCGAGGTCCGCACCGCGCTGCTCGAGGCCGACGTATCGCTGCCGGTGGCGCGCGGTTTCGTCAAATCGGTGACGCAGAAGGCGACCGGCGCCTCGGTCACGAAATCGGTGACGCCGGGGCAGCAGGTGGTCAAGATCGTCCATGACGAGCTGATCAAGGTGCTGCAGGGCGACGGGCCGGCCGACAGCCTGCGGATCGACAACCCGCCGGCGCCGATCCTGATGGTCGGGCTGCAGGGCTCGGGCAAGACCACGACCACGGCCAAGATTGCCAAGCGGCTGAAAGAGCGCGAGAAAAAGCGTGTTCTGCTGGCCTCGCTGGACACCAACCGGCCGGCGGCGATGGAGCAGCTGGCGATTCTGGGCAAGCAGGTCGGAGTCGATACGCTGCCCATCGTTGCGGGCGAATCGGCCGTGCAGATCGCCCGCCGCGCCAAGCAGCAGGCCAGCCTTGGCGGCTATGACGTCTATATCCTGGACACCGCGGGCCGTCTGCATATCGATGCAGTGCTGATGGACGAGGTGCAGGCGGTCCGCGATATCGCCTCGCCCCGCGAGACGCTGCTGGTGGTCGACGGGCTGACCGGGCAGGACGCGGTCAATGTGGCGACCGAATTCGACGACAAGGTCGGCATTACGGGCGTCGTGCTGACGCGGATGGATGGCGACGGGCGTGGCGGTGCGGCGCTGTCGATGCGCGCCGTGACCGGCAAGCCGATCCGCTTTGTCGGTCTCGGCGAAAAGATGGACGCGCTGGAAAGCTTCGATGCCGAGCGGATCGCCGGTCGCATCCTCGGCATGGGCGACATCGTCGCGCTGGTCGAGAAGGCCCAGCAGGTGCTGGAGGTCGAGCAGGCCGAGCGCATGATGAAGCGCTTTCAGAAGGGCATGTTCAACATGAACGACCTGAAAGGCCAGCTGGAACAGATGCAGAAGATGGGCGGCATGGGCAGCATCATGCAGATGATGCCCGGCATGTCCAAGATGGCCAAGCAGGCCGAAGAAGCGGGCATGAACGACCAGATGATCCGGCGCCAGATCGCGCTGATCAACTCGATGACCCGCAAGGAACGCGCCAATCCCGAGCTGTTGCAGGCCAGCCGCAAGAAGCGGATCGCGGCCGGCGCCGGGCTTGAGGTGTCAGAGCTGAACCGGCTGCTGAAGATGCAGAAGCAGATGGCCGACACCATGAAGAAGCTGGGCAAGATGAAGGGCGGGATGCTGAAACAAGCCATGCGCGCCATGACCGGCAAGGGCGGCGGGCTGCCCGATATGGGTCAGGTCGATCCCAGCAAGATGGCCGAGGCAACCAAGATGCTGCAGGACCCGCGCGGTCTGGGCGGGCAGCTGGGCGGGATGAACCTGCCCGGCGGGCTGTCCGGCATGTTCGGCAAGAAATGACCCGTCCCGCCATGTCCGCCGACCCCGCCGCATCCGATGCCACGCAGGCCGCCTCGCGCGCGGCCGAGCTGCTGAAAGGGCACCGCGCCAGCATCGACCGGCTGGACGCGATCCTCGTCTATACGCTGGCCGAGAGGTTCAAGCACACGCAATCGGTCGGCCGTCTGAAGGCCGATCACGATCTTCCTCCGTCCGATCCGGCGCGTGAAGCGCAGCAGATCGAGCGGCTGGAACGCCTCGCGCGCGAGGCCGATCTCGACCCGGAATTCGCGCGCAAATTCCTCAACTTCGTGATTGCAGAGGTCATCCGCCATCACGAGGGTTTCCAATCCCCGGAGGCGTGACCGCGCATCCGATCCCGCCATTTCTGAAGGAGAAGACCCAATGGCAATGAAAATCCGTCTGGCCCGTGGTGGCTCGAAGAAGCGTCCGCACTACTCGATCGTCGCCACCGATTCGCGCATGCCGCGCGATGGCCGCTTCCTGGAAAAGCTGGGCACCTACAACCCGCTGCTCGCCAAGGACAGCGAAGACCGCGTCAAGATGGACATGGAGCGGGTGCAGTACTGGCTGGACCAGGGCGCCGCGCCGACCGACCGCATCTCGCGCTTTCTGGAAGCCGCCGGCGTCAAGCCGAAGGCCGAGCGCAAGAACCTGAAGAAGGCCGAGCCGGGCAAGAAGGCCCAGGATCGCGCCAAGGCCCGTGCCGACAAGGCCGAGGCCGCCCGCGCCGCCGCCGAAGCCCCGGCCGAAGAAGCCGCTTCGGAATGATCCGGTCTCGGCCCGTCGCCATGGCGGGCCGCTGACAGGCTGGCAGCCCCATATCCGGTCGCCCTTGGCGGCTGGATCGGGGGTGGCAGCATCGGGGTCACCGGGCCTGAAAAGGGGTGCGTCATGTCCGAACGGATCTGCGTGGGCGCGATTGCCGGTGCCTTCGGCGTGCATGGCGAGGTGCGGCTGAAAAGCTTCACCTCCGAAGCCGCCGATATCGCCCGCTACAGCCCGCTGACGACCGAGGATGGTGCGCGCAGCTTTACCGTGTCGCTGACCCGTCAGGTGACGGGGGGGTTGGGGGCGCGCCTGTCGGGCGTGGCCACGCGGGAACAGGCCGAGGCGCTGCGCGGCGTGACCCTGTGGGCGCCGCGCTCTGCCCTGCCCGCTTTGCCGGATGACGAATTCTACCACGCCGATTTGATCGGGCTTGAGGTCTATGACACCGGCGGGCGCTTGCTGGGTCAGGTCAAGGCGGTCTATGACCACGGCGCCGGAGATTTCCTTGAAGTCACCGGCGCGCAGACCCTGCTGCTGCCTTTTACCCGCCAGACCGTGCCGACCGTCGACCTTGCCGCCGGCCGTCTGGTCGCCGATCCGCCGGGCTCGGACGAATGAGCGGCGCGGAGGACACCCCGCCCGATGACCCTGCCGACGACCCCGGCGACGACACGCCGCGCCCGGCGCGGTCGCATGGCCGGGTCAGCATCGCCGCGCAGGCGGCGCGGCAGGGGAACAGGCCGCGCGATCTGATGGCCGATCCCGATGCCTGGACCGCCAATGTGATCACACTCTTCCCCGATGCGTTTCCCGGCGTTCTGGGCCTGTCGCTGACCGGACGGGCGCTGGCGCTCGGGCTGTGGCGGCTGGAGTCGATCGATCTTCGCGCGTTCGGCGTCGGCAAGCATCGCAATGTCGACGACACGCCCGCCGGCGGCGGCGCGGGCATGGTGATCCGCGCCGATGTCATGGCCGCAGCGCTCGACCGCGCCGACCCCGCGCTGCCCATCATCTACCTGTCGCCGCGCGGCGCGCCGCTGACGCAGGCCCGTGTGCGGCAATTGTCGCAAGGCCCCGGCGTCACCCTGATCTGTGGCCGGTTCGAGGGCGTCGATCAGCGCATCCTCGACGCCCGCGGGATCGAGGAAATCAGCATCGGCGATTATGTCCTGACCGGGGGCGAGCTTGCCGCTCAGGTCTTGATCGACGCCGCGGTCCGGCTTATACCCCGCGTGGTCGGGAATCAGGCGTCGCTGACCGAGGAATCCTTTTCCGAAGGTCTGCTTGAACACCCGCAATACACTCGCCCGTCCGAGTGGGAAGGCCGCAGGATACCGGATGTCGTCATGTCCGGCAATCACGCGGCCATTGCCGCTTGGCGACGAGAACAGGCCGAACGCCTGACCAAGGAACGCCGCCCCGACCTGTGGCGGGCATATGAGGGCCGGGCGACCGGCGCGACTATGGACCCGACAAAGGACCGACAGCTCTCGGGCGCATCACACCAAGCAGGGCAGCACCCTGCGCATGACAAGGATGAACCGCGATGAACCTGATCGCACAGATCGAAGCCGAGCAGATCGCCGAACTCGGCATGGAAATCCCCGACTTCAAGGCCGGCGACACGCTGCGCGTCGGCTACAAGGTGACCGAGGGCACCCGCACCCGCGTCCAGAACTATGAAGGCGTCTGCATCAGCCGCAAGGGCGGCAGCGGCATCGGCGCCAGCTTCACGGTCCGCAAGATCTCGTTCGGCGAAGGCGTCGAGCGCGTCTTCCCGCTGTATTCGACCAACCTCGCCCATATCGAGGTGGTGCGCCGCGGCCGCGTCCGCCGCGCCAAGCTGTATTACCTGCGCGACCGCCGCGGCAAATCGGCCCGGATCGCTGAAGTCACCAATTACAAGCCGAAGGCCGACAAGACGTCTGCGGCCGACGCCAAGGCCTGAGGATCGCTGCCATGAAAAAAGACATTCATCCCGCATACCACATGATTCAGGTCAAGATGACCGACGGCACCACCTATGCGTCGCGCTCGACCTGGGGTTCCGAAGGCGACACGCTGGCGCTGGACATCGACCCGACGACCCACCCGGCCTGGACCGGCGGCTCGGCCAAGCTGATGGACACCGGCGGGCGCGTCTCGCGGTTCAAGAGCAAATATGCCGGTCTCGGCTTCTGATCGCCGACAGCTGTCACCCCGAAACGCCGCCCCGCTTGGGCGGCGTTTTTCGTTGCGTCACGGCGTTGACCGGCTGACAAGGCGCGACAGATCATCGCGCTAAGCGGTTGCAACCAAATGGCAACTCTGCCCGCGCTTGCAGGCCCGTAACCCCGGCCAAGGCTTCCCAAAAACGCGCTGTCCGCCTATGGTCCGGGCACGAAACAGGGGCGAGATCCATGGCGCATATCATCGTTGTCGGCAATGAAAAGGGCGGTTCCGGCAAGTCCACGACCTCGATGCATGTGGCGACGGCGCTGGCGCGGATGGGGCATCGCGTTGCGGCGCTGGATCTGGATATCCGCCAGCGCAGCTTTGGCCGTTATCTGGAAAACCGCATCCATCACTGCGTCAAGGCCGGGCTGGACCTGCCGACGCCGACGCTGGGGGATCTGCCCGCGCAGTCGCCGAACGACACCGACCCGCTGTCGCAGGCCATGGCGCAGCTTGACCCCGACCATGATTTCATCGTCATCGACTGCCCCGGCTCTCATACCCGGCTGGCGCAGATGGCGCATATGCTGGCCGATACGCTGGTCACGCCGATGAATGACAGCTTCATTGATTTCGACCTGCTGGCGCGGATGTCGCCCGAGGGCAAGGTGCTCGGCCCCTCGATCTATGCCGAGATGGTCTGGGGCGCGCGTCAGGGGCGGCAGGCGGCGGGTGCCGGGCCGATCGACTGGGTTGTGCTGCGCAACCGGCTGGGCACGCAGGCGATGCACAACAAGCGCAAGGTCGGCACCGCGCTGACGCAGCTGTCCAAGCGCATCGGCTTCCGCGTCGCGCCGGGATTTGCCGAGCGCGTGATCTTTCGCGAGCTGTTCCCGCGCGGCCTGACCCTGCTGGATCTGCGCGATATCGGGACCGAGCAGCTGAGCATGTCGAACATCGCCGCGCGGCAGGAGCTGCGCGATCTGGTGGCGACGCTCAACTTGCCCGGCGTCAAGATCGACTTCTGACGCGGGTGCGCTACAGCGCCCGCCAGCCGATATCGCGCCGATAGAAGCCTTCGGGCCAGTCGATCGCATCGGCCAGCGCATAGGCGCGGTCGCGGGCCTCGGCCAGACTGTCGCCGCGCCCGGTCGCGGACAGAACCCGCCCGCCCGAGGCGATCAGCTGACCCTCCTTCAACGCCGTTCCAGCGTGGAACACGGTCTGCGAACCGGTATCAGGAAGATCGTCCATCCCCTTGATCGCGCTTCCTTTCCGGTAGTCGCCCGGATAGCCCTGCGCTGCAAGGACGACCGTCATCGCGTGATCATCCGCCCAGTTCACCCGGACCTCATCCAGCCGCCCCTCGACACAGGCTTGAATCAGATCGAGCGCCTGCGCGCCGAGGCGCATCATCAGCACCTGACACTCCGGATCGCCGAAACGGGCGTTGTATTCGACCAGCCGCGCCTGCCCGTTTTCAATCATCAGCCCGGCATACAGCACGCCCTGAAACGGCGTCCCGCGCCGCGCCATCTCGGCTACGGTTGGGCGGATGATCTGGGCCATCACCTGCGCCTGCAGCGCCTCGGTCAGGATCGGCGCGGGGGAATAGGCGCCCATGCCGCCGGTGTTGGGGCCGCGGTCGCCCTCGTCCCGGCGCTTGTGGTCCTGCGCGGTGCCGATGGGCAGGCAGTTGACGCCATCGGACAGCACGAAAAAGCTGGCTTCCTCGCCGGGCATGAACTCCTCGATCACCACCTCGGCGCCGGCCTCGCCAAAGCCGCCGGCAAAGATCATGTCGATGGCCTCAACGGCCTGCTGGACGGTCTCGGCGACGACCACGCCCTTTCCGGCCGCCAACCCGTCGGCCTTGACCACAATGGGCGCGCCCACCCGCCGGACATGGTCCTGAGCGGCCTGCGCGTCGCGGAAGCGCGCCCAGCCTGCGGTGGGCGCCCCGCAGGCATCGCAGATCTCCTTGGTGAAGGCCTTCGACGCTTCCAGCTGCGCGGCCGCCTGCGACGGGCCGAAGACCGCCACCCCGCCTGCGCGCAACACATCGGCTACGCCCGCCGCCAGCGGCGCCTCGGGGCCGATCACCACCAGATCGATGGCGTTTTCCTGCGCGAATTCAAGCACCTCATCACCGGACATGATGTCGATGCGGGCACATTCCGCGACCGAGGCGACGCCCGGATTGCCCGGCGCCACGATCAGCCGGTCGCATTTCGGGTTCTGCCGAAACGCCCAGGCCAATGCGTGTTCACGCCCACCGCCACCGAGGATCAGGATGTTCATGCCACGCCCTTTCACTTGTGCGCCAATGCCGCTAACCATGTCCCGCACGCAACTAAAGCCGCGCGCATCGCGGCGCAATCGCGAAGTGCTGCGGGGGCTGGGGACGGCGGATGGATCTGTTCGAGGATGACGACCCGACACCGGGCGAGACCAGGGGCGGCAACGCCCCGGCGCTGAGCGTGTCCGAAATTTCCGGCGCGGTGAAGCGCGTGATCGAGGGCGAATTCGGCCGCATCCGCGTCCGCGGCGAGATCGGTCGCGTGGCGCTGCCCCGCTCGGGCCATGTCTATTTCGACCTCAAGGACGACCGCGCCGTGCTGGCCGCGATCTGCTGGAAGACGCAGGCCGCCCGGCTGAGCCAGGCGCCGGAAGAGGGGCTGGAGGTCATCGCCACCGGGCGGCTGACCACCTTTCCCGGCCAGTCGAAATATCAGCTGATCGTCGAGGAGTTGGAACCCGCCGGCGAAGGCGCGCTGATGGCGATGCTGGAAAAGCGCCGCCGCGCGCTGGCCGAGGAAGGGCTGTTCGACGCCGCGCGCAAGCGGCCCCTGCCCTTTCTGCCGCGCGTGATCGGCGTCGTCACCTCGCCCTCGGGCGCGGTGATCCGCGACATCCTGCATCGGCTGCGCGACCGTTTCCCGTCGCATGTGCTGATCTGGCCGGTCGCGGTGCAGGGCAAGGCCTGCGCGCCCGAGGTCGCGGCGGGCATTCGTGGCTTCAACGCCCTGCCCGCAGATGGACCGATCCCGCGCCCCGATCTGCTGATCGTCGCCCGCGGTGGCGGCAGTCTTGAGGATCTGTGGGGCTTCAACGAGGAAATCGTCGTGCGCGCGGCGGCCGAGAGCAGGATCCCGCTGATCTCGGCCGTGGGGCACGAGACAGACACCACGCTGATCGATTTTGCCGCCGACCGGCGCGCGCCCACGCCCACCGCCGCCGCCGAAATGGCGGTGCCGGTGCGGCGCGATCTGGCGACGGGGCTGCAACAGGCCGGGCTGCGGATGAACCAGGCGATGGGCCAGCGGCAGGACCGGCTGGCGCAGCGTCTGGTCGATCTGTCCCGCGCCCTTGGCCGCCCGCAGACGCTGACCGAGGCGGCGCGGCAGCGGCTCGATTTTCGCGGCAACGCGCTGGAACCGGCGCTGCGGAACCTCGTCTTGCGGCGGCGCGACCAGCTGGGCGGGCTGCGCCTGACGCCGGTGATGCTGCGCCGGCAGACGGATGCGGCGCGCGCCGCGCTTGGCAACCTGACCCGGCATCTGCGCGGCGCGGGTGCGCTTGCCGATAGCCGCCGCCGCGACCGGCTGACGGCGCTGGCCGAGCGGCTGGAAAACGGCCGCGCGCGGGTGCTGGCCGACAAGCGCCGCGAGACGGCGCAGGCCCGCGCGCAGTTGGCGCCGCTTGGCGCGCGGCTGGCGGATGCGTTCGGCCGCGACCTGACGCGGCGTCGCGAGGCGCTGTTGCGGCTGGACCGGATGCGGGTGTCGCTTGGCTATCCGCAGACGCTGGCGCGGGGCTTCGCGGTCATCCGCGACGCCAAGGGCGCGGTGCTGACCTCGGCCACCGTTGCGGCAGAAAGCCCGCGCCTGCTAATCGAGATGTCGGATGGCAGCCTGACCGCGCGGCCGGATACCGAGCCTCAGGGCTCGCTGTTCTGATCCGGGGGCGGCGGCTTCGGCCGGTCGTCCCATTCGTCCGACAGGATGCGTTCCGCGTCGCCCTTGGGGTCGTCATATTGCCGCGTCCGCAGCGACCACAGGAAGGCCGCGAGCCCGCCCGCACCCAGCAGGATCGAAACCGGAATCAGGATGACCAGAATCTCCATCAGCGCAGCCGCAATGCGTTCAGCGTGACGGTGATCGAGCTTGCCGACATCGCCAGCGCCGCCAGCAGCGGGGTGGCCAGCCCGGCCATCGCGACCGGGACCGCGATGACGTTATAGCCGAACGAGATCGCGAAGTTCTCTTTGATCCGCCGCCGCGCCTTGACGGCCAGTGCCACCGCCTCGGCCACCGGCTGCAGATCCTGCCCCATCAGCACCATGTCCGAGGCCGCGCGCGCCGCATCGAGCGCCGAGGCCGGCGAGATCGAGACATGCGCCCGGGCCAGCGCCGCCGTGTCGTTCAACCCGTCCCCCACCATCAGCACATGCGCGCCAGCCTGAGCCAGCGCGGCAATCTCGGCCTCTTTCTCGGCCGGGGTGACGCCGGCGCGAAACTCGTCGATGCCGAGCGCCTTTGCTGCCGAGGCAACCGCCGCCGCCGTGTCACCCGACAGCATCATCACCCGGCGCCCCTGATGCTGCAGGGCCGTGACACATTCCGCCGCGCCGGGCCGCAGCGCGTCGACAAAACGCAGCAGCACGGGCGCGTGACCTTCGACCGACAGCAGGCTGACCGGCCCATCGGCATCGACCGGCTCTTGCGCCGCGTCTCCAGCCCAGTCGGCGCGGCCTAGACGGACCCGCAGCCCCTGCCAGCGCCCTTCGACGCCAAAGCCCGGCACCTCGGCTGCCTGATCCAGCGGCGCGATCGGCACGCCCGCCCCCTTCAGCGCCCCGGCCAGCGCGCGCGACAGCGGATGGCCCGAGGCGTCGGCGATGGCATGGGCCACCGGGCGCAGCGTGTCCGGCAGATCGGCCAGACGGACCAGTTCCGGCTGACCCATGGTCAGCGTGCCGGTCTTGTCGAAGACGACGCAATCGACCTCGGCCAGACGTTCAAGCGCGGTGCCGTCCTTGATCAGCAACCCGCGCCGGAACAGCCGCCCCGAGGCCGCTGTCACGACCGCCGGCACCGCCAGCCCAAGCGCGCAGGGGCAGGTGATGATCAGCACCGCCGCGGCCACGTTCAGCGCCACCCGCCAATCGCCGCTGAGATACATCCACAGCCCATAGCTGAACAGCGCCAGCAGATGCACGACCGGCGAATAGCCGCGCGAGGCCCGCTCGGCGAGCGAGGCGTATTTGCCTCGCGTCGCCTCGGCCATGGCCACCAGATGCGTCAACCGGCCCAGCGAACTGTCCTGCCCCGCCGCCGTCACCCGCAGATCGAGCGGGCCGGTCAGGTTCACCTCGCCCGCCGACAGCATCATGCCAGGGGCCGCCTGCACCGGCAGGCTTTCCCCGGTCAGCAGCGAGCGGTCGATCTCGGACATGCCGGTGACCACCTCGCCATCGGCGGCCACGCGGGCGCCGGGACGGATGCGGATCATGTCGCCGGGGCGCAGATCGGCCAGCGGCACGACCTGCTCGGCCCCGTCGCGCAGCAGCACCGCGCGCGGCACCTCGAGCGCGGTCAGCTCGGCCGCCGCCGAACGCGCGACGGCGCGCGTGCGATAGTCGAGGTAACGCCCGATCAGCAGAAAGAAGCACAGCATCACGGCGGCGTCGAAATAGGCGTGATGCCCGGAATGCAGCGTCTCGAAGAGCGAGATCGAGGTAGCCAGGATCAGCGCCAGCGAGATCGGCACATCCATCCCCAGCCGCCCGCCCTTGAGGCTGGCCCAGGCGCTGCTGAAGAAGGGCTGACCGGCAAAGATCACCGTCGGAAAGGCGATGACGGCGGAAATCCAGTGGAACATGTCGCGCGTAGCGCCGCTGGCCCCCGACCAGACCGCGACCGACAGGATCATGATGTTCATCATGGCAAAGCCCGAAACGCCGATGCGCATCAGGATGTCGCGCCCCTGCCGGTCGGCGGCGGTGGGACCAAGGGCCGAGGCATCAAGCTCATGCGCCTCGTAACCGATGCCCTCCAGCACCGGAATGAAATCGGTGGCCTCGCGGCCCGGCGCGTCGATCATCACCCGGCGCAGGGTCAGGTTGACCCGCGCCGCGCGCACGCCCGGCTGCGCCAGCAGCGCGCGTTCGACATCGGTGATGCAGGCGGCGCAATGGGCGGTGGGCAGCGACAGCACCAGATCGCCCCGCGCGGCGGCGGAATCGGCGATCCGCGCCGCCAGCGGCGCCGCGTCGCAGGCCGGGCAGGCGCTCAGCCGAGAGGCATATTCGCGGTCGGCACCCAGATCCGTCATCTCAGCCCCTGACCATCGCGCCGGGGAAGTTGGCGAGGCGCTGGCGGAACACCGTGCCGTCCGGGGCATCGGCTTCCAGATGAACGACCCAGGCCCCCGGCGCCAGCGTCAGATCGCTAAGCCACAGCCCGCCGTGATAGCGCATCTCGGGCGTCACATCGTCGCGTTTCTGCGTCGGGCGGCCGACCACGACCCGCAACCCGCTGACCCGCGCCGGCAGCCCGGCGCTGTCGGTGATCTTGAGGCTGAGCGTGCGCCCGTCATAGCTGGGGCTCGCTGTCCACCCAAGCGCCTGCTGCGCCGCCCGCTCGCGGTCGAAATTTTGCGAGGCGACATAGCTGTTGCCGGTCTCCAGCCCCGGAAAGCTGCGGACCGCCGTCACCGCCATGACGATATTCACCAGAATGATGACCCCGAACAGCGACGCAAAGACCATCAGCATCCGCCGCGGCCCCAGGGTCCGGCCGCCGGTGAACAGCAGGAAGGGCGCAAAGAACACCGCGGCCACGCCCAGGATCATCAGGAAGCTGGCGGTGGACATGCCGGCAAAGGTGGACCCAGTCATCTCAGTTCTTTCCGTGGAATACCGTTTCAATGCTGGCCTGCTGGCCGGCGGGGTCGCTGACCAGCAGCGTCAGGGGCGTCCGGCTCTGCTCGGTCAGGGGCGAGTCCGGCGCGGCGGTCAGATAGACGCGCAGGGTCGCGGTCTCATCCGCCGGCACCTCGACGATGGGATCTTCGACCCCTTCGACGCGCAGGTCAAGCTGCGGCAGCCGTTCCCCATCCGGCCCCGCGACGTCCAGCGAAAATGCCAGCGCCTCGTGCTGCTTGTTGCGCAGGCGCAGCTCGTAAGTGTTGCGGATCGCGCCGTCGGAGAGCGTCACGAACAGCGGGTTACGGATCGGCGAGACGTTCAGATCGAAGGGCGAGCGCATCAGCAGCGCCACGATCAGCGCCACCCCGATCGCCGACCACAGGGTGAAATACATCAGCGTGCGCGGGCGCAGGACGTGGCGCAGCAGCGAATTGCCCTCGTTCCCGATCCGCTCGGCGGTTTCATCCTTGAGCGCCATATAGTCGATCAACCCGCGCGGCTTGCCGATCCGGTCCATGATCTCGTCACAGGCGTCGATGCACAGCGCGCAGGTGATGCATTCCAGCTGCTGACCGTCGCGGATGTCGATGCCCATGGGGCAGACGTTGACGCAGGCGAAGCAGTCGATGCAGTCGCCCTTGTCGCCGGGCGGCACGTCGGATTTCGTGGCCTCGCCCTTGCGGATCTTGCCGCGCGGCTCGCCCCGCCACTCGCGATAGGCGACGGTCAGCGTATCCTCGTCCATCATGGCGCCCTGAATCCGAGGCCAGGGGCAGGCATAGATGCAGATCTGTTCGCGCGCGAAGCCGCCGAACAGGAAGGTGGTCGCGGTCATGATGGCGATGGTCATATAGGCGACGTAATGCGCCTGCCCGGTCACCAGATCGCGCAGCAGCGCCGGGGCGTCGGTGAAATAGAACACCCAGGCGCCGCCGGTCAGGACCGAGATCACCAGCCAGATCAGCCATTTCGTCGCCCGCAGCCTGATCTTGCGCGCGCTCCACTCGGATCGCCACAGCCGGATCTGGTTGTTGCGGTCGCCCTCGATCCAGCGTTCGACATGGACGAACAGATCGGTCCAGACCGTCTGCGGACAGGTATAGCCGCACCAGACCCGCCCAAGCGCCGAGGTGAACAGGAACAGCCCCAGCCCGGCCATGACCAGCAGCCCGGCCACGAAATAGAACTCATGCGGCCAGATCTCGATCCAGAAGAAGAAGAAGCGACGGTTCGCCAGATCGACCAGCACCGCCTGATCGGGCATCCCCTCGCCGCGATTCCAGCGCAGCCACGGGGTGATGTAATAGATCGCCAGCGTCGCCGCCATGATCGCCCATTTCAGGCGACGGAAATTGCCATGCACGGCGCGCGGGAAAATCGGCTCGCGCGCGGCATAGAGGGTCGGAGGACCGCTTTCCTGGCTGGACATGAACTGGCTCCTGTTGCTTGTTCGTCAACCGCGCGCCGCCCAAGAGGGCTTGACGGGCGCGGCCTGCGGGTAAACATATATCCACGATCCGGGTATTATCGAAGTGGCGAGAATGTCGCAGCCTGCCCTGATGCCATGGCCCCGGTGTCGTGGCGTTCGCGGGTCAGGCGACGGGCCGGCCGGTCCCTGACGGGGCCACGGCCAGACGCCTTCCCGGAACGATGTCGGGGCGGGCTTTACCCCGCCCCGGTCGGAAGCCGGCCCCTCAGGAAACGCGCGAACAGGACGAGGGGCCGGCGCCATCCCGGCGGCGTGTCGCCGCCGGAATCTGCAACTTATTCACCACCGCCAAGGCTGTGGACGTAATGCGTGACGGCGCGGATGTCGGCTTCGGACAGGCGCGTCGACCAGTTCGGCATCACGCCGAAGCGGGCGTAATAGACCGAATCGTGGATGGTCTGCCGGTCGCCGCCATACAGCCAGACCGCATCGGTCAGGTTCGGCGCGCCCTGCATCTGGTCGCCGGTGCCGTCCTCGCCATGGCAGGCGACGCAGTTGTCGGCAAAGACCTCTTCCCCTAACGCGGCCTTGGCGGCGACGTGATCCTGCCCGGACAGGGCCAGCACATATTCGACCACCTGATCGATCTGCTGCCTGTCCAGTAGCTCGTCGGCGCCGAAACGCGGCATCTCGGAATAGCGGGCGTCGGGGTCGTCGGTGTTGCGGATGCCGTGGGTGACGGTCAGGTGGATATCCTCCATCGTGCCGCCCCAGAGCCATTCATTGTCGAGCAGGTTCGGATAGCCCTTGCTGCCCGCCGCGCCCGAGCCGTGGCACTGCGCGCACCAGGTGGCGAAGACCGCCCGCCCGGCATTGCCGGCGTAGTTGGCAAGCTCGGGGTCCTGCGCGATCTCGTTCAGATCGGCCATGACCAACCGGCCCTGGATATCGGCATTGGCGGCGTCATAGCGCTCGATCTCTTGCGCCAGTTCCAGACGATAATTCGTGCCCAGCAGCCCCTGCGTGGCCGAGTTGATCAGCGGCCAGGCCGGATAGAAGAAGGTATAGGCGATGGCCCAGACGATGGTCAGATAGAATGTCCACAGCCACCAGCGGGGCATGGGGTTGTCGTATTCCGTGATCCCGTCCCATTCATGCCCGGTCGAAGAGACCTCGTCGACCATCCGGCTGGCGCGCTGGCGCCCGGTGCGGGGGCCGACGCGCATGGGCTCGTGCAGGTTCTTGCCCTCGGGCTCGCCCGACGGATGTTCCAGGATCTGCTTCTTGGCCTCGTCATCGGCGGCCATGCGTTCCAGCTTGATCCGGTTGTCCGGGTTTTCGGGGCTGTCGTGATCGTCCTTGTCAGCCATCACCGGGCTCCTCGTCGTTCTGGGGCGGCGCGGGGCGCCGATCATGTCTGAAGATGCTTTTCGCCGCGTCGTCATGCAGGCGTCTCGATCCGGGGCGGAAGACCCAGATGATCACGCCGACAAAGATCGCCACCAGGGCCAGCAGGGCCCAGCTGTCGGCGAATTGGCGCAGCAGGCTGTAAAGATCCATGCTGCCCCCTTACCGCGTCGGGTCCGGTTCGAAGGTGGTGAAGTCGACCATCGTCCCCAGCACCTGAAGATAGGCGATCAGCGCGTCCATTTCCGAGACGCCGGGCTGGCGGTCGAAGTTGCGCTGCTCGGCGCCGGGATAGCGTTCCTCCATCCCCGAGGCGTCGGCGTCTGGATCGGCCTGGGCGAGGAAGTCCGCCCGCGCCGCCTCGATCATCTCGTCGCTATAGGGCACGCCCACCATGCGGTCGGTCTGCAGCCGGTCGACGATGTATTCGCCCGTGATCATGCGGTTTTCCAGAAACCCGTAGGCCGGCATGATCGATTCCGGCACGACCGAGCGCGGATCGCGCAGGTGGTCCACATGCCATTCGTCCGAATAGCGGCCGCCGACCCGGGCCAGATCCGGCCCGGTGCGCTTGGACCCCCACTGGAACGGATGGTCATACATCGATTCCGCCGCCAGGCTGTAATGGCCGTAACGCTCGACCTCGTCGCGCATCGGGCGGATCATCTGGCTGTGGCAGACATAGCAGCCCTCGCGGACATAGATGTCGCGGCCGGTCAGTTCGAGGGGGGTGTATGGACGCATCCCCTCGACCTCTTCGATGGTGTTGTCCAGATAGAACAGCGGCGCGATCTCGACGATGCCGCCGACGGTGACCACCAGGAACGAGAACACCAGCAGCAGCGTCGCGTTTCGTTCGAGGATCTTGTGCTTTTCAAGAATCTGCATGGTTGGTCCCCTTATTCCGCCGGAACAGCGATGGTCGAGGGCTGGACCCGCGGCTGCCGCGAGACCGTCGCCCAGAGGTTATAGGCCATCACCAGCCCGCCGATCAGATACAGGGCACCGCCCAGGAAGCGCACGACGTTCATGGCGTATTTCGCGGCCACCGTGTCGGCGAAGGCGTTGACCAGGAAGCCCTGGCTGTCGACCTCGCGCCACATCAGCCCTTCCATGATGCCCGACACCCACATCGACGAGGCGTAGAGAACCAGCCCGATCGTCGCCAGCCAGAAGTGCCAGCTGACCAGCGGCAGGCTGTACAGACGCTCGCGGCCCCACAGACGCGGCACCAGATAATAGAGCGCGCCAAAGGTGATCATGCCGTTCCAGCCAAGCGCGCCGGAGTGGACGTGACCGATGGTCCAGTCGGTATAATGCGACAGGCTGTTCACGGCCTTGATCGACATCATCGGCCCTTCAAAGGTGGCCATCCCGTAAAAGCCCACGGCGACGACCATCATGCGGATGATCGGGTCGGTGCGCAGCTTGTCCCAAGCCCCCGACAGGGTCATCAGACCGTTGATCATCCCGCCCCAGCTGGGCATCCACAGCATGATCGAGAAAACCATCCCCAGCGTCGTCGCCCAGTCGGGCAGCGCGGTATAGTGCAGGTGGTGCGGACCGGCCCAGATATACAGGAAGATCAGCGCCCAGAAGTGGATGATCGACAGCTTGTAGCTGTAGACCGGCCGCTCGGCCTGCTTGGGGATGAAGTAATACATCATGCCCAGGAAGCCCGCGGTCAGGAAGAAGCCCACGGCGTTGTGGCCATACCACCACTGGGTCATCGCATCCTGCACGCCCGAGAAGACCTGCACGGATTTCGACCCGAGGAAGCTGACCGGCACCGACATGTTGTTGACGATGTGCAGCATCGCGATGGTCACGATGAAGGACAGATAGAACCAGTTCGCGACATAGATATGCGGCTCGCGGCGCTTCATGATCGTGCCGAGGAACACGATCAGATAGGTCACCCAGACCACGACCAGCCACCAGTCGGCATACCATTCAGGCTCGGCATATTCCTTGGACTGCGTCGCGCCCAGGATATAGCCGCTCGCCGCCAGCAGGATGAACAGCTGATAGCCCCAGAACACGAACCAGGCGGCGTTGCCGCCCCACAGCCGCGCCGCCGAGGTGCGCTGCACCACATAGAACGAGGTCGCGATCAGCGCGTTGCCGCCAAAGGCGAAGATCACCGCCGAGGTGTGCAGGGGACGCACCTTGCCAAAGTTCATATAGCCGCCCAGAGCGTCCGAGAAGTTCAGCTGCGGCCAGGCGAGCTGCGCGGCCGCCGTCAGACCGACGGCAAAGCCCACCACCGCCCAGAAGGTGGTGGCGATCACGCCGGCGCGGATGACGCCGTCGCTATACTCTGCCTCGTTGATGGCGGGCCGGATCTCGTCGGTGCGGCGCAGGTAGAAAATGAAGAAGCTGGCGGCGAAGAGCATCACGATCAGCATGTTGACCGTGAAGGCCAGATCGCGTCCGTAATTCGCCGCGATCGCTGCGATGACCGTGATCACGCCAAGCACGATCAGCTTGATGTAGTCCGACATGGTTAAGTTGTCCCCGTATCCATTTGGGCAAATGCGCCCGAATCACGCGCGGCGGGCGCGTGCCTTGGGTGGCTGCTCCCGATCTCTCTATGCTGTGACGTTGCAGACTAGCCTTGATCTGCATCAAATCCAACACTGCTGCGGCGCAATAGGCTGGGGCGAGAGCGCGGCGTTCTGCCGCACGTGACGGCGAAGGAAAGAATCATGGGTTACAAGACGATATTGACGGTCATCACCAGCGAGGGGCAGCAAAACCAGCTTGCCGCGGCGATCGAGATGGCCCGGCGCGAGGATGCGCATCTGGAAGTCTTCTGCCTTGGCGTCGATCATTCGCAGACCGGATACTATTATGCCGGGGCCTCGGCCTATGTGTTTCAGGAAAACATCGACAAGGCGATGGCTTCGGCCGAATCGCTGGAAACGATGATCCGCAAGCGCCTGCAGGGCGAGACGATCCGCTGGTCGGTCGAAAGCGCGGTGGCGCAGGTCGGCGGGCTGACCACGCTGATCGGGATGCGCGCGCGCTTCGCCGATCTGGTCGTGCTGACCCGTCCCTATAGCGAGACGGCCGCCCCCGACGCCGAGGCGGTGACCGAGGCCGCGCTGTTCGAAGGCGGTGCGCCGGTGCTGATCGTGCCGCGGGGCGAACTGCCCGAAACGCTGGCGCGGCGCGTGCTGATCGCCTGGGACCAGTCGGAAGAGGCGATGACCGCCATCCGCCGCGCCATGCCGATGCTCGCCAAGGCCGAAAGCGTCGAGATCACCGTCATCGACCCCTCGCCGCACAGCCCCGAACGCTCGGACCCCGGCGGGGCGCTGTGCCAGATGCTGACCCGCCATGGCGTGCGCGCAAGCATCGCGGTTCTGGCCCGGACCATGCCGCAGATCAGCGAGATCCTCGCCCAACGCGCCATTGAGATCGGCGCCGATCTGATCGTGATGGGCGCCTATGGCCATTCCCGCTTCCGCGAGGCGATCCTGGGCGGCACCACGCGGACCATGCTGCGCAAGACCAGCATCCCGGTTCTGATGGCCCGCTGAACGCAAAACCCCCGCGAGATCCTCGCGGGGGTTTCTTGACGGCGCATGAGGGGTCAGGCGACCTCGGCAAAGACCTTGTTCAGCGCCCGTTCCAGCTTTTCGAACATCTCGTCCATCTGCGCCTCCGTCAGGATGAAGGGCGGGCACAGCACGATCGACTGACCCAGCGGGCGGCAGATCAGCCCCAGATCGGTGCAGGTATTGGCAATCCGCTCGCTGACCGACAGGCTCGCATCGAAGGGCGTCTTGCTGGCCGGGTCGAGGCAGGCCTCCAGCGCCCACATATAGCCGACGCCGCGCAGCTCGCCGATATTGGACGAGCGCTGCATGATCTGGCGCAGCCCCTCCTCCATCCGCGGCGCGAGGCGGCGGACATTCTCGGCCAGCCCCTCATTCATCACCACGTCGATGGCCTTCAGCGCGATGGCGCAGCCGACTGGATGGCCCGAGGCGGTGAAGCCGTGCGGAAACTCCTCGATCTCCTCGACGGCGGCGCTCAGCCGGTCGGACAGCTCGGGCCCCAGGATCACCGCGCCCATCGGGAAGAAGCCGGCGGTCAGGTTCTTGGACGAGATGATCGCATCCGGCACGAAATCATAGGTCTCGCAGCCCCAGGTGTTGCCGGTCCGGCCAAAGCCGCAGATCACCTCATCCGCGATCAGCGGGATGCCGTGACGCTGAAGGATCGGCTGGATCGCCTGGAAATACCCCTTGCTGGGGGGGATCACCCCGCCCGCGCCCATCACCGGCTCGGCCACGAAGGCCGCGATGGTGTCGGCGCCCTCGCGCGCGATGGTGTCCTCCAGCTCTTTGGCCATGCGGACGGTGAATTCCTGCTCGGTCTCGCCCGGCCGCCCCTCGCGCCAGTAATGCGGGCAGGTCAGGTGGATGAAGCCGTCCAGCGGCAGGCCGAAGACCTCGTTATAGGGCTTGCCGGTCATCGAGGCCGAGGCGATGGTCACCCCGTGATAGGCGTTCACCCGCGTCAGCACCTTGCGCGCCTGCGGTCGGCCCTCGGCCCGGTTTAGGAACCACAGCATTTTCACCATGGTATCATTGGCTTCCGAGCCGGAGTTTGTGTAGAACACCTTGCCGCGCGGGAAGGGCGAGACCTCGACCAGCTTTTCCGACAGCATCACCGTCTGGTCCGACATCCGCCCGAAAAAGGCGTGATAGCCGGGAAAACGCTCATACTGCGCCTTGGCGGCGTCGATCAGACCGCGATGATCGAAGCCCGCGACCATGTTCCACAGGCCCGAATTCGAATCCAGATAGCGCCGGCCATTGGTGTCGAAGACATAGGGCCCCTCGCCATGCGTCAGGACGACGGTCCCGCGCTCATGCACCGATGGCAGGTCGGTGAAGCCATACATCGAATATTCCTGGGCGCGCTGCTCCCAGCTTTGCGGTTGAGCCATGATCGTCTCCTGCAGGGATCTGGAATAAGGCTATCGCCGCCGCCGCGGCGGGGCAATGGGCGGGCCGTGCCGCCATCAAGGGTCGAATCGCGCGGCACCCATCGGGGCCGCGCGACAGGCTCGCGGTCAGAGGTCCGGGTAAAGCGGGAAGCGCGCGCAAAGCTCGGCGACCTCGGCGCGGACCTTGTCCTCGACCTCGGTATTGCCGTCCTCGCCATGGGCGGCCAGCCCGTCCACGACCTCGACGATCCAGCGCGCGATCTGGCGGAACTCGTCCTCTTTGAAGCCGCGCGTGGTCCCGGCAGGCGCCCCCAGACGGATGCCCGAGGTCACGAAGGGCTTTTCCGGATCGAACGGCACGCCGTTCTTGTTGCAGGTGATATGCGCGCGACCCAAAGCCGCCTCGGCGGCCTTGCCGGTCACGCCCTTGGGCCGCAGATCGGCGAGGCACAGGTGGTTGTCGGTCCCGCCCGAGACGATGTCGATGCCGCCCTTCATAAGTTCATCCGCCATGGCGCGGGCGTTGGTCACGACCTGCGCCGCATAATCGCGGAAGCTCGGCTCCAGCGCCTCGCCGAATGCCACTGCCTTGGCCGCGATGACATGCATCAGCGGCCCGCCCTGCAGGCCGGGGAACACGGCGGAATTGATCTTTTTGGCCAGCGATTCGTCATTGGTCAGGATGATCCCGCCGCGCGGCCCGCGCAGGGATTTATGGGTGGTGCTGGTCACGACATGGGCGTGCGGCACGGGGCTGTCATGCTGCCCCCCCGCGACCAGCCCGGCGATATGGGCCATGTCCACCATCAGCCATGCCCCGACCTCGTCCGCGATGGCGCGGAACGCGGCCCAGTCCCAGCCGCGGCTATAGGCGGTGCCGCCGGCGACGATCAGCTTGGGCTTGTGTTCCAGCGCCTTGGCGCGGACGTCGTCGATGTCGATCAGCTGGTCCTGGGCGCGCACGCCATAGGACACCACGTTGAACCACTTGCCCGACATGTTGACCGGGCTGCCATGGGTCAGGTGCCCGCCCGAGTTCAGGTCCAGCCCCATGAAGGTGTCGCCCGGCTGCAGCAGCGCCAGAAACACCGCCTGGTTCATCTGGCTGCCCGAATTCGGCTGCACATTGGCATAGTCGCAGCCGAACAGCTCTTTCGCCCGCTCGATGGCCAGATTCTCGACGATATCGACATATTGGCAGCCGCCATAATAGCGCTTGCCCGGATAGCCCTCGGCGTATTTGTTGGTCAGCACGCTGCCCTGCGCCTCGAGAACGGCGCGGCTGACGATGTTCTCGGATGCGATCAACTCGATCTCATCGCGCTGCCGGCCCAGCTCCTGCTCGATGGCGCGCGCGATGTCGGGATCGCGGGCGGCAAGGCTCTGGGTGAAGAAATCATGGGTCTGGCTTTTCATGCTGTCTCTCCGGAAACGAGGCGGGGTCGGCGACTGTCTAGCCCAGCCCTGTCGCGGACTAAACAGGAAATCAGCGGCTTGACGATAGTTGGCCGCGGCCCGTCCCTCGACAGGGGTTGCCTTCGGCGGACGCAGGCGGGAACTTGGCCGGGATTGGTGGGGATCGGCAGATGATAGAACGACTTCGCTTCGTGGCCAGCGAGACCAAGGTCGCGCAGGCGGCGCTGAAGCGGCTGACGGCGCGTTACGGGCAGGCCACGGAAGACGAGGCCGAGGTGCTGGTCGCGCTTGGCGGCGACGGGCTGATGCTGACCACGCTGCACGGCAATCGCGGGCTGCCGGTCTACGGGATGAACCGCGGCACCATAGGCTTTCTGATGAACGACTATGCCGAAGAGGGGCTGCCCGAGCGCATCGCCGAGGCCGAGTTGACGGTGACCAACCCGCTGTCGATGACTGCGGGCGCCATCGACGGCAGCCGCTATACGGCGCTGGCGATCAATGAAGTCAGCATGTTGCGGATCGGACCTCAGGCAGCGCGGCTGCGGATTTCGGTCGATGGCCGGGTGCGGATGGAGGAATTGGTCTGCGACGGCGCGCTGGTGTGCACCCCTGCGGGATCGACCGCCTATAACTATTCTGCTCATGGGCCGATCCTGCCGATGGGGTCGGATGTGCTGGCCCTGACCGCCATCGCGGCGTTCCGGCCCCGCCGCTGGCGCGGCGCGATCCTGCCCAAGACCGCGACCGTGCGCTTTGACGTGCTGGAGCCCGAAAAGCGGCCGGTCATGGCCGATGCCGATTCGCGCGGCGTCGATTCCGTGCTGTGGGTCGAGATCAAGTCCGAGCCGCAGGTCGCCCACCGCATCCTGTTCGACGCAGGTCACGGGCTGGAGGAACGGCTGACCCGCGAGCAGTTCGTCTGAGGGTGGGAGACGCACGGTCCCCAGCGGAACGGCTGCACGATTAGTAAACAGCCTTAATAGGACCACGGCCGCTGCCCCGTCGCCTGCCTTGTGGTGACGACGCGCAGCCCTGCCTCGCCATCCGTCATCGCCACAGCGCCGGTCCGGCGCAGCCGGTTCAGGTCGAAAAGCTGACACGCACCCCCTGCCCCGGCCTTACTGTTGCTTGCCTTGTCCACCGCCTGATCGGTCACGATGATCGCGCCGTCATGACACAAGCGCGGCACCGCCTCGGCGCTGCCCTTGCCGGTCAGATGCCAGACCTGAACCCCGGCGAACCCCGTCTGCCGGATCTTCACCGGCCCCTCCCACCCCGGCCGGGACGCTGCCTCTTCTTGCGAGACCATGTCGCCGTCCTTTTCCAGCCATTCCCGCACCGTGAAGCTGCCGCCCTTGGGCTTGGACAGCACCCGGCCCTGCGGCGTCATCACGCCCACCGCATCACCCGCCTGCGAGATCAGCATCTGCGGGCGGCTGACATTCAGCCAGGCCGAGAACCCCGCTGCGACCAGCACGATCCCCCCGATGCCGCGCCAGTTCCCGCGCCACCCCGCCCGGCTGCGCCACCCCAGCACTGCCATCGTGGCGCCAATCGCCAGCAGGGGCAGCACCAGCGGGCCGGGCTGGGTGACGAGGCTGACCGACCCCTTCAACCCCGCGATCCACGTCCCGACCGCCAGCATCCAGTTTGTCCCCAGACCCATCAGCCACAGCGCCGGCGCCTCGAGCCCGAAGGGCGCCAGCAGCGCCGCGATCGGCCCCATCGGCATGATCAGGACGCCGGTCGCCGGCACCACAAGCAGATTCGCCAGCACCCCGTAATGGGCCATGCGCCCGAAATGCAGCGCCGCGATGGGCGAGGTCGCAAAGCCCGCCACCACTGACGACGCGATCAGCATCACGACCGGCCGCAGCAGCCAGGGCAGCCGCGCGGACAGGCGGTGCCAGGGGCGGAAGCTGACGATCAGCGCGATGGTGGCGGCAAAGCTCATCTGAAATCCCGGCGTCAGCAGCGCCTCGGGCGCGAGGGCGAGGATCACCGCCGCTGCCAACGCCACCGTCCGCAGCGACAGCGCCCGGCGGTCGGCGAGGATGGCCCCCATCATCACCGCGACCATCAGAAACGCCCGCTCGGTCGCGACCCCGCCGCCCGACAGCCACAGATAGCCCGCCGCCGCGGCAATTCCGCCAATGGCCGCCAGCTTGTGCGCGGCCCAGCTGACGCCGCGCCCGCTGACCGCCTGCCCCGCCACGATCAGCAGCCGCAGCGCCGAAAACACAAAGCCGCCCAGCATCGCCATGTGCAGGCCCGAGATCGAGATGATGTGGTAGAGGTTCGAATCCCGCATCATCTGGTTGGTCTCTTCGCTGATGCCGCTGCGGTCGCCGGTCATCAGGGCCGACGACACCGCCCCCGCCTGCCCGCCGATCCGCTCTTGCATTGCGGCCGAAACGCGCATCCGCAGCCGGTGCAGGCGCATCGCCCCGTCAGTCCCGGGCGGCGCGACGGTCATCACCGGGCTCCGCGTATAGCCGATGGCGCCGAGGCTGGAAAACCACGCCGCGCGCCGGAAATCAAAGCCGCCAGGCTCTGCCGGCCCCGGCGGCGGGCCGAGATGGCCAGTCAGCATGACCCGCGTTCCGGGCGCCGGCGCCTCGGTCACGCCATCGGGCAGCGACAGGCGCAGCTTGCGCGGCAGGCGGTGGTCGGGCACCCGCTCGAGCCGGACCTGATCCAGCGTCAGCCGCATGCGGTCGCGGGCCGAGCGGTCGATGCCGGTCACCCGGCCCTCGATCGCGCCATAATAACGAAACTCCAGCACCGGGGCGGCGACGCGATGGGCGCGCAGGCTGGACAGCCCAAAGCCCACCGCCACCGCCAGCAGCGCAAAGCCGATCAGCCGCGTCGCGCCACCCAGGCGCCAGCCGGCCTGCAGATCCAGCCGCCAATACCAGAGCGCCGCGCCCACAATGCCCACCACAGCGGCCCCGAGATTCGCCCCGAAGCCCGGCTGGAACGGCAGCGCGAACCACAGCCCGATGCCCACCGAAATCCAGACCGGAGCCCAGCAGATCAGCCCGGCGCGTTCTGCCGGCCCGGCCAGATCCTCGCTGCGGGCGCGGCGCGGGGTGGCCGCCGCAGAACGGCGCTGCGACGTCATTGCGAGTTCTGTCGTGGCGTCTGCGAATGCCATTCTTGTGTCTTTGCGGCCCCTTCGCTATCCCTCGGCGCGACCATAGATCGAGACTCGTTCACAAAGGGTTAACGACGGGGTCACGCCCTGCCCGACCCTTGAAAGGCACGCCATGTCCTCAGCCCCCACCTCCTCCGCTGTCGTGACCCGCTTCGCGCCCTCGCCGACCGGCTATCTGCATATCGGGGGCGCGCGCACGGCGCTGTTCAACTGGCTTTTCGCGCGCCACCATGGCGGGCAGTTCCTGCTGCGGATCGAGGATACCGACCGCGCCCGCTCGACCCCGGAAGCCAGCGAGGCCATTCTGGACGGGCTGCGCTGGCTGGGCCTCGACTGGGACGGCGCGCCGATCAGCCAGTTCGAGCGCGCCCCCCGCCATGCCGAGATCGCCCAGCAGATGCTGGCCCAAGGCCATGCCTATCGCTGCTATTCGACGCCAGAGGAGATCACTGCCTGGCGCGAGGCCAACCCCAACCGCCCCTTCCTGTCGCCCTGGCGCGACGCGACCGAGCCGCAGCAGGACCGCCCCTTTGCCATCCGCCTGCGCGCCCCGCGCGAGGGGCAGACGGTGATCGCGGATGCCGTGCAGGGCGACGTCACCTTCCGCAACGATCAGCTTGACGACATGGTGCTGCTGCGCAGCGACGGGACGCCGACCTATATGCATGCGGTGGTGGTCGACGATCACGACATGGGGGTGACCCATGTCATTCGCGGCGACGATCATCTGACCAATGCCGCGCGGCAGGCGCAGATCTATGACGCGATGGGCTGGCCGCGCCCGGTCTTTGCCCATATCCCGCTGATCCATGGCACTGACGGCAAGAAGCTGTCGAAACGGCACGGCGCGGTCGGGCTGCATGAATACGCGGTCTTGGGTTATCCGGCGGCGGCGATGCGCAACTATCTGGCCCGGCTCGGCTGGTCGCATGGCGATGACGAGCTGTTCACCGACGCCCAGGCGCAAGAGTGGTTCACCCTTGACGGCATCGGGCGGGCGCCGGCCCGGCTGGACTTCAAGAAGCTCGAGCATGTCTCGGGCTGGCACATCGCGCGGATGAGCGAGACCGAACTGCTGGCAGAGCTGGACCGCTATCTTGACGCAGCGGAACACCCGCGCCTGACGCAGCGGCAGATCGAACGGCTGCGCCCGATCCTGCCGGCGCTGCAGGCCAAGGCCAAGACCCTGCCTGCGCTGCTGGAACAGGCCCGCTTCGCGCTGATCGAGCGTCCGATCGTGCCGGACGAGAGGGCCGCCGCGGCGCTGGATACGGTATCCCGTGGTATGCTGATTACATTGACGGCTGCGTTGCGGACTGCTAGTTGGTCGCGCGACGAGCTGGAGCAGGCTGCCAAGTCCGTGGCAGAGGCAAACGGGCTGGGACTGGGCAAGATCGCGTCGCCGCTGCGCGCTGCCTTGGCCGGGACAAGCTCTACCCCCAGCGTGTTCGACATGATGCTGGCGCTTGGCCGCGATGAGGCCCTTGCACGGCTGCAAGATCAGGCGGGCCAAGACCCGCTTTCACAACCGGCTGCCGACGGCGCCGGCATAAGCGAAGGAAACCGGAATGGCTGACAAGAAACCCGCGATTCTGTCTCTGGGCGAGAAGCAGGTCGAATTGCCTGTCCTGACGCCGACTGCGGGACCGGATTGCCTGGATATTCGCAAGCTCTACGCCCAAGGCGACGTCTTTACCTATGACCCCGGCTTTACCTCGACCGCCAGCTGCGATTCCGAGATCACCTTTATCGACGGCGACAAGGGTGAGCTGTGGTATCGCGGCTATCCGATCGAGCAGCTTGCCGAGAAGTCGCATTATCTCGAGGTCTGCTATCTGCTGCTGCACGGCGAACTGCCGTCGGAAGAGCAGATGGTCGATTTCGAGAACCGCATCACGCGCCACACCATGGTGCATGAGCAGATGCATTATTTCTTCCGCGGCTTCCGCCGTGACAGCCACCCGATGGCAACGCTGGTGGGCGTGGTCGGCGCGATGTCGGCCTTCTATCACGACAGCCTCGACATCAATGACCCGCATCACCGCGAGGTGGCCTCGATCCGGCTGATCGCCAAGCTGCCGACGCTGGCTGCGATGGCGTTCAAATACGCGATGGGCCAGCCCTTCGTCTATCCGAAGAACGACCTCGATTACGCGTCGAACTTCCTGCATATGTGCTTCTCGGTTCCGGCCGAAAACTACAAGGTCGATCCGGCGCTGGCGCGGGCCATGGACCGCATCTTTACCCTGCATGCCGATCACGAACAGAACGCCTCGACCTCGACCGTGCGTCTGGCCGGGTCGTCGGGGGCGAACCCGTTTGCCTGCATCGCGGCGGGCATCGCCTGCCTGTGGGGGCCGGCGCATGGCGGTGCGAACCAGGCGGCGCTGGAAATGCTGCAGGAAATCGGCACCGTCGACCGCATTCCGGAATACATCAAGCGCGCCAAGGACAAGGATGATCCCTTCCGCCTGATGGGCTTTGGGCACCGGGTCTACAAGAACTTCGACCCGCGCGCCAAGGTGATGAAGGAATCCGCCGACGAGGTTCTGGACCTGCTGGGGATCGAGAACAACGAGACCCTTAAGGTTGCCAAGGAGCTGGAGCGGATCGCCCTCGAGGATGAGTATTTCGTCTCGAAAAAGCTCTATCCGAACGTCGATTTCTATTCCGGCATCATCCTGTCGGCCATCGGCTTCCCGACCTCGATGTTCACCCCGATCTTCGCGCTCTCGCGCACCGTCGGCTGGATCTCGCAGTGGAAAGAGATGCTGTCGGACCCGCAGAACAAGATCGGCCGCCCGCGCCAGCTTTATGTCGGCTCGGATAAGCGCGATTATGTCCCGGTCGACAAGCGCTAAGCCGGCGACAGATGCAGACACGGCCCCGGAGTCCGGGGCCGTTTTGCTGCGCCCTCATCACGTCTTGTGCTCCATCGGCTGGGCCGGACGAGGCTACTCGCCCGCCTTCAGCCGGAACATGGACAGGGTGGTGATGGGCCGGCTGCGCCGCGATCCGGCGACGCCCGTGCAGTTCGTGGCAGGCGCCGACAGCATCTGCGCCCCCTGCCCGCACCGGCGTGGTCAAGGCTGCGCCTCGGCCGAGCGCATCGCGGGGCTGGACCAAGCGCATGGCGCGGCGCTTGGCATTGCGCCGGGCGCCGCGATGACGTGGGCGCAGGCCGAGGCGCGGGCCCGGCGGCTCGATCCCGACGATCTGGATCGCATCTGCGCGGCCTGCCAATGGCTGCCGCTGGGGCTGTGCAAATCGGCGCTGGCGGCGCTGAAGGCCGCCGAAAGCGAAAACGCCGCCCCGGATGGGACGGCGTCGTAAGGTTCCGGGTCCGTGGGATCAGCGGCGGTCCAGCACGCTCCACCCGCCCTTGACGGCCATGGCGGCCAGGATCGCCTTGACCACCGCGCCCAGCAGGAAAGGCGCGACCCCGGCCATGAAGGCCGCGCTGAGCGACAGGCCGGTCACCGCCTTCAGCGCCAGCATCCCCGGCACGAACAGCAGAATCGCGGGCAGGAAGGCGGCTACGAACAGGCGCATCACGCCCCGGTCCAGCCCACGCTCGACCAGCCAGCCGGTCAGCCATGCCATGCCGATAAAGCCCCACAGAAAGCCCGCCGTCGGCCCCATCAGCGGCGCGATGCCGCCGGTGGCGTTTGCAAAGACCGGCAGCCCCATCGCGCCCTCGGCCAGATAGGCGAGCAGCGTCAGCGCACCCAGCCTTGCCCCATAGGTCAGCCCGATCACCGAAACCGCCAGCGTCTGCAGCGTCATCGGAACCGGGATCATCGGAACCGAGATCTGCGCCGAGATCGCCAGCACCGCCGAGCCGGCAAGGACCAGCATCGAATTGGCGAACAGGGAACGGGTCGGCATCGCGGCCTGGGTCAAAGTCATCTTGGTGCCCCTCCTGGGTGTCTTGTTTATGCGCGCGATTTTGCCGCATCCGGCCCGGAAGTCAATTCCCTGTCCCATCTTGCAGTTCGCGCGTGGGTATGGGACAGCATCGGCCATGAAAAAGGACATGGCAAAGCGTATGGCGGAACATCTGTCGGCGGGGCACAAGCCCGGTCCGCAAAAGGTGGCGCTTGTCACCGGCGCCTCGCGGGGGCTTGGCGCGGCGCTGGCCGAGGCGCTTGGCCATCGCGGCTATCACGTCATCGCGGTTGCCCGCACCGTCGGCGCGCTGGAAGAGCTGGACGACCGCCTGCGCAATGCCGGCTGCCAGCCGGCAACGCTGGCGCCCATGGATGTGATGGAATCGCCTGCCATGATGCAGCTGACCGCCGCCATCGCCAAGCGGTGGGGCGGTCTGGATGTCTGGGTGCACACGGCCATCCACGCCGCGCCGCTGACCCCGGCGGGCCATGTCGACGGCAAGGATTGGGAGAACTCGTTCAAGGTCAACGCGACCGCGACCCAGAACCTGATCGGCCTGCTCGAGCCGCTGCTGCGGGCCCGTCACGGCGTGGCGATCATTCCCGACGATCCGCGCGGCGGGCAGAAGTTCTTTGGTGCCTACGGTGCCAGCAAGGCCGCGCAGATGGCGATTGCGTCAAGCTGGAAGGCGGAATCCGCCCGCCTTGGCCCAGAGGTGCTGATGCCGCATCCCAAGCCCATGCCCACGGCCATTCGCGGACGTTTCTTCCCCGGTGAGGATCGCTCGACCCTGTCGCCCTGCACCATCGAGGCCGAGGCGATTCTGGACGAAGCCGGGCTGTAGCCGCCCCCTGCCCGGCGCAGATTGCCAAAAGAAAAGCCCCGGAAATCCGGGGCTTTCGTCGTCTTGTTCAGGTGCTTCAGTGCGGGACCGTCGAGGAGTCCGGGTCCAGACCGATATGCGTGCCAAGCGCCTGCATGTCGGCCAGCAGCTTGACGGCGGCGGCGACCACGCCCTCGGCGCCTTCGGCCTCGCGGGCCTCGGCCACCTTCTTCTTGCGATGGGCCGAGCGCAGCATCTCGTCGAACACCTCTTGCGTCATCTCGTCCCGACGACGCCCGATCTCGGCCAGAAGCGAGACCGAGTCGTTGGTGATCTCGGCGAACCCGCCCGAGATGGCGAACTGATGCTCGGTCCCCTTGTCGTCGACGACGGTGACCAGACCGGGCCGCAGATTGACGATGGTGGCGGCGTGACCGGGCATCGCCGACAGATCGCCATCCTCGCCCGGCAGGCGCACCTCGCGCACGGGAACGGAAATCAGGTTCCGTTCCGGCGCGACCAGGTCGAACTGCATGGTATCAGCCATTTCGCCCCCTTATGCCGCTTCTGCGGCGAGTTTCTGGGCCTTGGCCTTCACGTCCTCGATCCCGCCGACCATGTAGAAGGCGGCTTCCGGCAGGTGATCGTATTCGCCGGCGGCGACGGCCTTGAAGGACCGGATCGTCTCTTCCAGCGGCACCTGCACACCGTCAGAGCCGGTGAAGACCTTGGCGACGTCGAAGGGCTGCGACAGGAAGCGCTGGATCTTGCGGGCGCGGGCGACGGTCAGCTTGTCCTCTTCCGACAGTTCGTCCATTCCGAGGATCGCGATGATGTCCTGCAGCGACTTGTATTTCTGCAGGATTCCCTGAACCTCGCGGGCGACGTTGTAATGCTCTTCGCCCAGGATCTGCGGGTCCATCAGGCGCGACGAGCTGTCCAGCGGGTCCACGGCCGGATAGATGCCCAGTTCCGAGATCGCACGCGACAGGTTGGTCGTGGCGTCGAGGTGGGCAAAGGTCGTGGCCGGGGCCGGGTCGGTCAGGTCGTCGGCGGGCACGTAGACCGCCTGGATCGAGGTGATCGAGCCGCGTTTGGTCGAGGTGATGCGTTCCTGCATCGCGCCCATGTCGGTGGCCAGCGTCGGCTGATAGCCCACGGCCGAGGGGATGCGGCCCAGCAGCGCCGAAACCTCGGAGCCGGCCTGGGTAAAGCGGAAGATGTTGTCGACGAAGAACAGCACGTCGGTGCCGGACTGGTCGCGGAACTGCTCGGCCACGGTCAGGCCGGTCAGCGCCACGCGCATCCGCGCACCCGGAGGCTCGTTCATCTGGCCATAGACCAGCGCCACCTTGGACTTGCTGAGGTCTTCGGTGTTGATGACGCCGGATTCGACCATTTCATAGTAGAGGTCGTTGCCCTCGCGCGTCCGCTCGCCCACGCCGGCGAAGACGGAATAGCCCGAGTGCACCTTGGCGATGTTGTTGATCAGTTCCATGATCAGAACCGTCTTGCCGACGCCGGCACCGCCGAACAGGCCGATCTTGCCGCCCTTGGAATAGGGGGCCAGCAGGTCGATGACCTTGATGCCGGTGACGAGGATTTCCGACGAGGTCGCCTGCGAGGCGAAGTCGGGCGCCGGCTGGTGGATCGAGCGGGTCTCGGTCACGTTCAGCGGCGCGCCTTCGTCAACGGGCTCGCCCACGACGTTGAGGATCCGGCCAAGGGTCACGTCGCCCACCGGCACCTGGATCGGTTCGCCGATATCGGTGACCTCGGCGCCGCGGACCAGACCTTCGGTCGCGTCCATGGCGATGGTGCGGACGGTGTTCTCGCCCAGATGCTGGGCCACTTCCAGCACCAGCCGCTTGCCGTTGTTGGTGGTTTCCAACGCGTTCAGAATCGCCGGCAGGTGGTCTTCGAACTGCACGTCGACGACGGCGCCGATGACCTGGGTGATCCTGCCCTTTGCTTTGGCCTCTGCCATGTTTCTACCCCTTTGCGGTCAGAGCGCCTCGGCGCCCGAAATGATTTCGATAAGTTCCTTGGTGATCGCAGCCTGACGGGACCGGTTATAGACGGTGGTCAGACGGTCGATCATGTCGCCGGCGTTGCGCGTCGCGTTGTCCATGGCCGTCATCCGCGCGCCCTGTTCGGACGCGGCGTTTTCCAGCAGGGCGGTGAACACTTGCGTCGCCACCGCGCGCGGCAGCAGGTCGCGCAGGATCGCCTCTTCGCCCGGCTCATAGTCGTATTCGGCCGAGACCGAGACCGGCTCTGCCGTCTCGTCGATCACCGCGGGGATGATCTGGCGCGCGGTCGGCACCTGGCTGATCACCGATTCGAAGCGGTTGTAGAACAGCGTCGCCACGTCGAAATCGCCGGTTTCAAAGCGGTCGAGCACCTCGTCCGCGATGCCGCGGGCGTTTTCATAGGCGACGCTTTTCACGTCCGACATGTCGACATGATTAACGAACATCTGCCCGTAATCGCGCTTGAGCTGCTCGCGGCCCTTCTTGCCGACGGTCAGGATGGTGACCTCTTTCCCCTCGCCCGTCAGCCGGTTCGCCGTCTGGCGCGCCAGCCGCACGATGGTCGAGTTGAAACCACCGGCCAGACCGCGTTCCGAGGTCAGCACCACCAGCAGATGACGTTCTTCCGCGCCGGTCCCGGCCAGCAGGCGCGGCGCGGTGTCGGCACCGGCCGCCTTGCTGGCCAGCCCCGCCATGACCGCGTTCATGCGGTCGGCATAGGGGCGCGCCTCTTTGGCGGCTTCCTCGGCCCGGCGCAGCTTGGCGGCGGCGACCATCTGCATGGCCTTGGTGATCTTGCGCGTCGACTTGACGCTGTTGATCCGGTTTTTCAGATCCTTGAGGCTGGGCATCTATCCCTCCTCTCAGGCGCGGGTTTTGTTGTAAGCGTCCAGAGCAGCCTTGATCGCATCTTCCAGATCGCCCGCCACCTTGCGGTCGTTCTTGGTGATGTCGTCCAGCAGATCCGATCTCTGGTTGCGCAGGAACTGGATCAGACCCTGTTCCCAGGCCACGATCTCGCGGACCGGCACCTGGTCGACATAGCCATGCGTGCCCGCATAGATGACGACGACGATCTCGGCGTTGGTCAGCGGGTGATACTGGGGCTGCTTCATCAGCTCGGTCAGGCGCGCGCCGCGGTTCAGCAGGCGCTGCGTTGCCGCGTCGAGGTCCGAGCCGAACTGCGCGAAGGCCGCCATCTCACGATACTGCGCCAGTTCCAGCTTGACCGGGCCGGCGACGGATTTCATCGCCTTGGTCTGGGCCGACGACCCCACCCGCGACACCGACAGACCGGTGTTCACGGCCGGACGGATGCCCTGGAAGAACAGGTCGGTCTCCAGGAAGATCTGCCCGTCGGTGATCGAGATCACGTTGGTCGGAATATAGGCCGACACGTCACCCGCCTGGGTTTCGATGATCGGCAGCGCGGTCAGCGAACCGCCGCCGTAATTCTCGTTCAGCTTGGCCGAACGCTCGAGCAGGCGCGAGTGCAGATAGAACACGTCGCCCGGATAGGCTTCGCGCCCCGGCGGGCGACGCAGCAGCAGCGACATCTGGCGATAGGCGACGGCCTGCTTGGACAGGTCGTCATAGATCATCAGCGCGTCCATGCCGTTGTCGCGGAAGAACTCGCCCATGGCGGTGCCGGAATAGGGCGCCAGATACTGCATCGGCGCGGGGTCCGAGGCGGTGGCGGCGACGACGATGGAATATTCCATCGCGCCGGTCTCTTCCAGCTTTTGCACCAGCTGCGCCACGGTCGAGCGCTTCTGCCCGATGGCGACATAGACGCAATACAGCGTCTTCATGCCGTCGTCTTCGCGGCCGTTATAGTTCTTCTGGTTCAGGATCGTGTCGAGCGCGAGCGCGGTCTTGCCGGTCTGGCGGTCGCCGATGATCAGCTCTCGCTGACCGCGGCCAACCGGTATCATGGCGTCCACGGCCTTCATGCCCGTCGCCATCGGCTCGTGCACCGATTTACGCGGCATGATGCCCGGCGCCTTCACGTCGGCCACGGCCTGCGTGACGTCGGTCAGCGGGCCCTTGCCGTCGATCGGGTTGCCAAGCGCGTCGACGACGCGGCCCAGCAGGCCCTTGCCGACCGGCACTTCGACGATGGCGCCGGTCCGCTTGACGGTGTCGCCTTCCTTGATGTCGCGGTCATCGCCGAAGATCACGACGCCGACGTTGTCGGTTTCGAGGTTCAGCACCATGCCGCGGATGCCGCCGGGGAATTCCACCATCTCGCCGGCCTGGACCTTGTCGAGGCCGTAGATGCGGGCGATGCCGTCACCGACCGACAGCACCTGGCCGACTTCGGCCACTTCGGCGTCCTGGCCGAAATTCTTGATCTGATCCTTGAGGATCGCCGAAATCTCGGCAGCCTGGATTCCCATTATCCGACCTCTTTCATGACATTCTGCAGGGAAGCGAGCTTCGATCTGATCGAACTGTCGATCATCTGCGAGCCCAGCTTGACAATCATGCCGCCGATGAGCGTGTCATCGACGCGCGTGTTCAGTTTGACCGTCTTGCCCGATTTTTCGGCCAGCGTCGCGGTCAGACGCTGCTTTTGCGTATCGCTCAGCTCGACGGCCGAGACGACATCGGCGGTGACTTCGCCGCGTTCCTCGGCGATCAGCGCCCTGAGCCGGTCGATCAGTTGCGGCAGCGCGAACAGGCGGCGGTTGCGCGCCATCAGCGCCAGCGTGTTGGTCAGCGCGTCCGACAGGCCCATGCGCGCGGCAATCGCCTGGATCGAGCGCTGCTGCTCGGCGCGCGAATAGATCGGCGACGCGATCAGGTCGCGCAGCGCCTCGCTGTCCTGAAGCGCCGTGTCCAGCGCGTCGGCCTGCTGGGCCAGCTGGTCGATCCCTTCGGATTCCCTGACGATATCGAACAACGCCTGCGCATAGCGCCCGGCAATCGAGGCGGAAATCGATGCGGAGTTGGCCACGGTCATCCTTCCGGTTTGCGCGCAACCCGCCGTCGGGCCGTCCCTCGGGACAGTCGGATGCGGGATCACGGTCGTTGGGTGCGGGCAGTTTCCGCCCGTCATCTTTCGCGGTGGTCTGTAGCAATTGTTTTTCGCACCCGCAACACTCCAATGACGCCGCGGGCGCGTTTTGCGCCAACATCTTGCCGCATTGCGGCATCGGGTCACGCCGCCTTCCGGGCGAGGCGGTCACGCCCGCTTTCCACCTGCCCCGCTGCCTGCAACCGATGTCACACTCGCGGCGCGGCCCCTCGTGCACCCCCTGCCCCAACCCCGGCACAGCGCGCATCATGCGCCTGCGTGCCACGGGCCGGATCGCGTGCCGGGCGTGGCCGCGCGATGCCTTCCAGCACCTCGAGCGGGCTTGGCACGCTGACCCGCTGCGCCGGACCGACGGGGGCGCGGATCTGCTTGGTGAACTCGGCCCAGATCACCCCCGCCACCAGAACCGACGAGATCCGCCCGCCCATCCGCTCCCACCACATGGCGCTGCGCAGCCAGAAACGGCGGTCCGAGGGCGGGATATAGATGGCAGCGCCGCTGCGCTCGGTCACGAAGCCCGCCGCCTCGGCCTGCCGCGCAAGCTGGCCGGGCGTATAGCTGCGGCCGAACCCGAAGGGCGTCGTATCGGTCCGCGCCCATAGCCCCGCCCGGTTCGGCACCATCACCACCATCCGCCCGCCCGGCCCCAAGGCGCGCCACGCCTCGGCCAGCAGCGCGCCGGGATGGTCCGAGGTCTCCAACCCGTGCAGGATCACCAGCCGGTCGACGCTGCCGGTATCCAGCGGCCAGGCGGTCTCGTCGCACAAGACGCTGTGATTGGCCCCACCGGCGGGCCAGGCCATGACGCCCTGCCGCCCCGGCATCAGCCCGGTCACGCGCCGCGCATGGCCCAGATAGGGCCGCAGCATCGGCACGGCGAAGCCGTAACCCGCGACCGACATGCCCGTGACCGAGGCCGCCGGCCAGCTCGCCCCCAGCCGGTCCCGCAGGATGCGCTGCGCGACCCGCCCCAACGAGCGTGCATAATAGAATCGGCGCAGATCGATGACATTATGATGCATCTGTCGAATTGCACTCGGTTGCGGCGGCGTCGGTCGCGGTCCAGACTGACCGCAAAGAACAGGAGTTTGCAATGTCCCAAGCCGAGATTGTCACCATCCGCTGCCTGCAGGACAATTACGCCTATCTGCTGCACGCAGACGGGCAGACCGCGCTGTTCGACGCCCCCGAGGCCGCGCCAGTGCTGCAGGCGCTGCGCGAGCGGGGCTGGCGGCTGGACCAGATCTTCCTGACCCATCACCACGCCGATCACATCCAGGCGGTACCGGAACTGGTCGCGGAGACGGGGGCGCAGGTCATCGGCGGGGCTGCCGACGTCCACCGCCTGCCGCCCCTGGATCAGCAGGTTGGTGCGGGCGAGACGGTGCAGGCGGCGGGGCTGACGGCGCATGTGATCGACGTCTCGGGGCATACGGTCGGGCATCTGGCCTTTCACGTGCCTGAGGCGAGCGCGGTCTTTACCGGCGACAGCCTGATGGCGCTTGGCTGCGGGCGGCTGTTCGAAGGCGACGCGCCGACCATGTGGCAAAGCCTGATGCGGCTGAACGCCCTGCCGGACGAGACGCTCGTCTGCTCGGGCCATGATTACTGCACCGGAAACGGCGCCTTTGCGCTGTCGGTGGATGCCGACAACACGGCCCTGCAGGACCGGCTGGACCAGATCGCCGCTGGCCGCTTTCCCTGCGCGCCCGCGACGCTGGCCGTGGAACGAGCCACCAATCCCTTCCTGCGCGCCGGGGCCTTGGCCGAAAGCGTCGGGGCCAGCGATGCGGCGTCGGCCTTCGCCCGGCTGCGTGCCATGAAGGACGCGTTCTAGGGATGGAAAACACGACCCTCCACGCCTTGAAACCCGACCGGGGGACGCCCAGATTGTCACGCACAACCGGGATTTCGGTGCTGCCGCGAAAATGTGACTTGAAACGCGACGAAATCCACCAATCCTTAAGATGATGATGACAGTCTGTGCAGGTGGGCGCGGCCCAAACCGCTCGGACAGACTGACAGGAGACGCAAGTGCCCTCATTCTCGACCTCTCTTGAACAGGCGATTCATGCCGCCCTCGCGCTTGCCAATGAACGCCGCCACGAATTGGCGACGCTGGAACATCTGTTGCTGGCGCTGACCGAAGAACCCGATGCGGTGCGCGTGATGCGGGCCTGCAATGTCGATCTGGCCGAGCTGCGCCAGCATCTGAACGAATTCATTGACGACGATCTGTCGACGCTGGTGACCGATATCGACGGCTCGGAAGCGGTGCCGACGGCGGCCTTCCAGCGCGTGATCCAGCGTGCCGCGATCCATGTCCAGTCTTCGGGCCGGGCCGAGGTGACGGGCGCCAATGTGCTGGTCGCGATCTTTGCCGAACGCGAATCGCATGCTGCCTATTTCCTGCAGGAAATGGACATGTCGCGTTATGACGCGGTGAATTTCATCGCCCATGGCGTGGCCAAGAATCCCGATTTCAACGAAGCGCGCCCGGTGACCGGCTCGGAATCTCCGGCCGAGGAAGAGGCGGCACCGTCGCCGAAATCCGAATCGGCGCTCGACAAGTTCTGCGTCAACCTGAACGAAAAAGCCGTTCAGGGCGATGTCGATCCCCTGATCGGGCGCGAGGCCGAGGTCGAGCGTTGCATCCAGGTCCTGTGCCGTCGGCGCAAGAACAACCCGCTGCTGGTGGGTGACCCCGGCGTGGGCAAGACCGCCATCGCCGAAGGTCTGGCCAAGAAGATCGTCGAGGGCGAGACGCCCGAGGTGCTCTCCGGCGCCACGATCTTTTCGCTCGACATGGGGGCGCTGCTGGCCGGCACCCGCTATCGCGGCGATTTCGAAGAGCGGCTGAAGGCTGTCGTCAAGGAACTCGAGGCGCATCCCGATGCGGTCCTGTTCATTGACGAGATCCACACCGTGATCGGTGCCGGTGCGACCTCGGGCGGCGCGATGGATGCGTCGAACCTGCTGAAGCCGGCGCTTGCCGGCGGCAAGATGCGCTGCATGGGCTCGACCACCTACAAGGAGTTCCGCCAGCACTTTGAAAAGGACCGCGCCCTGTCGCGGCGTTTCCAGAAGATCGACGTGAACGAGCCCTCGGTGCCGGATTCGATCAAGATCCTCATGGGTCTGAAGCCCCATTTCGAGGCGCATCACGAGCTGCGCTATACGAATGAGGCGATCAAGACCGCCGTGGAACTCGCCAGCCGCTACATCAACGACCGCAAGCTGCCCGACAGCGCCATCGATGTCATCGACGAGGCCGGCGCGGCGCAGCATCTGGTCGCCGAAAGTCGGCGCAGAAAGACCATCTCGCCGAAAGAGATCGAGGCCGTCGTGGCCAAGATCGCGCGGATTCCGCCCAAGAACGTCTCCAAGGACGATGCCGAGGTGCTGCGCGACCTCGACCGCTCGCTCAAGCGTGTGGTGTTTGGGCAGGATGCGGCCATCGACGCGCTGACCTCGGCGATCAAGCTGGCCCGTGCGGGCCTGCGCGAGCCGGAAAAGCCGATCGGCAACTATCTGTTCGCGGGACCGACCGGCGTTGGCAAGACCGAGGTCGCCCGCCAACTGGCCGATTCGCTGGGGGTCGAGCTGCTGCGCTTCGACATGTCGGAATATATGGAGAAGCACGCCGTCTCACGGCTGATCGGCGCGCCGCCCGGCTATGTGGGCTTTGATCAGGGCGGTCTGCTGACCGACGGCGTGGACCAGAACCCGCATTGCGTGCTGCTGCTGGATGAACTCGAAAAGGCGCATCCGGATGTCTACAACATCCTGCTGCAGGTGATGGACCACGGCAAGCTGACCGACCATAGCGGCCGGACCACCGACTTCCGCAACGTCGTCATCATCATGACTTCGAACGCGGGCGCGGCGGATCAGGCGCGCGCGGCCATCGGCTTCGGCCGCGACCGTCGCGAGGGCGAGGATACCGCCGCCATCGAGCGCACCTTCACGCCCGAGTTCCGTAACCGTCTGGACGCGATCATCAGCTTCGCGCCGCTCTCGCGCGACGTGATCGTGCAGGTGGTCGAGAAGTTCATCCTCCAGCTCGAGGCGCAGCTGATGGACCGCAACGTCCATATCGAGCTGACCCCCGAGGCCGCGAACTGGCTGGCGGAAAAGGGCTATGACGACAAGATGGGCGCCCGTCCGCTGGCCCGGGTCATCCAGGAAACGATCAAGAAGCCCCTGGCCGAGGAGCTGCTGTTCGGCCGGCTGACCAAGGGCGGTGTCGTCAAGGTCCGCGTAGAGGACGACAAGCCCGTCCTCGACATCACCGGCCCCGAAGCCCCCCGCATCGGCCGCAAATCCAAGCCACCCCTGCTGACGGCGGACTGAGCAGAAGAAATCACGCGGCCTGTGGAAACACGGGCCGCGTGATGTAATGAAGAAGCCGTGCTGGATTGGGTATGACAGGGCCAGAGCGGCCGCAGGCTAACCATTCACAGCGCCTAGACTAGAGCCGCCCGCGAAACCGCCGCAAAACTTGCTGATCCGTGGTCGGGGCGAGAGGATTCGAACCTCCGGCCTACGGTACCCAAAACCGTCGCGCTACCAGGCTGCGCCACGCCCCGACGGGGTGGTTGTAGCGGGTGTCGGCGGGGCGGGAAAGCCCTATTGGCAGGGTCGTGCGGCGATTTCAGGGTCGAGGCGCGGGTGCGACAGCGCCAGACCGGGTTTCAGGCCGAGGCGGCGGGCTTCGCCGCCGGCGAGTTCCAGCACCATCAGCCTGGCCGGGTCTGCGTCGTCGGGGGTGGCGCCGGGGATGGGGGTGAGGTCGCCGGGAATGGCGTTTTCGTGGATATGACGGATCACACCGCTTGCGTCGATGAAGATCATGTCGAGCGGGATCAGCGTGTTCTTCATCCAGAACGACATCGGACCGGGTGCCTCGTAGATGAACAGCATCCCCGTCCTGGGCGCCAGCGATGGGCGCATCATCAGGCCCTGGGCGCGGGTCTCGGGGGTGTCGGCGATCTCGACCGTGATCGAGATGTCGATCTCCGGGAACAGCGCCAGAGACGCGTCGCAGGCGGGGCGGGTGCGGGTCTCGTGCTCGGCGACGGCGGGTACCGTGGCAGCGAGCGGCGTCAGCGCAGACAGCAGAAGGATTGGCAAAGCACGAAGCGGCGTCGAAGCCGACGACGGTCTCCGCATCCCTCCCCGAAACCGCGCAGAGACCCAGCGGCAGCGGGTGCGCGTGGCGCCTGCCTTTCTCACTGATCCTCGTCTTTCGGCGGCGTCTCTGCACTCGCGGCGCGGTCCCATGGGGCAATCTGGGCCGCCATCAGGCCCCGGCGGCCTTGCACGACGCGCAGCGCGATGGCCTCGCCGACCTCGAGCTCGGCAAGGCCGGAATGGCGCAGCACCTCGGTGTGCAGAAACACATCCTCGGACTGTCCGAAGAGATTTGCGAAACCGAATCCCTTACCGCGGTCGAACCACTTGACCCGTGCGGGCAAAAGCGGCAGCGCGGCCAGATCCTCGGGCGTGGTGTCGGCGAGATCGCTGATCGGGGCCGCGCCCTCGGTCACGGGCGGGTCGATCGACAGCACGCGCACCGCCTGCAATCCACGATCCGTCTTCTGGACAAGCGCCGAGATTCGCGAGCGGTCGGCTACCGAGCCCTGCCCGAAATTGCGAAGGACGTTGGCGTGCAGCAGGACGTCTGGCCCGAGGCCCTCGACCACCACAAAACCGAATCCCCGCACCGGATCGAACCATTTCACGGTTCCGGAGACCTCTGACACCTCGTCGTTATCCGTGACTGACACACCAGAACCCACTGCTTGATCCGGCGCAACATTGCACCCCGTCCACTTCAGGCGAGATACTACACAACTCTATTCGCCAGTCGCCATGAAAACACCAATGTTGACGTAGGGTAAAGCGGCTTTCTCCGCAGACAATTCAGACATATCTATCCATATTTAAGCATTATTCACGGCGAGAGCCGTTGAACCTGCCAGACTGCGCCGGGATCACCCGGTGCACGCGTCCAGCGAAAGCGGTCATGCAGGCGGAACGCGCCGTCGGCCCAGAACTCGATCTGCACCGGGTCGATGCGGAAACCGCCCCAGAACGGCGGCCGCGGCGGGTTCAGGCCCAGCCTCGCGCCCTGTTTCGCGACCTCGACCATCAACGCGTTGCGCGAGGCGAGCGGCCGGCTTTGCGCCGAAGCCCAGGCCCCAATCCGGCTTTGCAGCGCACGGCTTGCGTAATATTCCTGCGCTTTCGGACCTTCCTCGCGGGTCACGGTGCCGCGCACGCGGATCTGGCGGCGCAGCGACTTCCAGTGCATCACGAAGGCGGCCTTGGGCGTCGCCGCCAGTTGCTGCCCCTTGGCGCTGTCGTAATTGGTGTAGAAGACGAAGGCCCCCTGCCCGTCGCCGTGGCTTTCGATCTCTTTCAGCAACACCATCCGTACATCCGGAAGCCCGTCCGGATCGACGGTGGCAAGCGCTATGGCGTTGGGATCGTTCGGTTCTGTCGCCTCGGCTTCGGCCAGCCAGGTCTGTGCCAGCAGGAACGGATCGTCTCCTGCAAAGATGCCGTCGCGCGCGCTCATGCTTGATGCCTCCGGGGGTTTCGCCTAATCCTGCCCAAAAGCCAGGACGGAGACACGCATGTCAAGCAGCGAAGCACCAGGGTTGATGACCGGCAAACGCGGCCTGATCATGGGTCTTGCCAACGACAAATCCATCGCCTGGGGGATCGCGAAAGCGCTTGCCGATCAGGGCGCGGAACTTGCCCTGTCCTATCAGGGCGAGACGATGAAGAAACGCGCCGTGCCGCTGGCGGAGGAACTGGGCACGAAGATGCTGTTCGACTGCGATGTGGGGAACGAGGCCTCGGTCGCGGCGATGTTCGACGAGATCGCGCAGGGCTGGGGCAGCATGGACTTTCTGGTCCATGCCATCGGCTATTCCGACAAGACGCAGCTGCGCGGACGCTATGTCGACACCACGCATGACAACTTCATGAAGACGATGGACATCTCGGTCTATTCCTTCACGCTGGTCGCGCGTCACGCGGCGGCGCTGATGACCAAGGGCGGCAGCATGGTGACGCTGACCTATTACGGGGCCGAGCGCGTGATGCCGCATTACAACGTGATGGGGGTGGCCAAGGCCGCGCTCGAGGCGTCGGTGCGTTACATGGCCGAGGATCTGGGCAAGGACAATATCCGCGTCAACGCGATCAGCGCCGGGCCCATCAAGACGCTGGCGGCCTCGGGGATCGGGGATTTCCGCTATATCCTGAAATGGAACGAGTTGAACTCGCCCCTGCGGCGCAACGTGACCCAGGACGAGGTCGGCAAATCCGCGCTGTATCTGCTGTCGGATCTGGGCAGCGGCGTCACCGGCGAGACGCATCACGTCGACGCCGGCTATCATCTGGTCGGGATGAAGGCCGTGGACGCGCCCGATATTGACGCCACCAACGGGCGCAAGGACGACTGAACTGGACGGTTTGGCCCCCTATCTGGCGCTGATCGGGGCGATGACGCTGGCGATCCTGTCGCCCGGCCCGGCGATCATCTCGGCCATCCAGACCGCGTTTTCGCGCGGGCGCGAGGTCGCGATGCCCTATGGCATGGGGCTGGCCTTTGGTGCCTCGCTGTGGGGAGCTTTCGCGCTGGCCGGTCTGGCGGTGGTCTTCGCGCTGCACCCAGAGCTTTATCGCGGCGTCAAGCTGCTGGGCGGGCTGTATCTGCTGTGGATGGCGCAGGGGTTGTGGCGCGCGGCGACGCAGCCTTTGCCCGATGCCGCCGAAAAGCGCTTTGGCCGGGGCTTCTTCGGTGGCGTGCTGCTGAACCTGTCGAACCCGAAACCGGCGCTGTTCTACTCCGCGCTGCTCTTGTCGCTGTTTCCGGGGCCGCTGACACTGGGGCGGCAGGCGTCGATCTATGCGACGGCGCTGACGACCGAGCTGTTCTGGTATGCGGCGGTCGTCACGGCCATGTCGACGGTGGCCATGCGGCGGCGCTATTTCGACGCGAAATTCTGGATCGACCGGATCGCTTCGGTGGCACTGGGCCTGCTGGGTCTGGCGCTGATCTTCAACAACTGAGAGGCTTAGATGACCGACGCAGACCTTCTGCCGCATGAAAAGGGTTTCCATGTCAGCTGGGACCAGCTGCACCGCGACGCGCGCGCGCTGGCATGGCGGCTGGACGGGCGCGAATGGCGCGCCATAGTGGGCGTGACGCGGGGCGGCATGGTGCCCGCGATGATCGTCGCGCGCGAGCTGGACATCCGCACCATCGACACCATCTCGATCCGGTCCTATCGCGGGGTCGCTGCCGAGGCCGATCAGAGCGAGCTGCAATTGCTGAAGCGCCCCGATGCCGAGCTGATGGGCGATGGCGACGGGATCCTGGTCGTCGACGATCTGGTCGATTCCGGCCGCACGCTGGAACTGATCCGCGAGATGTATCCCAAGGCGCATTTCGCCACCGTCTATGCCAAGCCCAAGGGCAAGCCGATGGTCCAGACCTATGTGACCGAGGTCAGCCAGGACACCTGGATCTTCTTTCCCTGGGATATGGCGCTGCAATATGTCCGGCCCTATCGCGGCGAGGATTAAGGCGCGCCGCAATCGCTGGCGCCGTCAGGGCGGGCGCGGATTACGCGCTCGTTTCATCGGTTCGGGGAACTGATCGGGGGTTGGGGAATTGATTGCGCAACGGGGTCGCCGCGTCGGCTCCCGGATTTGAATGAGGAGATGTTCGATATGCGCAAGATTTTGCTGACCACCGCCCTCGTGCTGCCGATTTCGGGAATGGCCTTTGCCCAGTCCTCTGAAACTCCGCCGCCGACCTCGGCCGATACCACGACCACCCAGGCCCCGGCCACCACGCCTGATGCGACCACCACGACCGCCGGCGAAGCCGCGAACGAGGCCGCAGATGATGCAGCCGACGCCGCTGGCGACGCAGCCGACGCCACCGCCGATGCGGTCGAGGCGACCGGCGATGCCGCTGCCGACGCGGCCGACGAGGTGACCCCCGATGCAGATGTGGACGTGACGACCGACACCACGCCTGACGCAGCGGCGACCACCACCGACGTGACCACTACGACGGACGCGGCGACCGCCGACGCCACGACGGAAACCGGCATTGCCGGCATGGACACCGAGGTTGCGGCCGATGCCGACGCCACGGCCGACATGGACACCACCGCCGATCCGATGGTGCCCGCCGACCCGACCGCGCCGGCCGAGGTTCAGGACACCGCCGCGGACGCCACGGCGCTGGAAGCCGAGATGGCCAGCAGCGACAAAATCGTGCGTGAGCAGGCGCCGAACGAGCTGCGCGTCGACTGGATCAACGGCTCGAACGTGACCGGCACCGACAACGCGACCGTCGGGCAGGTGCGTGACTTGATTGTCGATACCGAGAACGGCCACCTGATCGCCGCGATCATCGGTGTGGGCGGCTTCCTTGGGATTGGTGAAAAGCAGATCGCCGTGCCGATCGACCGTCTGCGGATCAATTATGACGCTCAGCAGATCACGACCGAGCTGACCAAGGACGAGGCCAAGGCCGCGCCCGAATACCGCTTCCGCGACCGCGAGGCCGCGCCTGCGGCGGCACCTGCCGGCACCGACCCGGCGGCCATGCCCGCAGACACTGCGCCTGCCACGGATGCAGCCATGCCGGCTGACACCACCGCCACCGACATGCCCGCAGACACCGCCCCGGCGGCTGACATGACCCCTGCGGACACGGCGACGGACGCCACGGCGGCTGACACCACGGCCGCGGTCACCATGCCCGCTGACGGCACGGTTGACACCGCGGCCCCGGCCGACACCACTGATGCGGCGACCACCGACGCCGCCGCCACGGATGCAGCGGCTGACGCCGATGCCGACGCGACGGCTGATGTCGATGCGGATGTCGATGCAGACGCGGATGCCGATGCGGATGCCGATGCGGATGCAGAGACGACCGACGCTACCGATCCGAACGCGACTCCGGCCCCGGCGAACTGATCGGGCCAAGGCTGTGACAAAAGCAAAGGGCGGTCCTCGGACCGCCCTTTTTCCGTTGCTCGAATCCTGCGCTAACGCCCGACCCGTCAGCCGTTCCCGCGCGTGAACTGCGCCGCCCCCTCCGCCGCGCGCAGCAGGGCGCGGGATTTGTTGAGCGTCTCCTGATACTCGGCCTCGGGGTCGCTGTCATAGACGACGCCGCCGCCGGCCTGGATGTAAAGCTGCCGGTCCTTGATCACGCCGGTCCGCAGCGCGATGCACATGTCCATCTCGCCATTGGCGGCGAAATAGCCCACCGCCCCGCCATAGACGCCGCGCTTTTCGGGCTCCAGCTCGTCGATGATCTGCATCGCCCGCACCTTGGGCGCGCCCGAGACGGTGCCCGCCGGCAGGCCCGCCAGCAGCGCCGACAGCGCGTCCTCGCCCTCGCGCAGCTCACCCACCACGTTCGACACGATATGCATGACATGGCTATAGCGTTCGATGACGAATTGCTCGGTCGGCTGCACCGTCCCGATGCGCGAGACCCGCCCGACATCGTTGCGGCCCAGATCGAGCAGCATCAGGTGCTCGGCCAGCTCCTTCGGATCAGCCAGCAGATCAGCTTCCAGCGCGCGGTCCTCGGCCTCGGTCTGGCCGCGCGGGCGGGTGCCGGCGATGGGACGGATCGTCACCTGCCCGTCACGCAGCCGCACGAGGATTTCGGGGCTGGCGCCGACGATCTGGAACCCGCCCTCTTCCGGGGCGAGGTTCAGGAAGAACATGAAGGGCGAGGGGTTGGTGCGCCGCAGGCTGCGATACAGCGAAAACGGCGGCAGCGGAAAATCCAGCGCCCAACGCTGCGCCGGCACGACCTGAAAGATATCGCCCGCGCGGATATAGTCGCGCGCCGTCTCGACCGCCTGCCGATAGCCGTCTGGGGTGAAGTTCGAGCGCGGCTCGCCCACCGACAGCGCCTGCCCCATCTCGCGCGGTTCCTGCGGCATCCGGTCAAGGCTGCGCAGCGCGTCCGACAGCCGCTCGGCCGCCTGCGCATAGGCGGCGCGGGGGTTGGTGGCCTCGTCATGCCAGACCGGCGCGCAGAGCGTCACCTCGCCCTTGACCCCGTCCAGCACCGCCACGACCGAGGGCCGCAGCAGCATCGCGTCGGGCAGGTTGATCGGGTCGGGGTTCACATCCGGCAGATCCTCGACCAGCCGCACCATGTCATAGCCGAGATAGCCGAACAGCCCCGCCGCCGCCGCCGGCACGTCCTGCGGCATGTCGATGCGGCTTTCCGCGATCAGCGCGCGCAGGCTGTCGAGCGCAGGCCGGGGGTCGTCCTGATACGCCTCGCTATAGCGTGCGGCGCGGTTGATCCGCGCCTGACCGTCGCGACATTCCCAGATCAGGTCGGGCTTCATGCCGATGATCGAATAGCGCCCGCGCAGCTCGCCGCCGGTCACGCTTTCCAGCACGAAACTGTTCGGCGCGGCCTCGGCCAGCTTCAGCATCAGGCTGACCGGCGTGTCCAGATCGGCGGCGAGCCGCGCGGTCAACAGCTGGTTCTGCCCGGCCTGCCAGCCTTGGGCAAAAGCGGGATAGTCGGGACTGATCTGCATGGCCTACATCTGCGATTCGACCGAGGCGATGGCCGCCTGGTTCAGGGTGACGCCGTTCCGTTCCTGCGCCGCGCGCGCATAATAGTCATAGAAATCGGCCTGCAGCGACTGGCCCAGCCGGCTTTCGGCGCGCGCCACGATCTCGCCCGCTTCGCCCTGCGACAGATCGGCGGGGATGATCTTGTCCACACGAACAAGCGCCACCCGGCCGGCATCATCGACGATCTCGGTCTCGCCCTCGTCCAGCGTGAACGCCTCGGGGATCAGCCGGGGCGGGGCCGCTTCCAGCCAGCCATCGCGCAGCAGCCCGGCCTCGGTCTGCCAGACCAGTTGCGCGGGCTGCGCTTCGCTCTCCGGCGCTTCGCTTGCGGCATCGGTGCCATCGGTCGCAGGGGTCGCCTCGGCGCCCGGCATGGTGCTGGACACGGCGTCCAGCTTGCGCTCTTCGGCCAGCGCCAGAAGCTGACGATGCGCCTCGCTTTGCGCCCAGTCGGCGGCGACCTTTTCGCGCACCTCCTCGAAGGGGATCAGCGTCGGCGGCACGATCTCGTCGAGTCGCAGGGCGAAGATGCCGCCGTCTTCCAGCTCGAACAGCTCGGGGAAGTCACGCTCGCTGACGGCGGCCGCCTGCTCGCGAAAGCTGGGATAGCCACCGATCTCGCCCGGACCGGCCTCATCAGCGGCGGTCCATTCGATCTCGGCCAGCGTCATCTCGGTTTCTTCGGCGACCTGTTCCAGCGTCGCACCGCCGGCCAGCATGTCCTCGATCTGTGGGGCCTGATCGCTGATGATCCGGCGCGCGCGGGCGGCGGCGGCCTCGGCCCGCAACTCGGGCAAGGCGTCCTCATAGCTGACCTCGACTGGATCGAGGATCGCATTCACGGAAAACAGCGCCGGGCCCAGATCGGTGTCGACGGGGCCGACCACGCCATTATCCTCGGCGGCAAAGACCGGCCCGGCGGCGGCGCCAAGCTCGGCCTCGGTCATCTCGCCCAGGTCGGTGTCCTGCAGGGTCAGGCCGCGTTCGATGGCAAGTTGTTCGAAATTCGCCTCGCCCGCCTCGATACGGGCCTTGGCGGCCTGCGCGGCCTCGGCGCCTTCATAGACCAGACGCCCGACCATGCGGCGCGCGGGCTGGTGATATTCGTCGGCCTTCGCGTCATACAGCTCGCGCAGCGCTGTTTCGTCCAGTTCCACCTGCTCGGCCAGCATCTCGGGCGTCAGCCAGACATAGCTGATCCGCCGGGCTTCCGGCGCGGTGAAACGGTCGGCATTGGCCTTGTGCCAGGATTGCAGGATCTCGTCATCGGCCGGGCGCACCGGCGCGGGCAGATCGGCGGCGGTCAGTTCCAGCCACGAGATGTCGCGCTTTTCCAGCCGCCATTTCGCCGCGCGCTCGATCAGTGCCTGCGGCGGCGTGACACCTGACACCACCGCCTCGGCGAGGATCTCGCGGGCGATTTCGTTGCGGATATCACGCTCGAAGCGGTCCTCGGTCAGGCCCTGACGGCGCAGCACCTCGCCATAGGCGGCGCGGTCGAACCCGCCCGGCCCCTGAAACGCCCCGGCGGCGGTGATCGCCTCGGCCACGGCGCGGTCCCCGACCGAGAGGCCCGCCTGCCGCGCCTCTTCGGTCAGCGCGGCATTGCCGAAAAGCTGCGCCTGAACGGCCTGCGTCAGCCCCATGGCGCGCGCTTCCTCGATGGTGAAACGCTGGCCGGTCTGGCGGGTGATGTTGTCCATCTGGCCGCGCAAGGCGTTGTAATAGCTTTGGGTATCGACCTTGGTCTCGCCCACGCGGCCGATCTCGGTCTGGCCGCCGGTAAAGCTGGTCACGCCGAACCCGCCCAGCCCAAGCAGCAGCAAGCCCATCAGAATCCAGACGATCGTGGATTTGCCCTTGGTGCGCAGGTTCTTCATGCGTCATGTCCCTTGTTCTGGTCAGGCAGGGTTGTAGGGCGGGGGCCGCCCCGCTTCAAGGCCGGCCTTGGGTTATAGGCCGGGCTTCGGCGGAGTGCGCTCGACTCACGGATCTCGCGGCAAGGTCATCAGTCGATGCCGGGCAGCGTCGGCAGCCGCAGGTCGGGCGCCGTGGTGTTTTGTGGCGCGGCGTTGGGGGCCGAGGGTGGTGTCGTGGCTTCGGCGGCGTCCGAAGGGGAAGGCGTCGCAGGTGCAGTCGGGGCGTTGCTTTGCTGTTCGGGCTCCGCCTCCGGTGTCGGCAGAGGGATCACCGCGACCTCCGGCTCCGGCTCCGGATCCGGCTCCGGCTCCGGCTCCGGCTCCGGCGATGCCAAGCCTGCCTCGGGCGCACCGTCCATCGCAGATGCAGGCTCTTGCGGCGGCGCGGGAATGACGACGGCTTCCGGCCGCGACGGCCCGTCCTCGCCACCCATCCGCGTCAGCGAAGCCGTGCCGCTCGCATCTTGCGGGGTCGCGGGCTGCGCCGCTCGGCCGGGCAGCGTCACGCCAGCCTCGGGCACCGCCTCTGGCGCGGGGTCGAGCGCGGGCGCGGGTTCGGGCGCGGCCTGCGCCGATTCGATGCGGGGCGGGCTGGCGCCAAGCGAGGGCGCCGGCGCGGCCGCGACCGGCATTGCAGGCGCCTGGTCGATGCTGCGCAGGAATTCGGACCCGGCGGGCGGGGTCAGATCGGTTTCCGCCGGCAGCGGCGCTGTTTCTGCTGACGGCGCGATGGCCGCGACATCGGCAGGCTCTGGCGCAGCATCGGTCACAGCGGGCAATTCGGGCGGGGCATCTGGCATCTGCGGCGCGGGCGCCGGGGCGGTGTCCTCGACCGCAACCTGCTGCTCGACCGGCGCGGCAGACTCCTCGCGCGCAGCCGGAAAGGCCAGCGAAAGCGCCACCAACGCGGCTGCCCCGATCAGCCCGCCATGCAGGACTCCGCGCCCGAATCCGTCCGCCATTGCCATTCCCGTCCCGTTCCCGTCGCGCGACGGCTTGCCCCGCCCCGCCATTTCGCACATCTATAAGGCCAGATCCCGGCGGGTTCACCCCATTTCGCGACGATGACATGATCCTTCTTATCGACAATTACGACAGCTTTACCTGGAACCTCGTCCATTACCTGGGCGAAGAGGGGGCCGAGGTCGAGGTGCGGCGCAATGACAGCCTCTCGGTCGCCGAGGCGCTGGCGCTGAAACCGGACGGCATCGTCATCTCGCCCGGTCCCTGCGATCCGGCGCGGGCGGGGATCTGTGTCGAGCTGATCCGCGCGGTCGCGCAGGACGGGCGGGTGCCGCTGCTGGGCGTTTGCCTTGGCCATCAGGCGATCGCCGAGGCGTTCGGCGGACGGATCGTGCGCGCCGACCGCATCCTGCATGGCAAGGTCGACGACATCCACCATGACTCGGCTGGCGTTTTCGAGGCCCTGCCCTCGCCCCTGCGCGCCACGCGCTATCATTCGCTGACGGTGGCGCCGGACAGCCTGCCCGACTGCCTGCGCGTCACCGCACGCTCTGGCGACGGGACGATCATGGGGATCCTCCACCGCGACCTGCCGATCGAGGGGGTGCAGTTCCACCCCGAATCCATCGCCTCGGAACACGGCCACCAGATGATCCGCCGTTTTCTGGACCGCTGCCGCCAGCCCGAAACCGCATGAGCCGTCCCATGACACCCCGCACCAGCACCGATATCCGCCCGCTGATCGGGCTCGCCGCGGAACGTCCGCTGACCGAGACCGAGGCCGCTGGCGCCTTCGCCGCGCTGTTCGAGGGCAAGGCCACGCCGGCCCAGATCGGCGGGCTGCTGATGGCGATGCGGGTGCGCGGCGAGACCGTGGACGAGATGGCCGCCGCCACCGCCGCCATGCGCTCGCGCATGCACCGGATCAAAGCGCCGGCGGGGGCGGTCGATATCGTCGGTACCGGCGGCGACGGGCGCAAGACGCTGAACATCTCGACCGCCGCGGCACTGGTCGTCGCGGGGGCCGGCGTGCCGGTCGCCAAGCACGGCAACAAGGCGCTGTCCTCGCGGTCGGGCTCCGCCGATGCGCTGACCGAGCTGGGCATCAACATCATGGCGACGCCCGAGCAATCGGGGCAGGCGCTGGCGGCCGAGGGGCTGTGTTTCATGATGGCCACGGTCCACCACCCCGCCATGCGCCATGTCGGCGCGGCGCGGGCAGAGCTGGGGACGCGGACGATCTTCAACCTGCTGGGGCCGATGACGAATCCCGCGGGCGTCACACGGCAGTTGACCGGCACCTTCGACGCCGCCTGGTGCCGCCCTATGGCCGAGACGCTGCGGGCCCTCGGCTCCGAACATGTCTGGCTGGTCCATGGCAGCGACGGCACGGATGAGCTGGCCATTTCGGGCGACAGCTTTGTGGTCGAGATGAAGGACGGGGTGATCCGCGAATTCACCGTCACGCCCGAGGATGCGGGCCTGCCGCGTCATGATTTCAGCGAGATCGTCGGCGGAGACGCCGCCCATAACGCCGCCGCCGCGCGGGCGGTTCTGGACGGGGCACGGAACGCCTATCGCGACGCGGTGATCCTGAACGCGGCCGCCACGCTGCTGGTCGCGGGCCGGGCCGGCGATCTGCGCGAGGGGGCGGCGCTTGCCGGAGACAGCCTCGACAGCGGCGCCGCGCGCGCCCGGCTAGACGGGCTGATCCGCGCCGTGCCGCCGGCCGAACAGCCGTGACCCCGCCCGAAGCCTGGGCGCATCTGGCCTTTTTCCGCGACGACTGGCCGGGAATTGCTGGACGACTGTACGGCCAAGCCTTCCTGCCCGGACCGCAGGCCATCTTTCGTGCCTTGACACTGACCGCGCCGGACGATGTGCGAGTCGTGATCCTCGGCCAAGACCCCTATCCGACACCCGGCCACGCCGATGGTCTGGCGTTTTCGGTCGCCCCCGGCGTCGCGCCGCCGCGATCCCTTGCCAATATTTTCAAAGAGATGCAGGACGATCTTGGCGCCCATCCTTCGACCGGCGATCTGTCGCATTGGGCGCGACAAGGCGTGCTGCTGCTGAACACGGCGCTGTCGGTGCCGCAGGGTCAGGCCGGCGGCCATGCCGGCTGGGGCTGGGACCGCCTCGCCCGCGATGCGGTGGCCGAGGCGCAGCGCCACCGGCCGCTGGCCTTCATCATCTGGGGCAACCATGCCCGCAAGGCGCTGAACGGCCTGCCCCGCCCGCAGGATCTGGCGCTGGCCAGCGCCCACCCCTCGCCACTCTCGGCGCGGCGGGGGTTCTTTGGCTCGCGTCCCTTCTCGCAGGTGAATCAATGGCTGGATGCGCAGGGCTCGGCACCGATCGACTGGGCGGGGCTTCAAACCTCTGACCCCAAGGGATAAGGTCGTGGCATGGATATTCTGGACAAGATCAAGCACTACAAGCTCGATGAAATCGCCGAGGCGCGGGCCGCACGCCCCCTCGCCCTGATCGAGGCCGAGGCCCGCGCCGCGCCGCCCGTCCGGGGCTTCGCCGCCGCGCTAGATGCGCGCGCCGCGGACGGCTATGCGCTGATCGCCGAAATCAAGAAGGCCAGCCCCTCGAAAGGCGTCATCCGCGAGGATTTCGACCCGCCCGCCTTCGCCCGCGCCTATCGCGACGGCGGCGCCGCCTGCCTGTCGGTGCTGACCGACCGCCCCAGCTTTCAGGGCGCGCCAGAGTTTCTCTCCGCGGCGCGCGAGGCCAGCGGCCTGCCGGTTCTGCGCAAGGATTTCATGTTCGACCCCTATCAGGTGGCCGAGGCCCGGTCCTGGGGCGCGGATGCGATCCTGATCATCATGGCCGCGGTCGAGGACGCTTTGGCCGCCGAACTTGAAGACGCCGCGAGACACTGGGGCATGGATGTTCTGATCGAGGTCCATGACCGCGCCGAACTGGACCGCGCCTTGCGGCTGACCTCGCCGCTGATCGGGGTAAACAACCGCAATCTCAAGAGCTTCGAGCTTGATCTTGCCGTGACCGAGACGCTGGCCCCGCATATCCCCGCCGACCGTCATCTGGTCTGCGAAAGCGGCCTGTTCACCACCGCTGATCTCGACCGCATGGCCGCGGTCGGCGCCCGCCGTTTCCTTGTCGGGGAAAGCCTGATGCGCCAGCCCGACCTGACCCTCGCCACCCGTCAACTGCTTGGTGCCGCATGAGCCTGACTCATTTCGATCAACAAGGTCAGGCCCATATGGTCGATATCTCGACCAAGCCGACGACCGCCCGCGAGGCCGTGGCCGAGGGGCTGGTGCTGATGCAGCCCGAGACGCTGGCCCTCGCCCAAGGCGGCGCGGCCAAGGGCGATGTGATGGGCGTCGCGCGCCTGGCGGGGATCATGGGCGCCAAGCGCACCGCCGATCTGATCCCGCTCTGCCACCCGCTGCCGATCTCGAAGGTCGCCATCGAGCTCGAAGCCGATCCCGACCTGCCCGGCATCCGCGTCACCGCCACCCTGCGCACCACGGGCCAGACCGGCATCGAGATGGAGGCCCTGACCGCCGTCTCGGTCGCCTGCCTGACCGTCTATGACATGCTAAAAGCCGCCGAGAAGGGAATGCGGATCGAGGGCATCCGCCTGCTGCGCAAGACCGGCGGCAAATCCGGAACTTACGAGGCATAGATGATCACTGTTGACGAAGCGCTGCAGCGCGTCCTCGCCCTCGCCGGGCCGGTCCGGACCGAGGAGATCGACCTCTCCGACGCCCTCGGCCGTGTGCTCGCCGAACCCGTCCACGCGCGGCTGACGCAGCCCCCCTTCAACGCCGCCGCCATGGACGGCTATGCCATCCGCCGCACCGAGTGCGAACAGACGCTGCGCGTCATCGGCGAGGCCGCCGCCGGCCGCCCCTGGACCGGAGACGCAGCCCCCGGAACTGCGATCCGCATCTTCACCGGCGCGCCCGTCCCCGACGCTTATGACCGTGTCGCGATGCAAGAGGATGTAGCGCGGGATGGCGATACTATCCGCCTGACGCAGCAGTCCGAGAATGACAACATTCGCGCCAAAGGCCATGATTTCGTTGAAGGTTCATCCTTCGACCCCGCACGCCCGCTGACCCCGCGCGACCTCGCGCTGATCGCCGCGATGAACGTCGCCCGCCTGACCGTCGCCCGCAGGCCCCGCGTCGCGGTGCTGCCCGGCGGGGACGAGCTGGTGCCGCCCGGCACGACGCCCGGGCCGGGCCAGATCGTCAGTTCGAACGACCTCGCCATTGCCTCCATCGCTCGCCTTGCAGGCGCCGAAGTGGATGTGCTGCCCATTGCCGCCGACACGGAAGAGAGCCTGCGCGACAGTTTCGCCCGCGCGAGCCGGGCTGATCTGATCGTGACCATCGGCGGCGCCTCGGTCGGCGATCACGACCTGATCGGGCGCGTGACCGAAGGGATGGGGATGGAGCGCGCCTTCTACAAGATCGCGATGCGGCCGGGAAAGCCGCTGATCGCCGGCAAGATGGCCGACGCCGCGATGCTTGGCCTGCCGGGAAACCCTGTCTCGGCTATCGTTTGTGCGGAATTGTTCATGCGCCCGTTGCTTGCCGCTATGCAGGGTCTACCGCAGGTGGAGCGGGTTCGTGACGGTGTTCTGGGTGCGGATCTGCCGCCCGAAGGGTCACGTCAGCACTATCTGCGCGCCAGCATCAGGCATGAGGACGGGCAGGCGGTGGTCACGCCGCTGACCAGTCAGGATTCGGCGCTGCTGGCGATGCTGAGCAGCGCCGACGGGCTTCTGGTGCGCCCGGCAGGTGATCCGGCGCGGAAAGCAGGCGAGAAAATCCGCTATATCGCCTTCGATTAACCGGTTCTTAAATCTGTTGCGGGCAAGCTGTTGACGATACGAGGCAATCGTGCCAGAACATTTGCTGAACGTCGCAGAAACGGGGCCGGAACGTGCTGACCAGAAAACAGATCGAGCTACTTGAATTCATCCAGAAGCGGATGGCGCGTGACGGGATCTCGCCCTCCTTTGACGAGATGAAGGTTGCGTTGGATTTGCGCTCCAAATCCGGGATTCACCGGCTGGTGACCGCGCTGGAGGAACGCGGCTTCATCCGCCGCCTGCCGCATCGGGCCCGGGCGCTGGAAATCGTGCGCCTGCCCGAGACGCTGATGCAGGCCGGACGGGATGCCGAGGACTCGCAGTTCACCCCGCAACTGATCGAGGGCAGCCGGTCCGACCCTCAGCCGCCGCCGCGTGGCGCGATGCCGGTCCGTGTCGATGCCGTCGAGCTGCCGGTGATGGGCCGCATCGCGGCGGGCGTGCCGATCGAGGCGATCTCCGAAGTCTCGCATCATATCGCCGTCCCCGGCAGTATGCTGACCAGCCGCGAGAATCACTACGCGCTCGAGGTGAAGGGCGACTCGATGATCAACGCCGGGATCAATGACGGCGACGTCGTCGTGATCCGTGAACAGGACTCGGCCCAGACCGGGGATATCGTCGTCGCCCTGGTCGAGGGACATGAGGCGACGCTGAAATATTACCGCCGCAAGGGTGCCATGATCGCCCTCGAGGCCGCGAACCCGGCATATGAGACGCGCATCCTGCCCGAAGACAAGGTGAAGGTGCAGGGTCGTCTGGTGGGGCTGATTCGGAGCTATTGAGGATCGCTGTTGAGCGGGCGAAAGGTAGAGGGGCGCAGTTGAGGCGGTTTCGGTGAGGGGTAGCGCTGCAATCGGTAAGCCCGGCGCCTGACCTGCGGGATCGGTCATCGTTGAACTGCGTCAACTTTCCCGGCCGCTCACCGTCTGGAGGTTGTGTGGGCATCGTGGGAGGGGCGCGGCAGTTCGAGTCTGGACGACGGCTCGAACGCTGCGGCCTGCGAGGTAGTCCAACGATGCTCATGTCGTTGAGGATCACTGCGCCTTCGGTTCACGCTGAGAGCGAAGGTTTGGAACTGCCGATCATGCCGTCGCGTCCTAGGCGGCAAATGCAGCAAGGTGGATCGACCTGATGCTGGCCGACCCACTGTCACGCTCATTGCCTGTCCGAGCGAACAACACGTGGCGAGAGTTTACGCCCCGCCCCGTTACGTCGTTGGCTCGGCCTGCGCATTTTCCTCCGACGCCCGGACCTCCGCTTCTGTCGCCGGCAGGCGGAGGCGGACGCGTTTTATGCGGCGGGGGTCGGCGTCGACGATCTCGAACTCGGCGCCGCTGTCATGGGGAATCACCTCGCCGCGGACCGGGATCCGGCCGACCAGCATGAAGATCAGCCCGCCCAGCGTGTCGATCTCTTCATCCTCTTCGCCGGTCGCCAGCCGCAGGCCGGTCTCGCGTTCCAGATCATCAAGCGGCGCCTTGGCCTGGATCAGCCATTCGCGCGGGCTCTCGGCCAGCCACAGCTCGCCCTCGGCCTCGTCATGCTCGTCCTCGATCTCGCCGATGACCTGCTCTATCAGGTCCTCGATCGTCACCAACCCGTCGACGCCGCCATATTCGTCGATCACCAGCGCCATGTGGATCCGTTCGCGCTGCATCTGCTGCAGCAGCACGCCGATGGGCATGGACGGCGGCACATAGAGCAAGGGCCGCAGCATCGGGCGCAGGCTGAACTTGCCGCCGGGCCGGGCGCCGAAGCCGTGTTTCAGCGCCACATCCTTGAGCAGGATCAGCCCCAGCGGACTGTCGAGCGTCCCACGAAAGACCGGTATCCGCGACAGCCCGTGTTCGCGGAACATCTCGATCAGCTCTTCGAGGCTGGCGGTCACCGGGGCGGCCACGATCTCGACCTTGGGGATCGCCACGTCATCGACGCGCATCCGACGCAGGTTCACCAGACCGGGCGCGAGCGGTTCCGGCAGCCCCGCCTGACCATTCCCGTCGCCACTCTCGTCATTGCCCGAGAAGGCGCCGAACAGCCGGCCCAGAAACCCCCGGGAGGCCGGCAGGTCGCGGCCATCGCTTCCGGTGCCGTCGGCCCAACTGGCGGGATCGGTGCCGACATCGCTCGGCGCGGCGGGACTTCGCGGAGGTTCGCTGTTCATGTTTCCTTCTCCAGATAGGGGTCGTCGATGCCGAGCGTGCCGAGGATCGCCACCTCGGCGGCCTCCATGGTGGCGGCATCGGGGTCAGTCTGATGATCATAGCCGGCCAGATGCAGCACGGCATGGACCAGCAAATGAGTGGCGTGCACGGCCAAGGGCTTGCCTTGCGCGGCGGCCTCGTCCCGGCAGCGCTCGAAGGCAATGGCGATGTCGCCGAGGCTGTCGGTTTCTGGGAGCGGCGGATGCGCGCCGGGGGCGTGGGCGACATGCTCGACCGCCGGCCAGGACAGTACATTGGTCGGCTGCGGCTTGCCGCGAAAATCGGCGTTCAGCGTGGCGATGCGGGCATCATCGCAGCCCATCACCACGATGTCGGCGTCTATCCCCAGCCAGTCTAGCGTCGCGCGGCCTGCGCGTTCGGCCAGACCTTCCAGCCCCGCCTCGGCCCATCGCTCATCCTCGAGGACGGTCTCGATCTCAGCCATCGGCGCGTCCCGTGCGCCCATCCTGCGAACTGCCAGGCGCGCGGCGGGGCGGATAGCTGCCGCGTGGCAATTCGCCGCTGGCCAGCGCCTCGGCATCGGCGGCGTCATAGGCCTCGATCACCTTCGCGACGAGAGAGTGGCGCACCACGTCCTTGGAGGTGAAATAGTTGAAGCTGATGCCCTTGATCCCCGACAGGATGCGTTCGGCATCGACCAGCCCGGACTGGGTGCCGCGCGGCAGGTCGATCTGGCTGCGGTCGCCGGTGATGACCATGCGCGAGCCCTCGCCCAGGCGGGTCAGGAACATCTTCATCTGCATGGTCGAGGCGTTCTGCGCCTCGTCCAGCACCACGAAGGCGTTCGACAGGGTGCGACCGCGCATGAAGGCCAGAGGCGCGATCTCGATCCGCTTTTCCTCCATCAGCTTGGCCAGTTGCTTGCCGGGCAAAAAGTCGTTCAGCGCGTCGTAAAGCGGCTGCATGTAGGGATCGACCTTTTCCTTCATGTCGCCGGGCAGGAACCCCAGCCGCTCGCCAGCCTCGACGGCCGGGCGCGACAGGATGATGCGGTCGACATGGCCGCCGATCAGCAGCGTGACCCCGACCGCGACGGCCAGATAGGTCTTGCCGGTGCCGGCGGGGCCGATGCCGAAGGCCATCTCATTGGCGAAGAGGTTGCGGACATAGGCCTTTTGCGCGTCGGTGCGCGGCTCGACGGTCTTCTTGCGGGTGCGCAACTCGATCGGCCCGGTCGCGAACATCTCGAGCTGTTCGGCGGGGCTGGCCGGGCGCAGTTCCGGCTCGGGGCCCATGCGCAGCGCGGCGTCGATCTCGGCGGTGCCGACGGGCTTGCCCTGTTCCAGCCGCGCATACATCGAGGCCAGGGTCGAGGCAGCCTCGGCCTGCGCGACCTCGGGGCCGACCACGGCCAGCAGATTGCCGCGACGCAGGATGTGCACGCCAAGCGCCGTCTCGATCTGCGACAGGTTGCGGTCGGCAGGACCGCAAAGCTCGATCAGCAGCCGATTGTCGGGAAACTCGATCAGGGTTTCGCCCTGCGTGGCGGCGGGCGCGTCGGAATCGGGTGCAGCGGGGGTCAGGCCCAATAGGATCTCCGGTTTGTCTGTCGTCTCATGGTGGGGTTTGATCGGCGGTTGCACAAGGGCTTGCGGGACAATCGCCGCAAATCGGCGCCCTGCAGGCAAAAGACGGGGCGCGATCCGCGCCCGCCTGTGCCGGGTTCGGGTCTAGATATAGTGACGCCGATAGCGCTGTCCAAGAGCGGTCAGAACCTCGTAGCCGATGGTCCCGATGACGTCGGCCACCGCGTCGATCCCCTGCGCCGGGCAGATCAGGTCGAGCGCCTCGGGCACCGTTTGCAGCGCCGAGACATCCGCCGTGATCAGGTCCATCGAGACGCGACCGACGACCGGGCAAGCCTGCCCGTCCGCCAACAGGTCGATGCGCGGGCGGTCGCCGTCCGAGGACAGGCGGCGGTGGATGCCGTCGGCATAGCCCGCCGCCACCGTCGACACGCGCATCCGGCGCGGCGCGGTGTAGGTGTTGGAATAGCCGATGGTCTCGCCCGCCTCGACCTCGCGGGTCTGGATCACCGGCAGGGACAGGCGCACGACCGGTTGCGCTGCGTCAAAGGGTCGCCCGCCATACAGCCCGATGCCGGGGCGGGTCAGGTCAAAGTGATAATCCGGCCCCAGCAGGATGCCGCCGGTGGCGGCAAGGCTGCGCGGCGCGGTGACGCCCTGCGTCATCTGCTGAAAAACCGCCAGTTGCTGGGCGTTCATCGGGTGGTCCGGCTCGTCCGCGCAGGCCAGATGCGACATGACCAGCACCGGGCCCTGCGCCAGGATCTCGTCCTTCAAAGCGGCCCATTCGGCAGGCTCGAATCCAAGCCGGTTCATGCCGCTGTCGAGTTGGATGCCGAAGGGGCGGCCCGGCCGCATGGCGCGGTCGCGGAAATATTGCTCGGGGTTGTTCAGCACCGGGATCGCGCTGCCCAGATCGGCGCCGGCCATGTGACCCGACAGGACAAAGATCTGCGCCTCTGGGCCTGCACCGGCGCGCACCGCTGCCACCTCGCGGTCGAGCGCCACGAAGAAATCGCGCGCGCCCTCGGCGGCAAGGCGTCGTGCGACCTGCTCGGCGCCCAGGCCATAGGCGTCGGCCTTGACCACCGCCGAGGCGCGGGCGCCCGGCGATTTCGCGGCAAGCGCGCGATAGTTGGCGGCAATGGCCGAAAGGTCGATCTGAAGCGTCATGCCGATGCTTTCCTTCATCCCTCGCGACAGGTCAAGCGAGATAGGCGGCGGGCATGGGCATAGCTGCAACATGAGCCGCGAAAAAACCCCTGTGCCGCAGCGTCGGGCGGTGAAACTGGCCGCGCAATCGGCCACAATCGGCTTATGCCCGTTCCGCTTCCCCTGCCCCGCATCCTGCGCGCTGCCTGTCAGATCGCCCTTCTGACGCTCGCCTGCCCCGTGCTGGCCGAGGATGTGACGCAACCGCTGCTGCCGGTGCCCTCGGGTCAGCCGGTCTATTGGCTGGAAACGATCCACGGACTGCCCGGCCTCAGCGGGCTGGCCTATCGCTTTCGCTTCGTCGCGCCGGATCTGGCCGATCTGGTGCCGATGGCGGGCGAATATCCGCAGGACGATCTGGGCAGCTTCGACGAGCCGCTGACGGATGACGACATGGCCGCGCTGTCGGACATGGCGGGTGCGCAGCCGGGCGCGGCCATCGACGGCGACGATATCTTCATCTCGCTCGAGGAACTCGACCTGCCGCCCGTCACCTCGGAGCCGGGGGCAGAGGCGGCGGCGGACCAGTATCTTGCGCTTGAAGCGGTGATCGCGGATCAAGAGGCGTGGCAGGGCGAGATCCTGCCGCCGATGCCCGAAAGCCTGCTGCGCGACCCGATGCATGACGACATCGTCTGGCTGTGCGAGAACTTCGTCCTGCCGCGCCTGTCCAAGCTGGGGCCACGCCCGCGCGAGATCATCATCTCGCTGTCCGACCGCCCCACCGTCGCGGGCGAGATGACGCTGAACGCGGTGCAACTGTTCGAGGCGTTTACCCTGCCCCCGGACCGCGACGAATGTGTGTGGGAGCCCTACTGACGCCCTGCCCGACCCCCGCGATGATGCAAGCCTGCCACAGATCGGCGGCTGCCCGCCGGCGCCCATCGCCGCCCCGTTGTGACTCGGGCGCGATCTTGTAGGATTTCGGCGTCCGCGCGCATTCTGCGCCGCGACAGACAACAAGGGGCGTGAAAGCCCCGCGCACAGGAGCAGACGATATGAAGAAACTAGCGCTTGCGATGATCGCCCTTGGCGTTCTGGCCGCTTGCCAGCCCCGCCAGCCCGAAGTGATCACCACCAGCCCCGCCGTCTCGGTCGAGCCGGTGTATCAGGGCAAATACGGCGCCAACTGATCCGAACCGCCGTGCGGGCGGGCCTGCCCGTCCCGCGCGGCCCCCGGCCATGACAGGACCGACGCCAGACATGCAGAAACATCGCGGCTTTCCGTCCCGCCTGCCCTCGACCGATTACCAGTTCACCATCCGCCGCGCCAATGCGAGCGGCGCGACCAAGCTGGTTGCGCGCGAACGCTATCGCGACCGCAGCCCGGCCGACAGGCGCGCGGATGCGGGCTTTCTGGCCGCGCTGATCGCGCATTTCGGCGAGGACGAGTTCGAGCGGGGGAACCTGGACGCCGGGCGGCTGTCCTGGCTGCTGGGGCGCGAGGTCGTGCCGGTGGGCAAGCTGGACCCGACCTCGTATGAGCAGCTTTTCCGCCTTGACCTGAAGCGCGCCGAGGCCAACTTCCCCGAGCTTTTCGCCCGGCACGACGACGCAGAGGACGATCCCGACGCGGATGGCTGGGACGATGAGGATGACGACGAAGAGGACTGAAAACGCGGCGCTTCATCGGTGGCGCGTCCGGAGCCGTTGCATTTTGGGCAGCTTGCTGCCGGTCGAGCGGGTTTCACGCGCTTGTCAGTTTTCGTTCCCGGACAGCTATGGCAAGGTCAGGCCGTCAAGCAAATAGGCCCGGAAAGGGCGTTTTTCATAAAGGCAGTGTACCAAAATGCAGATCAAAACCAGTCTCCGCCTCGTCGCTGCGTTTGCGGCAATTGCAGCCGTCTCGGCCTGTGCGACCGACCCCTATGGCACCGGCGCGGGGCTGTCGCCCGACGCGCAGCGTGCGCTGATCGGCGCGGGCGCGGGCGCGGTGGCTGCCAAGGCATTGGACGAACGGGTTGCGACGGGCGCGATGCTCGGCGCGGCGGCCGGCGCGCTGTGCGATGACGTCGGCGTCTGTCAGCAACGCTGATCCGACCCCCTAACCCAGAACAGGTGAATCACATGACCACTTTCAGGCTTTCCGCCCTTGCGCTGACCCTGGCGCTTGCCGCCGCGGGATGCACGCAGAACATCAACCCGACCGATGTCGACCGTGCCGCCATCGGCGCCGCCGCCGGCGCGACCATCGCGCATGTCGCCGGCAAGAGAGAGAGCGACGTCTATAAAGGCGCCGCCATCGGCGCCGCCGCCGGCGCGCTGTGCAACGATGTGGGCGTCTGCCAGTAAGGCTTTCGCGACATGACAGATCAAACGCCCGGCGCAGCGATGTGCCGGGCGTTTTCGTTTCGCTTTCTTGCCCTGTCTCTCGGCTGTGCTAGAGATTGGCGGAAATAACGCACGTTCGCGAAAGGGACCATGACACCGCCGCTGGATCATCTCTTGTCGCCGCAGGCGCAGTCGGCGGTCATCGCGGGCAGCTTTCTGGCGGCTGGCTGGTGGGTGGTGGCCTGGCAGAACCGCCGCCGCGACCGCAAGAACCGGGCCGAGCGGGTGCGCGACGTGCAACGCGCGCTGTTTGCCGAGATCCGCGCCTATCTGGCGGTGCTGGACCGCGACGACATCGCCAATTACGGCGCCGCCATGGCCGAGCGGATCGAGATGGAGGAGGGATTTTTTCCCATCATCCCGACCGAGCATAACGACGCGATCTTTCGCGCCATCGTCTCGGACATCCACGTCCTGCCCCGCGACACCGTCGATCCGGTGGTGCTGTATTACAGCCAGCTGAACGCGATCAGCGCGATGATCGCCGATCTGCGGGCGCTTGACGTCGAACGCATCGGCCCGGTTCGCGCCGGGGCGATGTATCGCGACTATATCTCGATGAAGTTGGGCGCGGCCGAGTTGGGGGCCAGCGCGATCAAGGCAATCCTCGCCAATATGGACGGCACCGGGCGTCCGGCGACCTGGCAGATGCCGCGCTAACCCCGCGCGGCGCCGCTAGCGATCAATAGCCCGGACGCGGGCCGGTGCGGACACGGATCGGCTTGGGGGCGTAATTGGCGGACATGGAAACCTCCTGCATTCGGTCCCTGTCAGTAACATAGCGAATCCGTTGCGGTTTTTCAATCGCGACCGCACGCGATCAGCGCAGCAGCCCGGCCCGGCCGATCTCCTGCAGGCGCAGCGGGAACTTGTCGATCGCGCGAGAGATCTCGCGCACGCTCCACGGTTGGGGCTTGCGCTGCTTGACCTGCCCATCCTTGTCCATGATCACCAGCGAAAAGCCGCGCGGATGCAGGCTGCGCCGCCAGATGCTCGGGTCCGCCGGATCGGTGTCGGTGATGACGACGACATCGCGCTGCACCAGCGCCGCCGGCCGGTCGCGCAGCTCTTGCAACTGGCGGACGAAGGCGGGATCGGCGTCGGTATCGGCAAAGACCACGACCGGGCGGGCCTGCCACATGAAATCCTCGGGCGCGACCTCGGCGGCGTTCAGGATGTCGAGCGTGATCAGCGTCTGATCGCTGCGGACCTCGGGCGCGCGGGGGGTCTGCATGGCATCGACCTCGGCCGCGCTTGGCGGATTGACCCGCCGCGGGGGCGCGTCGTCGCGGCCCGGACCCATCGCGCCCAGCATCATCGCCGCCGCCAACATCATCAGCACATGTTTCATCGCCACCTCGTTCTGGCACAACATATAGGGTCGAAGTTGCGGAATGGCACCCCTCGTTCCCGCCGCTTTGGGTGCAAATTCTCGGCAGACAAGCCGCGGAGGCTGCGCTAGCAATAACGCATGACGATGCCGCGCGCCAATAACCGCCTGCCCACTGATTTCGCCGCCGCGCTCGGCCATGCGGTGTCGGGCTTCGGCTTTCTGGAAGAGGCGCTGAAGCGGGCGATCTTTTCGCTGTCGCTCGAAGGGCTGGGGAAAAAGCCCGACGACCGCGCGCTTGCGGCATTCCTGCAACGGATGGAAGAGATCGGCGACGACACCATGGGCACGCTGATCGACCAGTTTCTGGCCCAGGCGGGGCGTGCCAGGATCGCCGACCGCAAAGAGCTCGCCGCCGATCTGCGCCGCATCCGGCACAGCCGCAACCTGCTGTGCCATGCCTCGTGGAAGGTCAGCCCGCGCAAGGACTACTGGCATCCCTCGTTCCTGAACACCCGCGGCGAGGTCTATCCCGACGATCTGTCCGTCCCCGATCTGGACGCGATCCACGACCTGACGCTGGCCACCGCCGCCCGCATCATCGAGATCATGCGCGCCACCGGCATCGAGGGCGAGTGGCTGGGCGCCTCGGGCGCGGTCGAATGAGCCTAAGCCGTCCCCGCCCCGCCCGCGCTGCCGCGTTGCAACGCCCGCCCCGCCGCGCTAAGCAGCGCCCAATTCATGCAAGAGGCTTTCATGTCCGCCCCCATTCGGCTTGGCATTGCCGGGCTTGGCACCGTCGGGATCGGTGTCGTGAAGATCATCCAGAAGCACGCCGAGCTGCTGTCAGCCCGCTGCGGATGCGAGATCGTCATCTCGGCCGTCAGCGCCCGCGACCGGCGCAAGAACCGCGATGCGGATGTCTCGGGCTATGCCTGGGTCGATGACCCGCTGGAACTGGCCGCCCGCGACGATGTCGATGTCTTTGTCGAGCTGATCGGCGGCGATCACGGCGTCGCGCGCGAGGCGGTCGAACTGGCGCTGAAAACCGGCAAGGACGTCGTCACCGCCAACAAGGCGCTGCTGGCGATGCACGGGCAAGAGCTGGCCGAACTGGCCGAGGAACAGGGCCGCGTCATCCGCTTCGAGGCCGCCGTCGCGGGCGGCATCCCGGTCATCAAGACGATGACGGAATCGCTGGCCGGGAACCGGATCAGCCGCATCATGGGGGTGATGAACGGCACCTGCAATTACATCCTGACCCGGATGGAAAGCGCCGGTCTGCCTTACGAGACCGTCTTCGACGAGGCCCGGCGGCTGGGTTATCTCGAGGCCGATCCGCAGCTGGACGTGGGCGGGATCGACGCGGCGCACAAGCTGGCGATCCTGTCCTCGATCGCCTTCGGCACCCGCGTCGCCTTTGACGGGGTCGAGATCGAGGGGATCGAGCGGATCAGCATCGACGACATCCACCGCGCCGCCGATATGGGCTATCGGATCAAGCTGCTGGGGGTCGCACAGATGACGGCGCGCGGGCTGGAACAGCGCATGTCGCCCTGCCTGGTGCCCGCCGACAGCCCCCTTGGGCAGTTGCAGGGCGGCACCAACATGGTGGTGATCGAGGCCGACAGCGTCGGCCAACTGGTCCTGCGCGGGGCCGGCGCGGGCGAGGGGCCGACGGCCAGCGCGGTCATGTCCGACATCGTGGAACTGGCGCGCAAGGTCCGTGTCCCGGTCTTCGGCCAGCCCGCAGGCTCGCTGACCCGCGCGCAGCCTGCCCGCACGGCGGTTCCGGCGGCCTATTACCTGCGCCTCGCGCTGCTCGACAAGCCGGGCGCCTTGGCCAAGGTGGCGGCGGTGCTGGGCGATGCGGGGATCTCGATCCACCGGATGCGGCAATACGACCATCAGGGCGGCACCGCGCCGGTGCTGATCGTCACCCACAAGACCACGCCCGAGGCCATCGACCACGCCATCGCCGAATTGCCCCGCACCGGCGTCATCGCCGCCGAGCCGGTGGAGCTGCGGATCGAAGAGGTGCAGAGCTAGGCGCGCGCGCTGCTTTGGTGCGCCAGCCGACGTGCCGTGCCGGCCTTTCTACGCGGCCGAACAGTTCCTTCGCGGCCAAGCGCCCGGCCTGACAGCTTGCCCGGCTGATCCCTTGGCTGCGGCTGACGCGCCTGCGCCGCGTCCCGGTGCGACGTGAGCGGCTTGCTGCCTGCCCCCCTACCTGAACAGGATCAGGCTCGCCGGGGACCAGCCGATGCTGGCGCGGGTGCCGACATCGGGGATGTCGCGGCCAAAGACGTTGCGCATCGAGATCCGCACCGGCTCGGATTTGGTGCCGTCCTCTTCGTCGATGCGGACGTCGTAATAGGTCATGTCGCCGTAATAGACGACCTCGTCGATGACCCCGCCATTCTGCCGCGGCGCGGTCTGGGGCTGGCCTTCTGGGAAGATGCTGACCGCCTCGGGGCGGAAGCCGATCATCGGCGGGGCGCCCGGCTCGTCATGGCGGGCGACGCGGCTTTCGGGGATCTCGATCTCGCCCAGACCTTCGACATCGACATGGATCACGCCCTCGCCTTCGGACAGGATCGTCGCGGGCAGGAAGTTCATCACCCCGATGAAATCCGCGACGCGCCGGTCGACGGGGCGGGAATACAGCGACTCCGGCTCGTCAAGCTGCGCGATCTGGCCTTCGAACATTACCGCGATGCGGTCAGACATGACCAGCGCCTCTTCCTGATCGTGAGTGACCAGAACGAAGGTGATGCCGACCTGACGCTGCAGCTTGATCAGCTCGACCTGCATCTGCTCGCGCATCTTGCGGTCCAGCGCCGAAAGCGGCTCGTCCAGCAGCAGCACCTTGGGCTTAAGGATCAGCGCCCGCGCCAGGGCCACACGCTGCCGCTGTCCGCCCGACAGCGCATGGGCACGGCGCTTGCCATAGCCGGTCAGCCCGACCATCTTCAGCGCCTCTTCGACGGCGGCGTCCTTTTCGGCGCGCGGGCGCGGGTCGCGGCGCAGGCCGAAGGCGACGTTCTCAGCCACGCTCAGATGCGGAAAGATGGCGTAGGACTGGAACACCATGTTGGTCGGGCGCTTGTTCGCCGGCACCCGCGCCATGTCCTTGTCGTCGATCAGCACGACCCCGGACGAGATCCCCTCGAACCCCGCGATTGTGCGCAGCAGCGTCGTCTTGCCACAGCCCGACGGCCCGAGAAGCGAGAAGAACTCACCCTCGCGGATGGTCAGGTCGATGCCGCGCAGGGCGTGATAGTCGCCATAATATTTGTGCAGGTCGCGGCATTCGATCATCGGTCTCGCCGCCTGCAACTCCGCATAGCGCGTGGCCGATTTCGCCTTGCGCGGCGAGCGGACCGGCGCGGCGGTGGTCGGGATGCGGTTGGAATCGTTCACAGGAAACCCCCATGGCCTTGCCGGCCGGTCCGTGCCGCGCCGCGGCGGCGGAAATATTCGGCTGCGGTCAGCAGCAGGATCGACATCAGCACCAGCACCGTCCCCAGCGCCATGATGACCGGGATCGCCTTGGGAAAGCGCAGCTGGCTGAAAATATAGGTCGGCAGCGTCGGCTCGTTCCCGGCGAGGAAGAACGCGATGATGAATTCATCCAGCGAGATGGTGAAGCTCATCAACAGGGCCGAGATGATGCCCGGCATGACCAGCGGCAGGATCACCAGCCGAAACGCGCTGAACCGCGTCTCGCCCAGATCCTGCGCGGCCTCTTCCAGCGATTTGTCGAGGCTGTTGAAGGCGGTGGTCAGGATCGCAATCGCGTAAGGCAGGCAGATCAGCGTGTGGCCCACGATCACGGTCAGGACCGACAGCTCGACCCCGATGGCCAGCAGCACGACCAGCAGCGACATGGCCACAATGATCTCGGGCAGCACCAGCGGCAGCATGATCAGCCCCATGATGCCGGTCTTGGCCGGAAAGTTGTAGCGCGTCGAGGCCCGCGCGGCGAACACCCCCAAGGCCGTCGCCAGCACCGCCGAACTGACCGCGATGGTCAGCGAGTTGAAGAAGGCGCGGCGCAGCGTCGGGTTGGCCCACATCTGCGCGAACCAGTCGGTGGTGAACCCCTTCAGCGGAAAGGCGATGATCGTGCCAGAGTTGAAGGCAAACACCGGCAGCAGCGCGATCGGCGCATACAGAAACAGCAGGTAGATCAGCGAATAGATGCGCAGCCCGTTGCCCCTCATCACGACCTCACCCTGAGAAAGCGGCGGTTGAGCAGCAGGAACAGGACGCTGAGGATCGCCACGATCAGCATCGCCGTCACCGCGACCGCCGAACCAAGCGGCCGGTTGTCCAGCGCAAGCATCTGTTTTTGCACCATATTGGCGATCATCGGGATCTTGCCGCCGCCGATGAGTTCCGGCGTGACATAGTCGCCGATGGTCGGGATGAACACGATCAGCGAGGCCGCGATCACCCCCGGCATGGCCAGCGGCAGCGTCACCCGCCAAAAGGTCATCATCCGCGATTCGCCCAGATCCCGCCCCGCTTCCAGCAGCGAGCGGTCGATCTTTTCCAGCGCCACATAGATCGGCAGGATCGCAAAGGGCGCATAGGCATGGGCCAGCGTGATGACCATCGCCTGCACGTTGAAGAGCAGGAACGACAGCGGCTCGTCGATGACGCCGATCCCGGTCAGGGTGGCGTTGATGACGCCGTTATGGCCCAGGATCACCTTCCACAGGAACACCCGGATCAGATAGGAGGTCCAGAACGGGATGGTGATCAGAAAGATCCACAGCGCCTTGCGTTCCGGCGGCACGACGAAGGACAGGAAATAGGCCACCGGAAAGGCCAGCAGCACCGTCGCCGCCGTCACCGCCAGGGCCACCCACAGCGAGCGCAGCAGGATCTTGTGAAAGACCGGATCGCTCAGCACCGCGCGGTAATTCTCGAAGGTGAATTCGTGAATCACCTCCAGATAGCCGTCGCGGAAGAACGAATAGGCCAGAATCGTCGCCAGCGGTGCGGCCAGCACCAGCACGGCATAGATCAGCGGCGGCGAGACCATCGTCAGACCCTGACGCGCCTCGGTATCGATGCGGGGTGCTGACATCGTCTCTCCCTGTGGCAGACTTGCGGACCAAGCCTTTCGGGCAACTCTATAATCGGATCGGTGGATTTGAAAAGCCGCTTTGCCCGATCATGGCGGGGCGGTCGCCTGCCTTGGCTTTCAGGGCAGGTGGGCGCCTTTCATCTCGACAGATCGCTGCGTGCATGCTTGAGTGTCGGGCAATCGGGGCCAGCAAGGATGCCCCTGCTGTGGAGGAAACATGACAACGAAATCAACACTCGACCGCCGGCGCTTCCTGTCCCGCGCAACCATCGGCGGCGCGTCCGCGGCGGCTGCCTCGACGCTTGCCGCGCCCGCACTGGCGCAGAGCAGCCCCAAGATCAACTGGCGCATGACCTCGTCCTTCCCGCCCTCGCTCGACAACCTGTTCGGGGCGGCGGGCGACCTGGCCACCATGGTCAGCGAAGCGTCCGAGGGCAATTTCGTCATCCAGCCCTTCGCCCCGGGCGAGATCGTCCCCGCGCTGCAGGCCGCCGATGCGGTCAGCGACGGCACGGTCGAAGCGGCGCATTCCGTCGGCTACTACTATTGGGGCAAGGACCCGGCCTGGGCGCTTGGCTCGACGGTGCCGTTCAGCCTGTCGGCGCGGGCGCAGAACGCTTGGCTGTATCACGGCGGCGGCAACGAGATGTTCAACGAATTTCTCGACCAGTACAACATCCACGCCTTCCCCGGCGGCAATACCGGCGTCCAGATGGGCGGCTGGTATCGCAAGGAAATCAAATCGGTCGAGGATCTGAAAGGCCTCAAGTTCCGGGTCGGCGGATTTGCCGGCAAGGTGCTGGAAAAGCTGGGCGTGGTTCCGCAGCAGTTGGCGGGCGGCGACGTCTATCCGGCGCTGGAAAAGGGCACCATCGACGCGGCCGAGTTCGTCGGCCCCTATGACGACCAGAAGCTGGGGCTCGCGCAGGTCGCGCCCTATTACTACTATCCCGGTTGGTGGGAAGGCGGGCCGGCGGTCCACTTCATGTTCAACAAGGAAAAGTTCGAAAGCCTGCCGCCGCAGTATCAGTCGCTGCTGAAAACCGCCTGTCAGGCGGTGAACGGCAACATGCTGCATGAATATGACTGGCTGAACCCGCCCGCGCTGAAAGAGGTCGTGGCCGGCGGCGCCAAGCTGATGCCCTTCCCCGAGGATGTGATGCAGGCCTCGTTCGACGCCGCGAACGAGATCTATGCCGAGCTGGACGAGACCAACCCGCACTGGCAGAAGATGTGGGCCTCGATCAAGTCGTTCCGCAATGACTGGTATCTGTACAACCAGACCGCGGAATACACCTATGACACCTTCATGATGATCCAGCAGCGCGCCGGCAAGCTGTAAGCCGCGGCCTGTCGTGACGGTTGCGGGGCGCCTTCGGGCGCCCCGTTTTGCTGTGGGCCTGCCCGGCCCGTTCCCCCTTTTCAAACCGCACCGATGCTGCTATGCGCGCGGCTTCGGCCTCACCCTTGGAGGAGGCCGCCAATCGTGAAAGGAACACATCATGGCCAAAGAGATCCCAGATCTGGTGGCCGAGGCACGCACGGGGACAGGCAAGGGGGCCGCCCGTCAAGCTCGCCGTAACGGCAAGGTGCCCGGAATCGTTTATGGCGACCACAAGGACCCGGTCGCAATCCAGTTCGACTTCAACCAGTTGCTGACCAAGCTGCGCGCCGGTCGGTTCCTGTCCACGCTGTGGAACCTGAAGGTCGAAGGGCAGGAAGACGTCCGCGTCATCTGCCGCGGCGTTCAGAAGGATGTCGTGAAGGATCTGCCGACGCATATCGACTTCATGCGCCTGCGCCGCACGTCCAAGATCAACCTGTTCATTCAGGTCGATTTCATCAACCAGGACAAATGCCCGGCGCTGAAGCGCGGCGGCACGCTGGTGACGGTCCGTCCCGAGGTCGAACTGATGGTGACCGCGGGCGATATCCCGGAAAGCATCGTGGTCGATCTGGAGGGCCGCCAGATCGGCGAGACCATCCACATCAGCGACGTGACCCTGCCCGAGGGCGCGGTTCCGGTGACCGACCGGAACTTCGTGATCGCGAACCTCGCGGCGCCGTCGGCGCTGCTGTCCGAAGAGGGCGCCGAAGAAGCCGAAGCCCCCGAGGTCGAGGCGGAAGCCGAAGCCCCGGAAGCCTGATCTTCCGGCAGAAACGAACAGGGCGGTGCCTGGCACCGCCCTTTTTCATTGGGGAATGGCTTTCGCCGGGTGCCGGATCAGCCGCGCGCGTCCCGCGCCCCGTCAGCCGCCTCGGCGCAGGCGTCGATGGCATCGACCGCCGCCTGCCAGGCCAGCAGGATCGAGGCATGGCGATTGGGATAATCCCGCGCCGGGATCAGCGCCTCAAGTCCGGCGAAAGGTGCGTCGGGGACGGGCCCTTCCTCGCGCAGCATCTTTTCCAGCTGCTCGGTCGCGCGGGCGAGATCCTCGCGGCTCGCACCCAGCACCGCCTGCCCCAGCACCCCGGCCGAGGCCTGCCCCAGCGCGCAGGCCCGCACCTCTTGTCCGAACCCGGCGATCCGCCCCTCCTTCAGCCGCACATGCGCCGTCACCGTCGAGCCGCATTGCGGCGAGCGTTTCATCGCGCTTCCCTGCGCGTCGGGCAGCGGCCCCAGATGCGGAATATCGGCAGCAAGCGCCAGGATCCGCTTGGAGTAGAGCTGCATCATGTCAGCGTCGGCCATGGTTTCCCCCGCGTCGTTCTCGGTCTAGATAGGGATCCGACAAGCGAAAGGAAAGCCGATGTTCGATCCCGCGACGCTGCGCTATGACGTCAACGGGCTGATCCCGGCCATCGCCCAGGACGCCGAGACCGGCGAGGTGCTGATGCTGGCCTGGATGAACGCCGAGGCGGTGGTGCGCACACTGGACAGCGGCCGCGTCACCTATTGGTCGCGCTCGCGGCAGGCGTTGTGGGTCAAGGGCGAGACGTCCGGTCACGTCCAGAACCTGCGCGAGATGCGGCTCGATTGCGACCGAGATTGCCTGCTGCTGCTGATCGACCAGACCGGCCCGGCCTGCCACACCAACCGGCGGTCCTGCTTCTATACTGCCCTGCGCGACGGGGACGAGGTCGAAATCATGGCGCCGATGCCGACCACCGCCTGATCTTGTTGGAATATTAATCTCTGCGTGCTGTGATCGCCCCGTCAACTCATGCGGCCGTGCGCCGCCAAGGGAACGGGATCGAAAATTGCAGGATTTCTTCATTGTCTGGGCCGAAAAGCTCATCACCGTGTTCGTCGTCGTGGCGCTGATCGCCGTCGGCGGGGCCGGGCTGTTCATGATGCTTTCGAACACGCCCGAGGGTGGATTCTTCATGGGGCTGATGGCGATGCTCTTCGGCGCGCTTTATGTCGTGATCGTCGCGGGCGTCATGTTCGTGGCCTTCGGCATCTATCGCAACACGCTGGAGACGAACCGCCTGCTGGCCGAATTGCTGCGACGCTAGGTGCCGATGGGCTGCAGCATCTGACGAACCTCCGCCGGGGTGACGCCCGCCTCGCGCAGCGCGCGCAGAGATCTGGCGTTGTCGCGCTTGGCCAGACGCTTGCCATCCTCGTCTCGGATCAGCCGGTGGTGGCGGTAGCGGGGCTGCGGCAGGTCCAGCAGCGCCTGCAGCAGAACGTGGATCCAGCTCGCCTCGGCCAGATCCTGCCCGCGCGTGACCAGCGTGATCTCCTGCGCCGCGTCGTCGACCACGACCGACAGATGATAGGACGTCCCCATCCCCCGCCGCGCCAGCACCACATCGCCGATGCCCGACAGAAACGCCGCGCGGGACAGATGCTGCGGCCGGCTATCATGCAGGCTCAGCCGCTCAACCCCCAGCAGGTCAAAGGCGGCGGAAGCGTCCAGCCGGATCGCCTCATCGCCCGTCAGGCCGCGCACCGGGCGCCCGCGACAGCTGCCGGGATAGACCAGCCCGTCGGGCCCGAGGATCGGCGCGCCTTCCTGCGGAGCCGACAGCGCCGCGCGAATATCGCCCCGCGTGCAACTGCAGGGATAGGTGACGCCCATCCCCGTCAGCCGGTCGAGCGCCGCCGCATAAGCGTCCAGCCGGTCGGACTGCCGCATGACCGGCTGCGGCCAGTCGAGGCCCAGCCAGTGCAGATCGTCATAGATCGCCCTTTCAAACTCGGCGCTGCATCTCTCGCGGTCGATATCCTCGATCCGCAGCAGGAACGCGCCCGGTGACGCGGCCTGCGCGGCAAAAAGCGCCGCATAGGCGTGCCCCAGATGCAAAAGCCCGGTAGGCGAGGGCGCGAAGCGGGTGCGGATGGTGGCGTCGGTTACTGCGCCGCCAGCCATGCGCTGAAATCCTGCTTGGCGCGGTCGGTATAGGCCGGGTAGCGCGCCTTGCGCCCGCGCCGTCCGCCCTTGGCCTCGACCGGCGGGAACAGCCCGAAATTCACGTTCATGGGCTGGAAACTGCGCGCCTCGGCCCCGCCGGTGATGTGGTGGACCAGCGCCCCCATCGCCGTCGTCCCCGGCGGCGGTTCAAGGTGCGCCCCCCGCGCCTCGGCAATCGCCAGCCGCGCCGCCAGCAGCCCCATCGCGGCGCTTTCGACATAGCCCTCGACCCCGGTGATCTGCCCGGCAAAGCGCAGATGCGGTTTCGAGCGCAGGCGCATCTGGCCATCCAGCAGCCGTGGCGAGTTCAGGAAGGTGTTGCGATGAATCCCGCCCAGCCGGGCAAAGCTCGCCTCTTGCAGGCCGGGGATCATGCGAAAGACGCGGGTCTGCGCGCCGTATTTCATCTTGGTCTGGAAGCCGACGAGATTATACAGCGTCCCCAAGGCATTATCGCGGCGAAGCTGGACCACCGCATAGGGTTTCTGCGCCGGATCATGGGGATTGGTCAGACCGACCGGCTTCATCGGGCCGTGACGCAGCGTTTCGCGCCCGCGTTCGGCCATGACCTCGATCGGCAGGCAGCCGTCGAAATAGCCGGCGGTCTCGCCCTCGCGAAACTCGGTCTTTTCCGCCTCGAGCAGCGCGTCGATGAAAGCCTCGTACTGGTCACGGGTCATCGGGCAGTTGATATAGGCGGTGCGCTCGGCCTCGGTCTCGCCCTTGTCGTAACGCGACTGGCGCCAGGCGATGCTCATGTCGATGGTGTCGGCGTGGACGATGGGCGCAATGGCGTCAAAGAAGGCCAGCGCGTCCGACCCCGTCTCGCCCTGAATCGCCTGCCCCAGCGCGGCCGAGGTCAGCGGCCCGGTGGCGATGATCCAGCGCCCATCGGCGGGCAGCTCGGTGATCTCGCCCGGCACGACGCGGATCAGCTCCTGCGCGGTCAGCGCGGCGGTCACGTCGGCGGCAAAGGCCTCGCGGTCGACGGCCAGCGCGCCGCCCGCGGGCAGCTTGTGGCGGTCGGCCATCTGCATGATCAGCCCGTCCGCCTGCCGCATTTCCCAATGCAGCTGGCCGACGGCATTATTCTGGTCGTCATCCGAGCGAAACGAGTTCGAACACACCATCTCGGCGAAATCGCCGCTTTTATGGGCGAAGGTGGCGACAAGGGGCCGCATCTCGTGCAGCACGACCGGCACGCCGGCGCGCGAAAGCTGCCAGGCGGCCTCTGATCCGGCAAGACCGGCACCGATGATGTGAACAGGTTCCATGCGCCGGGGCTAATCCTTGTCAGGCAAAGGCGCAAGGGTCGGGCGCAGGGGGACCCCCGCGCCCGGTTTGCCATCACGAATCGAGCTTGCCGACGCGGGCGGGCGTCTGGGCGGCCTCGATCTCGATCCGGCGCGGCTTCAGCGCCTCGGGCAGCTCGCGGATCAGGTCGATATGAAGCATCCCGTCCTGATGCGAGGCACCGGTGACGCGGATATGCTCGGCCAGCGCAAAGCGGCGCTCGAAGGCGCGGGTCGCGATGCCACGATGCAGGAAGCTGCGCTCGCCTTCCTCGGCGGGCTTGCGCGCGGTGACGATCACGGCCCCGTCACGCATCTCGACCGAGAGGTCATCCGAGCAAAATCCCGCGACGGCAATCGTGATCCGATAGCTGTCGTCGCCGGTCTTTTCGATGTTGTAGGGCGGGTAGGACTGGGTGGCGCTGTCGGCCGACAGCACGCGGTCCATCAGATCGGCCATGCGGTCGAAACCGACCGAGGCGCGATAAAGCGGTGCGCGATCAAAGTGACGCATTTCATACATCCTTTCCAAGCGATGTCATGTCATGCCCCCGTGTACCGGGCGGCGGTGGTGTCAAGGCCCTTGCGGCGCCTCGGGTCTGATCTGGGAACCCGGTTTCGCCCTGTCAAGAGCCGTGCGAGGCGGTGCGATAGACGGTTTCTTAACCGGGGCTGTGCTAGCGCGGGGGATGAGGCAGCGTGGGCGCCGATCCCGCTGGCCAGAGGCAGGCGAAGGACTTATCACGGATCTATGCCAAGAACCGCTTCCCTAATTTCCGGTCTGACCGACCTTGTGCGGCAGATCCACGCCTGCCCCGCTTCGCGGGCCGGATGATGCGTCGGCGGGTGCTGTATGTGCCGGGCTACGACCCCCTGCCCCCGCGCCGCTACCGCGAGCTTTACCGGCGAGAGGGCGCGGCGCAGGCGGAAATCTCGGGCTATACCCTTCTTCAGCGCGAGCGGCGCGATCCGACCGGCTTTGGCTGGGCGGCAGGGATCGGCGACAGCCACGCCGAGTTCGAGGTGCTGGTCTGGTCCGACATCGTGAATGCCAGCATGGGGCAGTCGATCCCGGCCACCTATCTGCAACTGCTGCAGACGGCTTGGGCCTATATCGGCTCAGGCGCGCTGTGGCGTCTGATGCGGCTGCGGCGCGGGCCGGTGATCGCGGCGCTTTATCCCATCGCGGTGCTGCTGGCGCAGGCGGCTATCGCGCTGGCCCTCGGCGGGGTGCTGCTCTGGCTGATGCCGTGGTGGGCGGGGCTGCCGCTGGCGGGGCTGACCGTCTGGGCGGTGCTGCGCTGGTGGCGGCGGCTCGACGGGCGCATCTTTGCCTATTATCTGATGCATGACTACGCCTTCACCGCGCTGCAGGGAGGCGCCTATCCGCAGGCGCTGTCGGCGCGGATCGACGGTTTCGCGCAGCGCATCGGGGCGCTGTCGCCGCAGGACTGGGACGAGGTGCTGGTGGTCGGCCATTCTTCGGGCGCCTATGTCGCGATCTCGGCGCTGGCGCGGCTGGCGCGAGAGGGCCGGCTGGGCGATCACGTCTCGCTGCTGACGCTGGGTCATGTGGTACCAATGGCGTCGTTTCTGCCCGGCGCGGCGCAATTGCGGGCCGATCTGCACGATCTGGCGCAGGCGGACCCCGACTGGGTCGATGTCACCGCGCCCGGCGATGCCTGCTGCTTTGCGCTCTGCGATCCGGTCGCGGTGTCGGGATCGACGCCTGCCGGTGGCGGCGGGCCCAAGGTCGTCTCGGCCGCATTCCGCCAGACCCTGTCGCCCGAAAAACAGCGCAGCCTGCGCGGTCGCTGGTTCCGGCTGCATTTCCAGTATCTCTGCGCCTTCGACCGGCCGGGGGATTACGACTATTTCCAGATCACCGCCGGGCCGCTGCGGCTTGGTGAACGCTTTGCCCATCGTGGCCACTCACCCGGTCGCATCGCGCGCCCGGTCAACCGCTGGCGGCACGGATGATCCCGCCCAAGCCCGTCGCCGCGCCCGGTCGCAGAGGGTTTTGGCATTACCTGCGCGGCTTTCGCCGCGACCTGCTGTCCGCCCTGCCGCCCCGGCTGTTCCGGGCCTGGATGGCGGAATATCGCGCCGGGCCGATCCACAGCTTTCTGTGCAACGATCCCGAACTGGTGGCCCTGGTGCTGCGGCAAAACCCGGCAGCTTTCCCGAAATCGAACCGCCTGCGCGAGGGGCTGGCGCCGCTTCTGGGGCGCTCGGTCTTTGTCACCAACGGGCCCGAGTGGAAGCGGCAGCGCCGCATCATCGACCCCGCCTTCGAGGGCGGCCGCCTGCGCGAGATCTTTCCCCAGATCCACGCCGCCGCGCTTGCCGCGACCGAACGGCTGACGCCGGGCGAGATCGACCTGGAACCCGAAACCTCGCAGGCCGCCGCCGATGTCATCTTTCGCACGCTGTTTTCGGTGCCCATCGCGGACCGGACGGCCGCGCAGGTGTTCGCGGCCTTCCGTGCCCATCAGGACGCGCAGCCCATCGTGAACCTCGCGGCCCTCGTCCCGCTGCCCGGCTGGCTGCCGCGCCCCCATTCGCGCCGGACAAGGCGCACCGCCGCCCATATCCGCAGCCTGATTGCGCAGCTTGTCCACGCCCGCGCCGACGCCATCGCCAAGGGCACCGCCCCGCCCGATCTGGCGACGCGGATCATGACCACGCCCGACCCGCTGACCGGCGAACGGTTCACGCCGGCCGAGATGGTCGATCAGGTGGCGATCTTTTTCCTTGCCGGGCACGAAACCAGCGCCTCGGCGCTGGCTTGGGCGCTGTGGCTGCTGGCGGCCGATCGCGACTGGCAGGACCGAGTGGCGGCAGAGGCGCAGGCCGAACTGGACCCCGCGAACCCCGATTTCTCGGCCGTGGCGCGGCTGAACCACTCCCGCGCCGTCTTCCGCGAGGCGCTGCGGCTTTATCCGCCGGTCCCGATGATGGTGCGCGAGGCCGCCTGCCCGCAGCGTTTCCGCGGCCGCGATGTGCCGCAAGGCGCGCAGATCGTCATCTCGCCCTGGCATCTGCATCGCCATGAACGGCTGTGGGAGAATCCCGACGGGTTCGATCCCGGTCGCTGGGGAACCGAGAATGGCCGCGACTGCGCGCGGCGCGCCTATATCCCGTTCTCGGCGGGCGCGCGCGTCTGTCCCGGTGCTGGCTTTGCAATGGTCGAGGGGCCGCTGATCCTGTCGATGATCCTGCGCCAGTGGCGGCTGACGCCCGCCGACCCCCCGCCCGTCCCCGTCGCGCGGCTGACGCTGCGCGGACAGGACGGCATCAGGGTCAGGCTTTCACCTCGCGACCATGACGCGACACGCCATCGGTGACGCGGGTATAGGTGCCCTGCCCCGACAGGATGCCGCGGAAGCCGCCCGGTTCGTCCAGCGAGAACACGATGATCGGCAGCTTGTTGTCCCGCGCCAGCGCGATCGCCGAGGCATCCATCACGCCCAGATTCTTCTGCAGCGCCTCGTCATAGCTGACCTCGTCATAGCGCTTGGCGTCGGGATAGCGGATCGGGTCCTTGTCATAGACGCCGTCGACCTTGGTGCCCTTGAAGATCGCCTGGCAGTTCATCTCGGACGCGCGCAGGGTGGCGGCTGTGTCGGTGGTGAAATACGGGTTGCCGGTCCCCGCCGCAAAGATGATCACGCGCTTCTTTTCCAGATGCCGCACGGCGCGGCGGCGGATGTATGGCTCGGCCACTTCGTCCATGCGGATCGCGGTGATGACGCGGGTGTGGATGCCCTTGGCCTCCAGCGCGGATTGCATGGCCAGCGCATTCATCACCGTCGCCAGCATCCCCATGTAATCGGCGGTCGTCCGCTCCATCCCCTGGGCGCTGCCTTGCAGCCCGCGGAAGATATTGCCGCCGCCGATGACCATGCAGACCTCGACCCCCATCCTGTGGACGGAATCGACTTCGTCGGCGATGCGCGCGATGGTCGGCGGGTGCAGGCCATAGCCCTGATCGCCCATCAGCGCCTCGCCCGAGATCTTCAGCATGACGCGTTCATAGCTGGTCGGGGTTCTGGCTTCGGTTTCAGTCATGGGAATTGGCCCTTCCAGCGGTTCACCTGTGGCGCAAAATGTCGCAAAAGGGTCGGGGTTTCAACCGGAGAGCCGCATGGCGCGCCAGCACCTCATCGACCGCCTCGATCCGCAGCGCCATGTGGTGATCGCGGGGCCGACCGCCTCGGGCAAATCGGCGCTGGCGCTGGACATCGCGCTGCGGCAGGGCGGGACCATCGTCAATGCCGATGCGATGCAGATCTGGTCCTGCTGGCAGGTGCTGACCGCGCGCCCGGACGCGGACGATCTGCGCGCGGCCCCGCATGCGCTTTACGGCCATGTCGCGCCGGACGAGAGCTATTCCGTCGGCGACTGGCTGCGGCAGGTGGCGCGGCTGCCGGGCCGGCTGATCGTCGTCGGCGGCACCGGGTTGTATCTCAGCGCGCTGACCACCGGCCTTGCGCCGATCCCGCCCGTGCCGGCGCAGGTCCGGCAGCAGGGTGATGCAATGCTGCAAGCGGGCGGGCTTGCCGGGATGATCGCCGGGCTTGACGCCGAGACGCGGTCCCGGATCGATCTGCAGAACCCCGCCCGCGTTCAGCGCGCGTGGGAGGTTCTGACCGCCACCGGCAAGGGGCTGGTTGCGTGGCAGGCGGACACGCCCGCGCCCTTGATCCCGCTCGAACAGGCGCATTGCGTGGTGCTGGAATCGGATCGCGACTGGCTGGCGGAGCGCATTGCGCTGCGCTTCGACCAGATGTGGGCAGGCGGCGCGGTCGAGGAGGTGCGCGCCATGCTGCCGCACTGGGACGCGGCCGGGCAATGGGCGCGTGCGATCGGCGCGCCCGAGATCGCCGCCTATCTGCGCGGCCAGTTCGACGCCGAGACGGCGCGCAGCCGCGCCATCATCGCCACGCGCCAATATGCCAAGGCGCAGCGGATCTGGTTCCGCTCGCGGATGAAGCCGTGGGAGAAGCTGCGCGTCGGTCCGGCCTAATCTGCGTCCGGCGCGTCGTCCTGACGGCCGCGAAAGCCGGTGGCGACGACGAATTTCTCGGACGAATCGGAACGTGAAGCGGGCGGTTTCACATTCGCGACCTTGGTGAAGTTCTGCTTCAGCATCGCCTGCAGCCCCTGCTCGGCCCCCCCGGCCAGCACTTTGGCGACAAAGGTGCCCCCCGGCGCAAGGACGTCGAAGGCCAGCTGCGCCGCCGCCTCGACCAGCGCCACGATGCGGATGTGGTCGGTGCCCTTGTGCCCCGAGGATGAGGCCGCCATGTCCGACATCACCACATCGGCCTCGCCCCCCAGCCACGCCTTGACCTGTTCATCCGCGCCCTCTTCCAGGAAATCGAGCTGATGGATCTCGGCCCCGGCGATGGGATCGACCTCTTGCAGGTCGATGCCAATGATGCGGCCCTGCTTGCGGTCGGCGCGTTCGCCAAGCGAATTGATGCGCGGCACCGCGACCTGACACCAGCCGCCGGGCGCGCAGCCCAGATCGACCACCCGCGCACCGGGCACGAGAAATTTGTACTTGTCGTCCAGTTCAAGGATCTTGTAGGCCGCGCGACCGCGATAGCCGTCGCGCCGCGCGCGGGCCACATAAGGGTCGTTCAACTGCCGTTCCAGCCACAGCGTGCTGGACAGCCGCCGCCCCTTGGCGGATTTCACCCGGACCCGCAGATCGCGCTGCCCGCGCCCCGATGATTTCCGCTCTCGCGGACCCTGGGCACCGCCGCCCGGCTTCTTCGTCATCCTGTCACCCCGTTCAGCGCGTCGTCGGTGATGGCGCCGTCGCGCACCATCTGAGAATACAGCAAGCCCTCGCGCAGGCCACGATCCGCCACGGACAGCCGGCGCGTGGGCCAGATCCGCATCAGCGTCTGCAGGATCGCCGCGCCGGACATGATCAGGGCGTGGCGCTCTCGGCCGATGCGGGGGTCGTTGCGCCGCCCTTCGGGGCCGAGGGCCAGATAATCGCGGATCACGGCGTCGATTTCGGCCGTGGTCATGGTAAGCCCGTCGACGCGGGTGCGGTCATAGCGCTTCAGCCCCAGATGGCTGGCCGCGACCGTCGTGACCGTCCCCGAGGTGCCGATGATCTGAAAGCCGTGATCCGGCGCGCCCTTGGCATAGGGCGCGAAATCGGCGAGCAGTTCCTCGAAATACCAGCTCATCAGCGCGAAACAGCCGGGATCGTCGGTGACGTCGGCGAACTGATCGCGCAGCGTGGCGACCCCCAGCGGCACGCTGATCCAGTCGACCACGCGCGCGCCGCCGGTCCTGACCGCGCCGAAATCCGCGCCCAGCCGCATGATCGCGCGCGAGCGTTCATGCGGATCGACGTCCGACAGCTCGATCCAGACCAGCTCGGTCGAGCCGCCGCCGATATCCACGACCAGCAATTGTTCGGTCTTCTGGTTGACCAGCGGCGCGCAGGAAATCACAGCAAGCCGCGCCTCTTCCTCGGCGCCGATCACCTCGATCGGCAGCCCGGTCTCGCGCCGGATCATGCGCAGGAAATCGCGGCTGTTGCGCGCGCGGCGGCAGGCCTCGGTCGCGACGAGGCGCATATTGGTCACGCGATGCTGTTCCAGCTTGCGCCGGCAGACCTGCAGGGCATGGACGGTGCGCGACATCGAGGCACGCGACAACCGGCCTGAGGCTTCCAGCCCCTGCCCCAACTGGACAGGCTTGGAAAAGCTGTCCACGACCTGGAACTGACCCCCCGTCGGGCGGGCAATCAGCATCCGGCAACTGTTTGTTCCCAGATCCAGTGCCGCATAGAGCGGCCCCGAATCGGGCTGGCGGGTGCCTGACGGCTCAACCTTTTGTGCCGGGAACGCGTCCGCACCCGCGGGACGCCTGGGCGCCATGTTCACGCCCTCCGATATCAAGTTGACCTCAAGCTAACTGCGCGTGGCCGCCGGTTCAAGGGTGCAGCGAAACGCGATCGCGTGACGAGGCGTCAGCGGGGTCCGGGCTGGGGCGGTGGGGCCTCGGGCATGTCCGAGGTGCCGAACAGCCCCGCCAGCCCGCGCGAAAGCAGATTGGCGACCCGCGGCCGGGGCTGGGCGATGAAGGGCAGCGGGCGGCAGACCTCCATCGCGGCGATGCCCACGCGGGCGGTCAGCGCGCCGTTGACCACGCCCTCGCCAAAGCGGCGCGACAGCTTGGCCAGCAGCCCACCGCCGGCGACGGTGTGGATCAGATCGTCGCCCGCCGCCACCGCGCCGGTCGCCACCAGATGCGTCATCACCGTGCGCGCCAGCCGCCAGCCGCCGACCGCGCCGGCGCGCCCGCCATAGATTTCCGCCATGCGCCGGATCATCCGCAGATTGGCCGCCAGCGCCACCGCCACATCGACCAGCGCCAGCGGGATCAGCGCGGTGGCGGCGGCGACGGTCCGCGCTGCCGCCTCGATCTCGCGCCGCGCGTCCTGATCGAGCGCGGCAAGCAGCTGCGTCTCGGCCAGCACCAACAGCGATTCGGCGTCGAAGCTGTCGCCCGCGGCCTCGGCCAGATTGGCCCGCGCCCATTGCGCCTCGGGCCGCGCCTGATAGAGCGTGTCGAGCCGCGCGACCACCGCCTTGGCCTCGGCCAGATCGCGCTGCGCCAGCGCCTGAACCGCCGCCCGGTTGATGCCGTCGATCTGGGCAAAGCGCCGCCACGCCCGCATCTCGCGCAGCGCCATGGCCAGCACCGCCAGCGTGAACAGGCCGAACAGCACCGCGCCGACCCAGCCCAGAAGCGGCCAGCGCGACATCAGCCCGTCGATATAGTTCAGCGCCGCAACCGATAGCAGGAAGGTCAGCAGCGCCGCGCCCGCGTTCAGGAAGAACCGCGTCAGCGGCGACGGCCCGCGCCCCGCCAGCCGGGCGAGCATCTGCATCGTGCGCGGTGGCGGCGGGGGTGCGGGGCCGTCATGGATCGGCTCGGCATCGGCGGGGCTGGGGCCGGTGGCGTCGTCCTCGAACCGCGCATGAGGCTTTTCCGGCTTGCGCGGCGCGGGGCGGTCGTCGTCCAGTTCGATCAGGATGGGGCGGGGGCGTTCGGGGTCTGTCACAGCCGGTCTCCGATCAGGAATTCCGCGGCGCGGTCCAGCCGGATATGCGGCGGGCCGTGCCCCTCGCGGGCGGTATCGGCGGCGGGTCGGAACTGCATCGCCTCAAAATCGCCGTCCAGCCACGCCTGCTGGCCCTGCTGGGCGGCGTTCAGCAGCATCGCCGGATCGGCCGGCAGCTCGCCCGGATAAAAGGCCGCCAGCCGCCCATCCATCAGCCGCCCGCGCACCGCCGGCAGCTCATTGCCGTTCTGCTCGATGGTCGTTTCCGTCGTGGCCCGCAGCGAGGCGATGGCCAGCGCCTCGGTCCGGGCGCCGGCAAAATCGGCGCGGTCGCGGGCCTCGCGCAGCAGGGCGGTGGCGATGCGGGTCAGGCGCGGATGCTGCGTGTGGTGCAGGTGATCGGCCTTGGTGGCGGCGAACAGGATCCGCTCGACCCGTCGCAGACCCAGCATCTGCGCCAGCCAGCCCGTCCGGCCGGGGTTGAAGGCCGACAGGATGTCGGCCATCGCCCGGCGCAGATCATTGACCGCCTGCGGCCCGGCATGGATCGCGCCCAGCACGTCGATCAGCACCACCTGCCGGTCGATGCGGGCGAAGTGGTCGCGGAAGAACGGCTTCACGATGCGGGACTTATAGGCCTCATACCGGCGGGCGAATTCGCGATGCAGCGGCGATTTGCGCGGCGCGGGCGGCAGCGGCGCAAAGGTCAGCGCGGGCGAGCCCGCCATCTCGCCCGGCAGCAGGAACCGCCCCGGCGTCAGGTCGGACAGCCCGGCGAGGCGCGATTCCTGCAGATGCGCGGTGTAAAGCTCGGCCAGATTGCGGGCGGTCGCTTCGTCCAGCGGCGCGCTGAGGTCCAGATCCTGCAGGGCCGACTGGAACGCGGCGGCGCCGGGGCGGCCGGTCATGCGCTCGAGCACCTCTTTCGACCAGGTGTCGAAGCTGCGCTCCATCAGGCGCAGGTCCAGCAGCCATTCGCCAGGGTAATCAACGATGTCCAGATGCACCACCTGCGGCCCGCGCAGGCCGCGCAGCATCCCGCGCGGCTGCACCCGCAGCGACAGCCGCAGCTCGGAAATCTGGCGCGTGCCCTCGGGCCAGTGCGGGTCCGGGCCGGTCAGCGCCGCCAGGTGCCGCTCAAGCTCAAAGCGCGGGACGGTGTCGTCAGGCTGGGGTTGCAGCCACGCCGCCTTGATCGAGCCATCGGCGGCGGCACGCAGCGCCCCCATCCGGCCCCGATCCATCAGGTTCGCGACCAGCGAGGTGATGAACACCGTCTTGCCCGCCCGCGACAGCCCGGTGACCCCGATCCGGATGACCGGCTCGCCCAGACCCACGCCGCGCAGCACGCCTTCGGTGAAATCGGTAATGCCCATCCTGTCCCGCCTGTCATTGCCCCGGCGGATATCGCCGGAAGATCGGACCTTGCCTTCGGCCCTTGGCGGGTCAACCCGCGGCCCCGTATGCAGGTTTCATAGACGGGCGCCGCGCTGCCCCGCAAGCCCGCAGCCGGGCGGTTTCGGCTGGCAGGGTGCAGCCGCCCGCGCGATAAGAGCCGCATGAGCCTGCCCCTGCCCGATCCGCCCCTGCCCATCGACGCCGTGCTGCCCGCACTGTGCAATGCGCTGCGGCGCGAGGGGCGTGCGGTGCTGGTCGCACCCCCCGGCGCGGGCAAGACGACGCGGGTGCCGCTGGCGCTGCTGGATCAGACCCAGGGCCGCATCGTCATGCTGGAACCGCGCCGGCTGGCGGCGCGGGCGGCGGCCGAGCGGCTGGCGGCCAATCTGGGCCAGGCGACGGGGCAGGATGTCGGCTTTCGGATGCGCGGCGAATCGGTCCCCGGCGCGCGGATCGAGGTGGTGACCGAGGGCATCCTGACCCGGATGCTGCAATCCGACCCATCGCTCGACGGCATCGGCTGCGTGGTCTTTGACGAGTTCCACGAGCGCAGCCTGAACGGCGATCTGGGCCTTGCCCTGCTGTGGGAGGCGCGGGGCGCGCTGCGGCCCGACCTGTCGGTGCTGGTCATGTCGGCGACGCTGGATGCCGGTCCCGTCGCGGCGCTGCTGGACGACGCGCCGATCATCGAAAGCCAGGGCCGCGCCTTTCCGGTCGAGACCCGCCACCTGCCCCGCCCCCTGCCCGCCACCGCACGGTTCGAGACCGAGGCCGCGCGCCTGATCGCGCAGGCCGAGGCCGAGACCCGCGACCAGCCCGGCGGCACCATCCTCGCCTTTCTGCCCGGCGAGGGCGAGATCCGCCGGGTTCGCGCCGCGCTTGGCGACCTGCCGGCCGAGATCCTGCCGCTTTACGGGGCGATGGAGATCAAGGCGCAGCGCGCCGCCCTGTCGCCTCCCGGATCCATGCGGCGGATCGTGCTGGCGACCTCGATCGCCGAGACCTCGCTGACCATTCCCGCGGTGCGCGTGGTGGTCGATTGCGGCCGCGCGCGGCGGGCGGGATTCGATCCCGGCACCGGCATGTCGCGGCTGGTCACTACCCGCGTCAGCCGGGCCGAGGCGGAACAGCGCCAGGGCCGCGCCGGTCGCGTGGCCCCCGGCATCTGCTATCGCATGTGGTCGCGGGCCGAGGCCGGGATGCTGCCCGACTTCGCCCCGCCCGAGATCGCCGTGGCCGACCTTAGCGGGCTGGCGCTGGATCTGGCGAATTGGGGCAGCGACGGCAGCGATCTGGCCTTTCTGACGCCGCCCCCCGCCCCGGCCCTGGCCGAGGCGCGCGTGCTGCTGCAGCAGCTTGGCGCCTTGGGCGCCGATCAGCGCATCACCGATCACGGCCGCAAGCTGGCGCGCCTGCCGCTGCATCCGCGTCTGGCCCATATGCTGCAACAGGCGGGGGCGCAGGCCGCGCCGCTGGCGGCGCTGCTGGAAGAACGCGATCCGCTGCGGGGGGTGGGTTGCGACCTGACGCTGCGGCTGCGCGCGCTGACCCAGCCCGCGCGACACGAGCCCGCGCGCGGCGCGCTCGACCGCATCAACCGTCAGGCCAAGCGGCTGCAGCGCCTTGTCGCCGCCCGTCCCGCGACGCTGTCGCCGGGCGCGATGGCGGCGCATGCCTATCCCGACCGTATCGCCATGCGCCGGCCGGGGGATGCGCCGCGCTATCTGCTCTCGGGCGGGCGCGGGGCGGCGCTGCCGGACGGGGACGCGATGGCGGGCGAGCCGTGGCTGGTGGTCTGCGATCTGGACGGCGACGGCCCCGAGGCGCGCATCCGTCTGGCCCTGCCCATCACCGGCGACGAGATCCGCACCGCCTATGCCCACCGGATCGAGACCGTCGAGGCGGTCGAGTGGTCGGCGCGGGACGGTCGCGTCATCGCAAGACAGCGCGAGATGCTGGGCGCGCTGACCCTGACCGACCGGCCGCTGCCCGATCCCGACCCGGCGCTGCTGGCGCAGGCCCTGTGGCAGGGGGTCCGGGCCGAGGGGCTGTTCTGGACCGCTGCCGCTGCGCGTCTGCGGGCGCGGATCGCGCTGCTAAAGGGCGCGCCGGATGTCTCTGACGCGGGGCTGCTGGCGGATGGGGACTGGCTGCTGCCGTTTCTGGACGGGCTGCGGACGCGGGGCGATCTGCGCGCGCTCGATCTGACGCAGCCCCTGCTGAACCTGCTGGGATGGGAGGGGCAGCAGGCGCTGAACCGGCTGGCGCCATCGCATTTCACCACGCCGCTCGGGCGTCGGGTGCCCATCGACTACAGCGCCGAGACGCCTTCGGTCGAGCTGCGCCTGCAAGAGGTCTTCGGCGTCACCGAACACCCCCACGCCGGCGGCCAGCCCCTGCGGCTGACCCTGCTGTCGCCGGGCCAGAAGCCGGTCGCGGTGACAACCGATCTGCCGGGCTTCTGGGCCGCGGGCTATGCCGATGTCCGCAAGGACATGCGCGGCCGCTATCCGCGCCACCCCTGGCCCGAGGACCCGACGCAGGCCGACCCGACCCTGCGCGCCAAGCCGCGCGGGACGTGACGGCGGGTTGCCGTGATATGTGGGGCGTCTGGCCGGTTGGGCAGGGTCCGAATCGGCGGTCCCGGCGACGGTCGCGCCGGATTAGATAAAAGTGCTCACCTCTGCGCTGTCGCCTTGTCCCTCGCCGCTGCGATCCAGCGGCAGCCAAGCCAGACCCGTGGCTGAGGACGACGCGCCGTCCGGCAAGGCAAGCCCCTTACGGCCGCTGCGAGTCCTCGCCCACCGGCTCCGCCTGCATCCGCGCCACCCGGTGATCCATCACCCGGCGCCACAGCGGCGGGACCATCGCGATGGCGCCCATCACCGGCAGCGGATAGGGCAGCAGCGGGCGCATGTCCTGCGGGGACAGGCGCAGCGCGGGATAGGGGCGACCAGGATGGGCGTGGTGGTCCGAGTGTCGCGGCGCATTCACCATCCCCAGCGAGGACAGCGCATGGGGCGAATCCCAGCTATGCCGCGGGCCCACCGGCTCGACCCGGTCGCCGGTGCGGGCGCGGCGCAGCCCGTAATGCTGCACATAGTCGGACAGCAAAAGCTGCATCTGCGCGTAAAGGCACAGCCCCAGATAATCCACCATCGCCCTCGGCCCGAAGCCGATCCAGACGCCGATGATCCACAGCCCGGCCCCGCCGACCCAGATCAGATAGGGGTTCAGGCGCCGCGGCAGCCGCGCCCGCGCCCGCTCGGCGGCCAGCCCCTGCCGAAACGACCCCCACCAGGCGCGCGGGAAAAAGCGCCAGAAGCTTTCACCCAGCCGGGCCGAGTTCGGGTCGCGCGCCGTCGCCACATGGCTGTGATGGACCAGCCGATGGGCGCTGACGTGATGGCCGAACAGCAGGCTGACATAAATCGCGGTCCCCAGCCGGAACAGGCTGCGGCGGCTGCGGTGGATCAGCTCATGCGCGACGGCATTGGCGACCTGCCCGAACCACATGCCGGCGCCCAAGAACAGCACCACACGCTCGGTCAGGGTCAGTTCATTGCTGCCAAAGGCGCTCAGCGCCGACAGCAGCAGCGCGAAATGGGTCAGCGCCAGCAGGGTCAGCCCGGTCTCGGTCGCAGGAAAAGGCTGGCCCTCCTCGGCATCGCCGAAGGACAGGCCCGCCAGCATATCGGCCAAGGGTGCCAGCACTGCCATCCACAGCAGGCCCAGCCACAGCGGCCAGCCGCCGACCTCGGCCCCGCGGATCAGCAGCGCGGCCGGCAGGATTCCGGCCGCGGCATAGGCGAGTGCCGGGGGCACGAGATGCGAACCCCGACGCGGCGCCACGGTCAGTCCAGCCCGACCAGCGCGCGGGCGAAATCGCGCGGCTCGAACGCGTCGAGATCGTCGATCTGCTCGCCCACCCCGATGGCATGGATCGGCAGGCCGAAGCGGTCGGCCAGCGCCACCAGCACCCCGCCGCGCGCGGTCCCGTCCAGCTTGGTCATCACCAGCCCGGACACGTCGGCGAGACGCCGGAACGTCTCGACCTGCGAGATGGCGTTCTGGCCCGTCGTCGCGTCCAAGACCAGCAGCGTGTTATGGGGCGCCGAGGGGTCCTTCTTGCGGATCACCCGGACGATCTTGGCCAGCTCCTCCATCAGGTCGGCGCGGTTCTGCAGGCGGCCGGCGGTGTCGATCATCAGCAGATCGGCGCCCTCGGCCTCGGCCCGTGTCATGGCGTCAAAGGCGAGGCTGGCCGGGTCGCTGCCCTCGGGCGCGGTCATCACCGGGACGCCGGCGCGGTCGCCCCAGACCTGCAACTGCTCGACCGCGGCGGCGCGGAAGGTGTCGCCGGCGGCGATCACCACCTTCTTGCCGGCAGCGCGGAACTGGCTGGCGAGCTTGCCGATGGTCGTGGTCTTGCCCGAGCCGTTGACCCCCACCACCAGCACCACCTGCGGGGTCTTGGGGTAAAGCGGCAGCGGGCGGGCGACCGGCGTCATGATCCGGGTGATCTCGTCGGCCAGCAGCGTCTTCAGTTCGGTCGCGGACAGGCGGCGGCCCATGCGGCCTTCGGCGATGTTGGCGGTGACGCGCAGCGCGGTATCGACGCCCATATCGGCGGCGACCAGCGTATCCTCGAGGTCTTCGAGCATGGCGTCGTCAAGCTCTCGCCGCGGCTCGGCGGGCGTGGGCGGTGCGGCGCCGAACAGTCGCCCCATCAGGCCGGGGCGGCGGGTTTCGGGCGGCGCGGCGGGCTCCGGGGCAGCCGGTCGCGGCGCCTCGGCGGGTTCAGGCGGCGGGGGCGGCGTCACCGGGCCGGGCTGGCCGGGCAGCGGATCGGGCGGGGCGGTGGGGGCGGCCGGATCGGCGGGCGCTTCAGGTGGCGGCGCGGCGGGGGCTGGCGGGGCCGCGTCAGCTTGCGCGGCGTCAGGGGCGCGGCCCGGCGGCGTCTCGGGCGTGCCCTCGCCGACCAGATCGTCAAGCCCCTGCCCGATCCGGGAGGAGGATTTGGTCAACCGCTCGCGCAGCTTGGAAAAGAACGACATCGCCACCTCATTCGCTGGACCCGGAACCTAAGGCTTCGGGGCGGAAAGGGAAAGCCCGCCGCAGCGCAGGGGCCGGGCCTAGAACGCCTTGAAGGTCATCGTCGTCAGGGTGCGCTGGATCCCCTCGATATCGAACAGATGCTCGTTCAGGTAATGGCCGATATCCTGATCCTCGGGGATATACAGCTTGGCCATCAGGTCGAAATCGCCCGAGGTCGAGTAAAGCTCGGACACGATCTCGCGGTCATAGATCGCATCGGCAACGGCATAGGTCTGGCCAGGGGCGCAACGGAACTGCACGAAAACGGGGCGCATGGGATGTCTTTCGCTTGCAACGGGAACGGGCGGCGCTGGCCATGATTAGCCCGGCTGCGCGGCCCCCGTCCAGTCCCCGCGCTCGACCCCCGCCCAGAAGCGGCGCAGCATCAGCACGGCCGCGACCGTTAGCCCGATCAACAGCCCGGCCCACAGCCCGGTCGGGCCCATCCCCAGCGGAAAGGCCAGCAGATAGCCCGCCGGCAGGCCGATCACCCAATAGCTGATCCCGGCCAGCCACATCGGCCCGCGCGTGTCCTGCACCCCGCGCAGCAGCCCCAGCCCCTGCACCTGCAGCGCATCGGCCAGCTGGAACAGCGCGGCCCAGAACATCAGCCCGACGGCGAGCGACAGGATCGCCTCGGATTGCGGATTGGCGGGGTCGAGGTACAGCCCCACCATCGGCTCGGGCAGGATGATGAAGGCAAGGCTGGTCAGCGCGCCGAAGCCCGCCGCGATCCACAGGACCGTCACCGCCGCGTCGCGCATCATCACCGCATCGCCGCGCCCGGCGGCCTGCCCGGTGCGGATGGTCGCGGCATTGGCGATGCCAAGCTGGAACATGAAGCTGATCGAGGACAGCTGCAGCGCAATGCCATGCGCCGCCAGCGGCTGGGTCCCGAACCAGCCCATCATCACATTGCTGCCGACGAACATCCCGATCTCGGCCACCAGCGTCAGCCCGACCGGCAGTCCCAGCAGGAACACCGCCCGCAGCGCCGGCCAGTCGGCCCGCCAGAAGCGCTGCATCAGCGCGATGGGCCGGGTCATCGGCAGCCACAGCGCATAGGCGAGGATCGCCGCCAGCGTCACCGCCTGCGTCCCGACCGAGGCGATGGCCGCGCCGCGCACGCCCAGTTCCGGCGCGCCCAGATTGCCGAAGATGAACACCCAGTTGAAGGCGACGTTGACCGGCAGCCCGGCCAGCGTCAGCCACAGCACGACCTGCGTCCGCTCCATCGAGGCGAGATACGAGTTCAGCACCATCGCCCACAGCGTCAGCACGATGCCCCAGCCGGCGATGCGCAGGTAGTCCTGCGACAGCTGCGCCACGATCTCGGCCTGTCCCAGCGCCAGCATCAGCGGGCCGGAATACCACAGGACCGGCATCATCAGCACGCCATGAACCAGCGACAGCCACAGCGCCATGCGGGTGACGCGGCGGATCTCGGTCGTGTCGTCGCGGGCATGGGCGGTGGCCAGCAGGCCCATGATGCCGATGCCATAGCCCGCGCCCAGCATCATCAGGATCAGCAGGATCGAGGTCGCCAGCACCAGCGCCGCCAGCGCATCGACGGAATACCAGCCGATCATCACCGTATCGCTGATGCCGATGGCCATGCGCGCCAGATGCGCGCCGACCAGCGGCAGGCCAAGCGCCATCGTGGCGGCGATATGGGGGCGGTAACGGGCGAAGGACATGGCTCGCGATTAGCCAAGCCCGGACGCAAGGGCAAGGCCCATCGGCAGCGGCTTGGGCCGGGGGTCAGCGGGCCGTCGCGTTCATCGCCGAGGCCACGGCAAAGGCGAGTCGGCGGTCGGCGATCACCTCTGGCCCGACGGCGCCGGGGCGGAAGCGCAGACGAAAGGCGGCGAGGCGTTGTTCGGGCGGCACATCGGGATAGCCGATGCGGGTCAGGCTTTCGGCCAGCGGCGGCAGCGGCGGGGCCGGATCAAGTGCAGCAGGCCCCACTGCCAGCCCCAGCCGCACCAGCCGCGCCCAATCGAAACGCGGACCGGGGTCGCATTTCCGGCCCGGCGCCATGTCGGAATGGCCGATGACGCCGGCGGGGCCGATCTGCCAGCGCGCCATGATCTGCGGCAGCAGCCGGCACAGCGCATCCATCTGCGCCGCCGCAAAGGGCCGGTCGCCGGGATTGACCAGTTCGATCCCGATGGACCGCGAGTTGATGTCCTGATGCCCCTGCCAGCTTCCTGCCCCGGCATGCCAGGCGCGGCGATCCTCGGGGACCAGCGCCTCGGTCGCGCCATCCTCGTCGATCAGCCAATGCGCGCTGACCTCGGCCGCCGGATCGCAAAGGCGGCTGCGGGCGGATGCGGCGTCGATCATGCCGGTGAAATGCAGAACGATCAGCGTCGGGTGCAGGCCGTTCTGGCGCGGGCCGTGATTGGGGCTGGGAAAGGACATGGTGGCGGTGGATCGGCGCCCGGCAGGCTTTGCCCGCCGGGGCCGGACAGGTCTTACATCGCGCCTTGGCGGTAGGGGCCGGGCTCCCAGCCGCAGACATAGCCGTCGCCATCGGGATCGAGGCCCAGCGGGTCAAGCTGCGGGCCGCCCTGCGCCAGGAAGGCAAGCTGCGCCTGCCCGGCCTCGGCATAGGCCGCACAGGCCTGCGAGGCGACCACGGCAGAGCCGCCGGACCGCGCATAGACCTGCATCCCCATCGGATGCTGCTGACCCATCGCATAGGTCGCCAGCAGATCGACGCCCGGCGTGGTGGTGCCCGCGACCGGGCCGGCGACAGGGGCGGCGACCGGGGCCACGACCGCAACCCGCGCGGCCCGCTTGACCGGCACTCGGGCCGAGGGCAGCCGCTTGCCGGTCGCCGGATCGACATAGGCACCGCCGGTCTTGGGTGCGCGGTTGCCCCGGATCGGCGCGGTGGCGACCTGCGCGACGCCGGTGGTGGTGCCGCGCACCCGTTCCCACAGCGTCGGGGTCTGGATCATCTCGGGCGTCGGCGCCTCGAAGGGGCGCGTCATCGGCACCGTCTGGGGCGCCGGCGCGCGGCCGGTCAGCGCCACCTCGCGCGTGGCGCGATACTGGTCATAACTCGTCGCGCTGTCGAAGCGGTAACGGGGGTCGAGCACCTGGCCGCGCCCGTCGGCACAGGCGGACAGCGCCACAAGGCAGATCAGTCCTAGAGCAGTTTTTCTCATTTTTACGGTTCCTGTCCCGATCGTTACCACCATTTGTCCGGCCGGCCGACAAAGCCTGCGGCACGCTCCAGAACACTGGCATGATTCAGCAGTTCGGCCTCGGCAAAGGGCCGCCCGATCAATTGCAGCCCCAGCGGCAGACCGTCGGCGTTCAGCCCGACCGGCACCGAGATGCCCGGCAGACCGGCAAGGTTCACCGTCACCGTGAAGACGTCGTTGAGATACATCTCGACCGGGTCCTTGCCCGCCATCTCGCCCAGCCCGAACGCGGCCGAGGGCGTGGCGGGGGTCAGGATCGCGTCCACGCCCGCGGCATACGCCTGGTCGAAGTCGCGCTTGATCAGCGCCCGGACCTTGCGGGCGCGGTTGTAATAGGCGTCATAGAACCCCGCCGACAGCACATAGGTGCCGATCATCACCCGGCGCTGCACCTCGGGGCCAAAGCCTTCGGCGCGAGTCTTTTCATACATCTGCACGATGCCGTCCCCGGCGCCCAGCCGCGCGCGGTGGCCATAGCGCACCCCGTCATAGCGGGCCAGGTTCGACGACGCCTCGGCCGGGGCGATCACGTAATAGGCGGGCAGCGCGTAGCGGGTATGGGGCAGCGAGATCTCGACGATCTCGGCGCCCGCATCGCGCAGCATGTCGGCGCCCTTCTGCCACAGGGCCTCGATCTCGGCGCCCATGCCGTCCATGCGGTATTCGCGCGGGATGCCGATCTTCTTGCCGCGGATGTCGCCGGTCAGCGCAGCCTCGTAATCCGGGACCGGAAGATCGGTGCAGGTCGAGTCGCGGTCATCGGCCGAGGCCATCGCGCCCAGCATGATTGCCGCATCGCGCACCGTCCGCGTCATCGGCCCGGCCTGATCCAGCGACGAGGCAAAGGCGATGGTCCCCCAGCGGCTGACCCGGCCATAGGTGGGCTTCAGCCCCACGATTCCGGTGAACGCCGCCGGCTGGCGGATCGAGCCGCCGGTATCGGTGCCGGTCGCGCCCAGACACAGATCCGCCGCCACCGCCGCCGCCGAACCGCCCGAAGACCCGCCAGGCGTCAACGCCGTCTCGCCCACGCGCCACGGGTTGACCGCATTGCCATAGACGCTGGTCTCGTTGGAACTGCCCATGGCGAACTCGTCCATGTTCAGCTTGCCCAGCATGACCGCGCCGGCATCCCACAGGTTCTGGGTCACGGCGGATTCGTATTCGGGACGGAAGCCTTCCAGAATCCCGCTCGCGGCCTGGGTGGGCACGCCGCGCGTGCAGAACAGGTCCTTGATGCCGACCGGAATCCCGGTCATCGCCGCGCCGTCGCCGGCCTTGATGCGGTGATCGGCCGCCCGCGCCATTTCCAGCGCCAGATCCGGGGTCTGGTGGACAAAGGCGTTCAGCGCCCCAGCACCTTCGACAGCGGCAAGACAAGCCTCGGTCAGCTCGACCGCGGACAGCTTGCCGGCGCGCATGGCGTCGCGGGCCTCGGCAATGGTCAATTCGTTCAGCGCGCTCATTCCACCACCTTCGGCACGGCAAAGAAGCCTTCGCGGGCATCGGGAGCGTTGGCCAGCACTTTCTGCTGATAATTCCCGTCGCTGACCACATCCTTGCGCAGCTTGAGGCGCATCGGCGTGACCCCGGTCATCGGCTCGACGCCCTCCACATCCACCTCGTTCAGCTGCTCCATGAACTGCAGCATATGGCTCAGCTCGGCCGCGAGCGCCGGCAGATGGCTCTGATCGACCGCGATGCGGGCCAGATGCGCGACCTTGCGCGCCTCATCTTCAGTGATGGACATGGAAGCTCCTTGTATCTGGCGCCGGGTTTAGCCGCGCCGGCAACGCGCTGCAAGCATGCCGGTTCGGGCTTTCCCCTGCGGGATGGCGGGGTCTCAGGGGGTGAAGCTTTGCATGATCTCGGGTTCGATCAGCCGCGCCTTCAGCGCCTTCAGGGGCGAGATGTCGGGTTCCAGCGCCGGGAAGGTCCGGTAATGCGAGCAGACGATGCTGTCGAAATCGAACCAGCGCCGCGCCGCATAGGCGGCCCGCGCCGGGTCCATGGTGAAATGCCCGCCGACCGAGAGGATGCCGATATCGGGTTTGTGCAGATCGCCCATCCATTCCATGTCGGCCATGATGTCGGTGTCGCCCGAGTGATAGATCACCCGCCCCTCGCCCGCGATCATGTAGCCGGATTCGTGCCCGGCATAGACCGGCCGCCCATCCCCATCCGCGAACGAGGATGAGTGCGTCGCGTTGACCATGGTGACAGACGCGCCCCCCAGATCGACGGTGCCGCCCTTGTTGAAGCCGATCACCTCGATCCCGTGATGCTTTTCCCAGTATTGCATCAGATCGAAGATGCCCGCGACGGGGATGCCCAGCTCTTTCGCGATGCCGGGGGCGTCGGTGGCGTGGTCGAAATGACCGTGGGTCATCAGGATATGGGTCGCGCCCGCCAGCGCCTCGTCGCGGCGTTCGGCCGGAAAGACCGGGCTGTCCTTTACCCAGGGGTCGATCAGGATCACCGCCTGCTCGATCTCGATCCGCCAGCTTGCGTGGCCCAGCCAGGTCAGTTTCATCGCTTCCTCCGTTGATCCGCGGCTACGCGCCGCCCTTGGCGCAGCCTAGCACCCCGGTTGCGACAAAAAAACCGCGTCGATTCATGATTAAGGGTTGCGTTAACTCATTTTTGATCTGCTATAGGTTGCAAATTGGAGAAGCGTTGACGCGTGCAAGCTGAAAGATCGGGGCGAGAATGTCTTATCTGATCCAGGCCTTTACCTTCGACAGCCCGGTGCCGGTCTTAGGTGGCTTCCCCCTCACCTATCAAAGCGGAGCGCTGTTTTCCCAAGCGCAGCGGACCGACATATACCTCGCGGACCCCGGCGACAGCTTCGATCGTATCGTCGACTTCAATGCTGGCGGGCAAGAACTGCTGGAAGATCTTGACCTTGGTCAGGGCGAGGTGATCAACGCCGGCACGCCGTTGACCTTTCGCGTCAACACCGTCAGCGAGGTTTTGCAGCCGGGGACGAACCATCTTTATTACGTGTTCATTCCGCATCAGGCCACCGGCTCGATTAACTCTCCCGCACCGCTTGGCGGCGGACGCACGGTCTTTGTCATCGCGGCGAAGGGGACCCCGCCCCTCGACCCCCAGAAAGACTACAACTGGGACATCGGCAACAACCTTAACCGGCTGTCCACCGACCACACAGCAATCCCCTGCTTCGCCACCGGCACCCTGATCGACACCGCGAACGGGATGCGCGCGGTCGAGACGCTGGTGGCGGGGGATCTGGTGCGGACGCGGGATCGGGGGCTGCGTCCGGTGGCCTGGGCCGGCGGGCGGCACCTGCCGGCGCGAGAGCTGGACGCCGCCCCGCATCTGCGCCCGATCCTGATCCGGTCCGGCGCGCTTGGGCCGGGGCTGCCGGCGCATGATCTGACCGTCTCGCCGCAGCATCGGGTGCTGATTCACTCGAAGATCGCCGCCCGTCTGGTCGGGCAGGCCGAGGCGCTGGTGGCGGCCAAGCATCTGTGCGGTCTGCCGGGGATCGCGGTGCTGAATCCCGGCGGCGGGGTCGGCTATCACCACCTGCTGTTCGACCGGCACGAGCTGGTCTGGTCGAACGGATGCTGGACCGAATCGCTGTTCACCGGGCCGCAGGCGATGGCCGCCCTTGGCAGCGCCGCCCGCCGCGAGATTAGGGCGATCCTGCCGCAACTGTTCGACGGCACCGCCCCCACCGGCGCGCGCCAGTTTCTGACCGGCCGCGAGGGCCGAGAGCTGACGCGCCGCCACCTCAAGCACGGCCGCGCCTTGGTGATGCAGGCGGACGACTGAGCCGCGCTAGCCCTGCGCCCTGTCCACCGGCTTCAACCCGCGCAGATACCGCGCCGATTTGTCGCAATAGGACTGCGCTGAGCCCAGCAGCGCCTGATATTGCGCGTCGTCGATGTCACGCACGGTCCGCGCCGGGGCGCCCATGACCAGCACGCGCGAGGCGATCTCTTTGCCCTCGGAGACCAGCGCCTGCGCGCCGATCAGCGAGCCCTCGCCAATGCGGGCGCCGTTCAGCACCGTGGCCCCCATCCCGATCAGCGAGCCGGACCCGATCACGCAGCCATGCAGCATGGCGCGGTGGCCCACGGTCACATTCTCGCCCACATGCACGGGAAAACCGGGATCGGTGTGGATGCAGGACAGGTCCTGGATGTTCGAGCCGCGGCCGATGCGGATCTCGTCATTGTCGCCGCGCAGCACGGCGCCCCACCAGATGCTCGCGCCCGGTTCGATCACCACGCGCCCGATGATCTGCGCGTCGGGCGCGATCCAGACATCGTCGGCGATTTGGGGCGTCACCCCGTCCAGTTCCCAGATCATGCCGATCAGCCCTCCATCAGCGCCTTGACGAATGTTCCCAGACCCTTCTGCCGTTCGCGCCGCAGCCGCTCGGCGGTCAGGATCGCGACCAGCTGCTGGAAGCTGGTGTCCAGATCGTCGTTTATCAGCACATAATCATATTCGGCCCAATGGGAAATCTCATCGCGGCTTTTCGACATCCGCGCGGCGATGACCTGCGGCGCGTCCTGCCTGCGCGAGATCAGCCGCCGCTCCAGCTCCGCCAGCGAGGGCGGCAGGATGAAGATCGACACCACATGCCCGCCCAGGGCCGAGGCGCGGATCTGCTGGCCGCCCTGCCAGTCCACGTCGAACAGCGTGTCGCGCCCGGCCTGCATCGCCGCCTCGACCGGGGCGCGGGGCGTGCCATAAAGGTTCCCGAACACCTCGGCATGTTCCAGCATCTGCGCGTCGCCGGCCTGCTGGGCGAAATCCTCGCGCGTGGTGAAGTGGTAATGGCGGCCATGCACCTCGCCCGGCCGTGGCGGGCGGGTGGTGGCCGAAACCGAGAAGGCCAGCGTCGGGTCCCAGTCGATCAGCCGCCGCGCCAGCGTGGTTTTCCCCGCCCCCGAAGGAGATGAGAGGATGATGAGTAGCCCGGTCCGGTCCATGCCTGCCCCTTTCGTTGGCGGCATTTGCCCGGGCTTGGCGGGGGGAATCAAGCCTGTCTTCTTAACCAATGGGTAAGATTTTCCCATGACCGCGGGCGCGTGTCGGGTATTGTGGGGTTGCGGTCATCCAGGAAACGGCGTTGCCGGGTGACCGCATCTGTGATCGGAATGTTTGTAATGAGTGATGATGTGAACCAGCCCCCGACCGAGGCGGGACCGGCCGCAACCAGCGGCGCGGGCCGTGGCGGCACTGGTCCGGGCGATTTGACGCGGATCGAGGGGCGGCGGCCCCTTGCGCCGCCGGGCGCGCCTGACGCGCCGCAGGACGGGCCGCCTGAAACGCGGTCGCGACGGGGCATCCGGCTGGCGGCGGATCGCTGGCCCGACCCGGCCCGCGTGGCCGAGACGATGCGACAATATTGGAACAGTCTGCGACAGGGCCGCGCCGTCCCCGACCGCGCCGATGTCGAGCCGCGCGGGATTCGCGAGGTGCTGGATTATGCCTTCATTCTGGAACGGATCGCGCCCGGTGCGGCGCGGTTTCGGCTGGCGGGCAGCCATCTCGTCGATCTGATGGGGATGGAGGTGCGCGGGATGCCGGTCTGTTCGGTCCTGAACCCCGACAGCCGGGGGCGGTTCTCGGATGTGCTCGAATCGGTCTTCAAGGCACCGCAGACCGCCGAACTGACCCTGCGGGCCGAGGCCAGCTATGGGCGCCCGGTGCTGGTCGGGCGGATGCTGCTGCTGCCGCTGAAATCGGATCTGGGCGATGTGACCCGGGCGCTTGGCTGTCTGGCGACGCAGGGCCAGATCGGGCGCGGGCCGCGCCGCTTCGACATGACCGGCGAGACGGTGGCCCCGCTGATCCAGGGTGCGCGTGCCCTGCCCCCCGGCCCCGGCGCCACCGGCTTTGGCGAGGAACCGCTGCCGTGGCGCCCCCCGATGCTCTCCCGCCCCCCGCGCGAGCCGCTGCGCCCTGATGCCACGCCCGAAGAGCGCCGCGCGCGGTTCCGGGTGATCGAGGGGCCAGAGGACTGATCTGGCGGCGCGGGAATGGCGGCGCGTTTGGTCATTGCGGCTGCCGGGCCCATATCTGTCACGCGAACAGCCGCCGGCCAGCCGCGCCGCAGATGCCTTTGCGCCTCCGTCTGGCGATGCCGGTGATTCTTCGCTAGATACGGGCGCAACAGCCGCCCGCCCGGCACCGCCATGTGAAAGGATATCTCATGCCCGCCTATCGTTCTCGCACCTCGACCCATGGCCGCAACATGGCCGGCGCGCGCGGGTTGTGGCGCGCCACCGGCATGAAGGACGATGATTTCGGCAAGCCGATCATCGCCATCGTCAACAGCTTCACCCAGTTCGTGCCCGGACACGTCCACCTGAAGGATCTGGGCCAGCTGGTCGCGCGCGAGGTCGAGAAATCCGGCGGCGTGGCCAAGGAATTCAACACCATCGCCGTCGATGACGGCATCGCCATGGGCCATGACGGGATGCTGTATTCCCTGCCCTCGCGCGAGATCATCGCCGATTCGGTGGAATACATGGTCAACGCCCATTGCGCCGACGCGATGGTCTGCATCTCGAACTGCGACAAGATCACCCCCGGCATGCTGAACGCGGCCATGCGGCTGAACATCCCCGCGATCTTCGTCTCGGGCGGCCCGATGGAGGCCGGCAAGGTCGTGCTGCAGGACGGCAAGCTGCAATCGCTGGATCTGGTCGATGCGATGGTGGCCGCCGCCGATGACAGCATGAGCGATGCCGATGTGCTGGCGATCGAGCAGAATGCCTGCCCGACCTGCGGATCGTGTTCGGGCATGTTTACCGCGAACTCGATGAACTGCCTGACCGAGGCGCTTGGCCTGTCGCTGCCGGGCAACGGCTCGACGCTCGCCACCCATTCCGACCGTCAGCGTCTGTTCGAAGAGGCCGGGCAGCGCATCGTCGGGCTGGCGCGCCGCTGGTATGACCAGGATGACGCCAGCGTGTTGCCGCGCAACATCGCCAACCGCCGCGCGTTCGAAAACGCCATGTCGCTGGACATCGCGATGGGCGGGTCGACCAATACCGTGCTGCACATCCTCGCCGCCGCGCATGAGGGCGGGATCGACTTCGACCTGCAGGATATCGACGAATTGTCGCGCCGCGTGCCGTGCCTGTCCAAGGTCGCCCCCGCCAAGGAGGACGTCCATATGGAGGACGTCCACCGCGCCGGCGGCATCATGGCGATCCTCGGCCAGCTGGAACGGGGCGGGCTGATCCATCGCGACACGCCGACTGTTCACGCCGCCACATTGGGCGAGGCCATCGACCAATGGGACATCTCGCGCAGCACGGACGAGGCGGTGCATCGCTTCTATTCCGCCGCGCCGGGCGGGGTGCCGACGCAGACCGCGTTCTCGCAATCGCAGCGGTGGGAGTCGCTCGATCTCGACCGCAAGGACGGGATCATCCGTTCGGTCGAGGCGCCCTTTTCGGCCGATGGCGGGCTGGCGGTGCTGCGCGGCAACATCGCGCCCGACGGCTGCATCGTGAAGACGGCGGGGGTGGACGATTCGATCCTGACCTTCGCCGGCCCGGCGGTCGTCTATGAAAGCCAGGACGCGGCGGTCAGCGGCATCCTGACCGGCAAGGTCAAGGCCGGCGATGTCGTGGTGATCCGTTATGAAGGTCCGAAGGGCGGGCCGGGCATGCAAGAGATGCTGTATCCGACCAGTTACCTGAAATCCAAGGGTCTGGGCGCGGAATGTGCGCTGGTGACCGATGGCCGCTTTTCGGGCGGGACGTCGGGGCTGTCGATCGGCCATTGCTCGCCCGAGGCGGCGCAGCGCGGCGATATCGGGCTGGTCCGCAATGGCGACCGGATCGAGATCGACATCCCCAACCGCACCATCCACATCGCCGTCCCCGAGGATGAACTCGCCGCACGTCGCGCCGAACAGGACCGTCTGGGCTGGAAACCGGCCGAGCCGCGCAAGCGCAACGTGACCACCGCGCTGCGCGCCTACGCCACCTTTGCCGCCAGCGCCGACAAGGGCGCGGTGCGGGTGCTGCCGGAGTAAGAACTGATTGCCTCGCCCTCGGAGCCTTGGCGGCTGCGGGGGCGGGGCGGCTTCGGGGCAGGATCGCGCTGCGAGGCGCAAGCGGCGCAAGCTTGTCGACGCTGATGGCCGCTGGAGCGGTCTAGGGGCGACAGCGACTCCTGACGTTCAGGGTCACGGTCAACAACCACCCGCCTCGCTCACACCACCATATCATCCCGATGCACCAGGGCGGCGCGGGCGGCGTAGCCGAGCAGCGCGGCGATCTCGGTGCTGCGGTGGCCGGCGATGATGCGGGCTTCATCCGCGGTATAGCGGACCAGCCCGCGCGCCAGCGTGGCGCCGGACGGGCCGGTGATCGCCACCGGCTCGCCCCGGCCAAAGCGGCCCTCGACCCGCGTCACGCCCGCCGGCAGCAGGGATTTGCCGCTGTGCAGCGCCGCCTCGGCCCCGGCATCGACATGCAGTTCCCCGCGCGGCTTCATCGCCGCGATCCAGCGTTTGCGCGCCAGTTGCGGGTCGCCGTCGGGCAGGAACCACGTCACCCGCGCGCCCTTAGCGACCGCGCTGATCGGTCGCTGGACCGAGCCCTCGGCAATCGCCATCGCGCAGCCGCCGGCAACCGCGGTGCGCGCGGCCAGCAGCTTGGTCTTCATCCCGCCCCGCGACAGCCCCGAGATCGGATCGCCGCCCATCGCCTCGACCTCTGGCGTCAGATGCTCGACAACCGGCAGATGCACCGCGTCGGGCTCGGTCTTGGGGTTGGCGGTATACAGCCCGTCCACATCCGACAGCAGCAGCAGTTGATCGGCCCCCGCCGTGACCGCGATCTGCGCGGCCAGCCGGTCATTGTCGCCATAGCGCATCTCATCCGTGGCGACGGTGTCGTTTTCATTGACAATGGGCACCACGCCGGCGGCCAGCAGCGCCTGCATGGTCGCGCGGCTGTTCAGATAGCGGCGGCGGTCGGTGATGTCGTCGAGCGTCACGAGGATCTGCGCCGTGGTGACGCCGTGCGGCGCAAGCGCCTCTTCGTAGGCGCGGGCAAGGCGGATCTGCCCCACCGCCGCCGCCGCCTGCGCCTGTTCCAGCGCCAGCGCCCCCGGCGCCAGCCCCAGCACCCGCCGACCCAGCGCGATCGAGCCGGACGAGACGAGCACCACATCGGCCCCCCGCGCCCGCCACGCCGCGACATCGTCGCACAGCCCGCGCAGCCAGTCGACGCGCAGCCCCTCGGGCCCGACCAGCAGGGCCGAGCCGATCTTGACCACCAGCCGCCGGGCGGCCGCGATATCGGGTGTCAGGGCTGCCACCGGCCCGTCTCCTCGGTCTGGACATGGCGCGTGGGCGCGATCTGCACCCACAGCGCGCGCAGCACCTCGGTCAGCCCCTCATGGGTGACGCCCGACATCAACAGCACCGGCCCGTCCAGCGCCGCTTCGAGCGCCGCGCGGCCCTCGGCCAGATCGTCCGGGTCGACCGCGTCGATCTTGTTCAACGCGGTGACGCGGGGCTTGGCCATCAGCACCGGGGAATAGGCGGCCAGTTCGGTCAGCACGGTCTGCGCATCGCCCACCACATCGTCCGAGGTGGCGTCGATCAGATGCAGCAGCACCGCGCAGCGCTCGACATGACCCAGAAAGCGGTCGCCGATCCCGCGCCCCTCGCTGGCGCCCTCGATCAGGCCGGGAATATCGGCCATCACGAACTCGCGCCCGTCGATGCCCACGACGCCCAGATTGGGGTGCAGCGTGGTGAAGGGGTAGTCCGCGATCTTGGGCCGGGCGTTCGAGGTCGCGGCGAGGAAGGTCGATTTCCCGGCATTCGGCAGCCCCACCAGCCCCGCATCCGCGATCAGCTTGAGGCGCAGCCAGATCACGCGCTCAACCCCCGGCTGGCCCGGATTGGCGTTGCGCGGCGCGCGGTTGGTCGAGGATTTGAAGTGCAGGTTGCCAAAGCCGCCATTGCCGCCGCGCGCCAGCACGACGCGCTGCCCGACCTCGGTCATGTCGGCGATCACCGTCTCCTGATCCTCGTCGAGGATCTCTGTCCCGACCGGCACGCGCAGCACGATGTCCTCGCCCGAGGCGCCGGTCCGCTGCCGGCCCATCCCGTGCTGGCCGTTGCGGGCGAAGAAATGCTGCTGATAGCGGAAATCGATCAGCGTGTTCAGCCCCTCGACCGCCTCGACCACGACATCGCCGCCGCGCCCGCCATCGCCGCCGTCCGGGCCGCCGAACTCGATGAACTTCTCGCGCCGGAAGCTGACGGCACCCGCCCCCCCGCCGCCCGAGCGGATATGCACCTTGGCCAGATCGAGGAACTTCATCGCGGCACTCCTTTTGTCAGGCGGATACGCCGAAAACGCCCTCGGCTGCAAGCGTGGCAGGGCTTTGCGGCCCGGTTTCGCGCCCGTCGCGCGGCTTCGCGCGGGGCGGGCGCGCGCCGCGCCCCTTGGCATTCCCGCCGCAAGGCTTACATCAGCGCCATGAACGCACCGGTTTTCGACAACAGTTACGCCCGCCTGCCGCAGCGAATGTTTGCGCCGGTCCGGCCCATGGGCAGCCCCGATCCGCAACTTCTGGCGCTGAACGCGCCGCTGGCACAGCGTCTGGGGCTGGACCCGGACTGGCTGGCCGGACCCGAGGGGCTGGCGATGCTGTCGGGCAATGCGCTGCCGCCCGGCGCGGCGGGGATCGCGCAGGCCTATGCGGGCCAGCAATTCGGCCATCTCGTGCCGCAACTGGGCGATGGCCGCGCGCTGATGATCGGCGAGGTCGTGGCCCCGGACGGGGCGCGCTTCGATCTGCAACTGAAGGGCAGTGGTCCGACGCCGTTCTCGCGGCAGGGCGACGGGCTGTCATGGCTGGGGCCGGTGCTGCGCGAATATCTGGTCAGTGAGTTCATGGCCGCGGCCGGTGTGCCGACCACGCGCGCGCTGGCGGCGGTGGCGACCGGCGGCATCGTCCGGCGCGAAAGCCGCCTGCCGGGCGCGATCCTGACCCGCGTCGCGTCAAGCCATATCCGCGTCGGTACCTTTGAATATTTCGCCCTGCGCGGCGATTGCGAGGCGCTGCGCGCGCTGACCGAACACGCCGGGACGCGACATTTTCCGCAGGCCGAGACGCCTGCCGAGTTCCTCTCTGCCGTCGTCGCCGCGCAGGCGCGGCTGATCGCCTTGTGGATGGGGCTGGGGTTCGTCCACGGCGTGATGAACACCGACAACATGGCCGTGTCGGGCGAGACGATCGACTATGGGCCTTGCGCGTTTCTGGATGAATATCAGCCGGATAAGGTATTCTCCTCGATCGACCGGGGCGGGCGTTACGCCTATGACCAGCAGCCGCATGTGGCGGTGTGGAACCTCGCGCAGCTCGCCTCGTGCCTGATCCCGCTGCTGGATGAGGATGAGGACGCGGCGGTGGCCGAGGCCACGCGCATCGTCCACGCCTACCCCCAGTTGTTCGAGGTCGAGCGGGACCGCGTCTTCGCCGCCAAGCTGGGCCTGCAGCCGTCAGACACGGCGCGAAATCTGGTCGCGCGCCTGCTGGAGCAGATGGCCGAGGAGGCCGCCGACTTCACCCGCGTCTTTGCTGGGCTGTCGGACGGCAGCGCCCGCGCCCAATTCCGCGACACCGCCCGCTTTGACGTCTGGGAACAGGACTGGCGTGCCGCCGCCCCGGAGCAGGACATCATGTCCCGCGCCAATCCCCGCCGCATCCCGCGCAACCACCGCATCGAGGCGGCCATCGCGGCCGCAGTAGGCGGCGACACGGCCCCCTTCGACCGGCTACGTGCGGCCCTGAGCGACCCCTTCGCGGATCGCGAGGAATGGGACGATCTGGCCGCCGCCCCCCTTGCTTCCGAACGCGTAACCCGGACATTCTGCGGGACATGATCCTGCGCGTCGCCAGCTATAACCTGCACAAGTGCCAGGGCCTGACCGGCCCCCACGCGCCCGAGCGCAATCTGCAGGTCATCGCCGATCTGGCCCCCGACATCATCGCCCTGCAAGAGGTCGATTTCCGCTTTGGCGCCCGCCCCGAGGCCCTGCCCCGCGCGCTGATCCAGGACATGACCGGTCTGGTGCCGGTGCAGATGCGGACCACAGGCGAGACCTCGCTTGGCTGGCACGGTCAGCAGGTGCTGATGCGTCCCGATCTGGCCAGCAAGGCCACGACCCGTCGCCTGCCCCTGCCGGGGATCGAGCCGCGCGGCGCGCTGGCTGTCCGGGTGGCGGGGCTGACGCTGATCGGCGTGCATCTGGGGCTGGCGCGGTCGTCGCGGCGCGCGCAACTGGCCCGGCTGGCGGCCAAGGCGTCGCGGCTGGCGGGCGATGCGATCGTGCTGATGGGCGATTTCAACGAATGGCGCGGGGATCGCGGGCTGGAATCGCTGGAAGGGCTGCATGTGATCACGCCCGGTCCGTCCTATCCCGCGCCGATGCCGACGCTGCGGCTGGACCGGATGGCGTTTTCGTCGAGCGTCGAGGTCCTGCGCTGCGGTGTGGCTGACAGCGACCTTGCGCGGCAAGCCTCGGACCACCTGCCGATCTGGGCCGAAATCCGGCTGCGCGGCCGCAGTCACTGACGGACCCGCGCCGGGCAATTGCGGCTTTCACCGCCGGGCCGCCCCGGCTATATCCGACCCCAACCGCATCAGGAGGGGTTCCATGACCGCCATTATCGACATCTATGCCCGCGAAATTCTGGACAGCCGGGGCAACCCCACGGTCGAGGTCGACGTGCTGCTGGAAGACGGCACCATGGGCCGCGCGGCCGTGCCGTCAGGGGCCTCGACCGGCGCGCATGAGGCGGTCGAAAAGCGCGATGGCGACAAGCTGCGCTATATGGGCAAGGGCGTGCTCGACGCCATCGACAGCGTGAATGGCGAGATCGCCGAGCTGCTGGTGGGCGAGGACGCGACCGATCAGCGCGGTCTCGACGCCGCGATGTGCGAACTGGACGGGACCCCGAACAAGGGCCGGCTGGGCGCCAACGCCATCCTCGGCGTATCCCTCGCCGCCGCCAAGGCCGCCGCCGAGGCCTCGGCCCTGCCGCTCTACCGCTATGTCGGGGGGGCCTCGGCCCATATCCTGCCGGTGCCGATGATGAACATCATCAATGGCGGCGAACATGCCGACAACCCCATCGACATCCAGGAATTCATGATCATGCCGGTCAGCGCCGACAATATCCGCGAGGCCGTGCGGATGGGCGCCGAGATCTTCCACACGCTGAAGAAAGAGCTGTCGGAGGCCGGCCTCTCGACCGGCATCGGCGATGAGGGCGGGTTCGCCCCCAACCTCTCCTCGACCCGCGAAGCGCTCGATTTCGTGCTGCGCGCGGTGGAAAAGGCGGGCTACGCCCCCGGCGATGACATCATGCTGGCGCTCGATTGCGCATCGACCGAATATTTCCGCGATGGCAAATATGTCATGTCGGGTGAGGGCAAGACCCTGACCCCGGCTGAAAACGTGGATTATCTGGCCGCGCTCTGCGCCGATTACCCGATCCTGTCGATCGAGGATGGCTGCGCCGAGGACGACTGGGACGGCTGGAAGCTGCTGACCGACCGTCTGGGCAAGTCGGTGCAACTGGTCGGCGACGATCTGTTCGTCACTAACCCCGCCCGTCTCGCCGAAGGCATCCGCGCCGGCTGCGCCAACTCGCTGCTGGTCAAGGTCAACCAGATCGGCACCCTGACCGAAACCCTCGACGCAGTCGCTATGGCGACCCGCGCCGGCTATACCAGCGTCATGTCGCACCGGTCGGGCGAGACCGAGGATTCCACCATCGCCGATCTCGCGGTGGCGACGAATTGCGGCCAGATCAAGACCGGCTCGCTGGCCCGCTCGGACCGGCTGGCGAAATACAACCAGCTGATCCGGATCGAGGAAATGCTGGGCGATTCCGCCATCTACGCCGGCCGCTCGATCCTGCGCTGACCTTTGGACGCCGCGCCCGGCTGCGGGCGCGGCGTTTGAGTATTTAGGCAAAGAAGAAACCGGGCTTCTTCTTTGTCCAAATACTCATCCGGCCTCGGCCAGCCGTGCGACGTAACGGGCCAGCGTGTCGATCTCGACATTCACGCGGTCGCCCTCTTCGACGTCTCCCCAAGTCGTCACCTGGCGCGTGTGCGGGATCAGGTTGACGCCGAAGCGGTTGCCGTCGACCTCGTTCACGGTCAGCGACGTGCCGTTCAGCGCGACCGAGCCCTTGGGCGCAATGAAGCGGGCGAGATCGGGCGAGACCTCGAAGGTCAGGCGCAGACTGTCGCCCTCATGCTGCAGCCCCACCACCTCGGCGACGCCATCGACATGGCCGGAGACGATGTGGCCACCCAGTTCATCGCCCACCCGCAGCGCGCGTTCTAGATTGAGGCGCTGGCCGGTGGCCCAGTCGCCGGCGGTGGTCTTCGACAAGGTTTCGGCCGAGATATCGACGTCGAACCAGTCCTGCCCCGCCTCGCTTCCCTTGGCGACGACGGTCAGGCAGACCCCGTCGCAGGCGATCGAGGCGCCCAGATCGACATGGTCCATGTCATAGCCGGTCTGGATGCGTGCGCGCATGTCGCCGCGTTGCTCGATCTGCGTCACGGTGCCGATATCGGTGATGATGCCGGTGAACATGGGGCCTCCGCTCTGGGTCAGCAACCGATCTAGTCCGCGGCGGCCGGGCAGGCAAGTGGCGCGGCCGCCACAAGCCGTTGGCGACGAGCGTCTTCCCCCACAGGACGCTTCCCAAGTCACGGTCAAGCTGCAACAGATAGGGGTCAGACATATTCAGGTTGCGCCGCACATGAACCTTGCCACCTCTGTCAGCTGGGCGTCAGACCCGACGACGCAGGCGCCGGATATTCCGGCGGCGCAGCGGGTGTTTCTGTTGCTGCAAGGGCCGCATGGTCCCTTCTTCGACCGGCTGGGCAGGCTGCTGCGGGCGACCGGCGCCACGGTCTGGCGCGTGGCCTTCAACGCGGGTGATGCGTTCTTCTGGTCGGACCCCGATCACCTGCTGCGGTTCCAGCAGCCGGTTGCGGCGTGGCCCGAGGCGTTGGCACGCATCCTGAAGGAAAAGGGCGTGACCGACATCGTGCTGTATGGCGATGTCAGGCCCATCCACGCCGCGGCGAAGCAGGCGGCCGAGGCGCAGGGCCTGACGCTGCACATCTTCGAAGAGGGCTATTTGCGACCCTTCTGGATCAGCTATGAGCGCGGCGGCTCGAACGGGTTTTCTCGGCTGATGGGGTTCAGCCTGCCGCAGATGCACGCGGCCCTGCGCGGGCATCAGGCGGAAGTGCCGCGCCCGCCGGCGAACTGGGGCGATATGCGGCAGCACAAATTCTATGGCGCGCTTTATCATTTCCTCGTTCTGGTCGCGAATCGCCGCTTTCCGCATTTCCGCACCCATCGCGAGATCCCGGTCCGGCGCGAATTCGTGCTGAACCTGCGCCGCCTGCTGCTGTCGCCGCTGCTCGCGGTCGACAACGCCGTGCGCACCGCGCGCATCCGGCGCAGCGGGCATCCCTTTACGCTGGTGCTGATGCAGCTGGAACATGATGCTAGCTTTCGCGCCCATTCCGACTATCCCGACATGGCCGCCTTTACCGCCGAGGTGCTCGAGGCTTTCGCCGCCCATGCGCCGCGCCATCATCACCTGGTCTTCAAGGCCCATCCGCTGGATGACGGTCGCTCGCATCAGCGTCGCGACATCCGGCATAAGGCGGCGCAGCTCGGGATTCTGGACCGGATTCACCACGTGCCGGGCGGCAAGCTGGCGCCGCTGCTGGCGCAGGCGCGCTCGGTGGTGACGGTGAACTCGACGGCGGCGCAGCAGGCGCTGTGGCGGGGCCTGCCGGTCAAGGCGATGGGGCGCGCGGTCTATGACAAGCCGCAACTGGTCTCCGACCAGCCGCTGGCCGAGTTCCTGCTGCAGCCGCAGCGGCCGGACCCGGCGAAATACCGCAGCTATCGCGACTATCTGCTTGAGACCTGTCAGATCCCCGGAGGGTTCTATGCCGCCCGCGCACGCGCGCCGGCGCTGCGTCTGGTGGTCGATCTGATGCTGGCGCGCAACGATCCCTATGATTCGCTTGCCGACGGACATGGGACCGCACGGCAACAGCCCGGCTCGGATCGCCGCTAAGGGTGGGCTTGTGCTAGATAATCAGGCAAAGCCCCGCTAGTCTCCACGACAGCGCGCCGGCCGAGTCGGCAAACAGCAGGAGTGACACGTTTGACCGCCGTTGATGTTTCCGCCGCAGCCCGGCACCCTTTCCGCCATACCCTGATCCTCGCGCTGGTCGCCGTGACCGCGCTCGGCGCCTGCGGCCTGCCCCGCTCTGGCCCGAGCAAAAAGGAAATGCTGTCGGGGGCTGTCGAAAATGGCGGCGATGCGCATGTCATCTTTGTCAACAACCACGTCAACCGGACGGCGAATTTCCTGCCCTCCTACGGCTTCTCGCGCGAGTTTCTGCAGGCCGGCGTTGTCGGCGCGGACGAGATCCGGCCCGGCGACGTGCTGGGGCTGATGATCTGGGAAAACGTCGATGACGGGTTGCTGGTGGGTCTGGGTCAAAGCTCGACCCAGCTTCAGCAATTGCAGGTGGACAGCCAGGGCTTCATCTTCGTGCCCTATGCCGGGCGCATCCGCGCGGCCGGAAACTCGCCCGAGCAGCTGCGTCAGTTGATCACCGCACGGCTGGAAACCCAGACCCCGGACCCGCAGGTCAGCGTCACCCGCGTGGCAGGCGACGGGGCCACGGTCTCGATCATGGGCAAGGCCTTCGGCCAGGGCGTCTACCCGATCGAGCGGCCGACCCGGACGCTGTCGGCGATGCTGGCCAAGGCCGGCGGCGTCGCCATCGACCCCGAGGTGGCGACCATAACCGTCAAGCGCGGGCGCGAGACCGGCAAGGTCTGGCTGTCGGACCTGTATTTCAACCCCAGCTATGACATCGCGCTGCGCCCGGGCGACGTGATCCTGGTGGAAGAGGATCAGCGCAGCTTCACCGCCCTGGGCGCGCTAGGCCGGCAGACCAAGGTGCCGCTCGGCAGCGAGCAGATCAGCGCGCTGGAAGCCGTGGCGATGGTCGGCGGCCTGTCGACGCTGTCGGCTGACCCGACCGGCGTTTTCGTGCTGCGTGACGAGCCGTCGCAGGTGGCGTCGGCCGTGCTGGGGCAGCCGGTGTCGGGCACGCAGCGCATGGCCTATGTGCTGGACCTGACGCGGCCGAACGGGCTGTTCCTGTCGCGCGACTTCATGATCCGCGACGACGACACGATCTATGTGACCGAGGCGCCTTACGTCCGCTGGCAGAAGATCCTCGGCGCGATCACCGGCAGTGCCAACTCTGCCCGCGCGCTGGCGGCGACGACCGGGATTGACTGACCCCACGGACCTAGGGTCCGACGAGGCCGCGCCCCGGCCGCTTTACGTCTTCAACGGTGGCCTGCTGCGCGGACGGGTGCGGCGCATTCTTGAGCTGTCGGGCTGGTCGCCACGTCTGGGTTTGCCCGGTCGCGATGATGCGGTCGGCATCTGGGGCGCGGCCGGCACGGCATGGCGCGGGCGCGCGATCGCGGCGCGGCGCGGGGCGGGGCTGGTGCATATCGAAGATGCCTTCCTGCGCTCGATCCTGCCGGGGCGGGCGCGGGGGCGGTTGGCGCGGCGCGGGCCGGTGGGGCTGGTGGTCGATCCGGTGGGGCTGCATTTCGATCCCACCCGGCCGTCGCTGATCGAGACGCTGGTGAGTTCGGGCCGGGCCGCGGGTTTCGAGGCCGAGGCGCGGCAGGCGATGGCCCGGCTGATCGCTGCAGATCTGTCGAAATACAACGCCCACCTGCCCGACGCGCCGGCCCCGCCCCCGATCATGTGCTGGTCATCGACCAGACCGCCGGTGATGCGGCACTGATGGGCGCGGGCCGGGCCGCGTTCCTGCACATGCTGGATACCGCCCGCGCCGAGCATCCGGGCGCGCAGATCGTCATTCGCAGCCATCCCGAAACCGCGCGCGGCCTGCGCCCCGGCCATTTTTCCCCCGCCGATCTGCGGCCGGGCGAGGTGTTTTGCGACGCCCCCCTCTCGCCCTGGCGGCTGCTGGCGCAGGCGCGGGCGGTCTATGCCATGTCCTCGCAACTGGGATACGAGGCGATGCTGGCCGGCCACCGGCCGCGAGTCTTCGGGCAGCCCTTCTATGCCGGCTGGGGTCTCAGCGAGGATGAGCAGCCGGTGCCGCGCCGGGGCCGCGCCAGCATCGAAACACTGTTCGCCGCCTCGCATCTGCTGGCGCCGGTCTGGTATGATCCCTGCGCCGACCGGCTGACGGATTTTGAAGGCGCGCTTCGCCAGATCGAGGCAGAGGTAAAGGCTTGGCGGCAGGATCATCACGGCCATGTCGCCCATGGCATGCGGCTGTGGAAGCGCCGCCACGTCAGCCAGTTCTTCGGCCAGGCCGCCCCGGTTCGCTTCAGGGCGCGGGGAAACGTCCCGACGATCGCCTGGGCGGGAAAGGCCGACGAAGTCATCGGGTTCGACGGGCTGCGGATCGAGGACGGGTTTCTGCGCTCGCGCGGGCTGGGGGCCGCCTTGGTCCCGCCGCTGTCACTGGTCGCGGATGATCTTGGGATCTATTACGACCCGACCCGCCCCTCGCGTTTCGAGGCGCTGATGGCGGCGCCGCTGCCGCCGGCGGGCGCGGCGCGGGCGGCGGCCTTGCGGCAAGCGCTGATCGCGGCGCGGCTGACGAAATACAGCCTCGGCGGCGGTGGTGCGTTGCCGCCGCGCGACGGACGGCGGCGGATCCTGGTGCCGGGGCAGGTCGAGGATGACGCCTCGATCCGGCTCGGCGCGGGGGTCGAGCGGTCGAACCTAGACCTACTGAAACGGGTTCGCCGCGAGAACCCCGAGGCCATGCTGATCTACAAGCCGCATCCGGATGTCGAGGCCGGCCTGCGGCGCGGCAGTATTCCGGAAGCAGAACTGAACCGGCTGGCCGATCACGTCGCCACGCAGGCGGACCCGCTGGCCCTGCTGGCCGATGTCGATGAGGTCTGGACCATCACCTCGACCCTCGGGTTCGAGGCGCTGCTGCGCGGCGTGCCGGTCACGACGCTTGGCGCGCCCTTCTATGCCGGTTGGGGGCTGACGCGGGATCTGGGGCCGGTGCCCGCGCGTCGGCAGGCAAGGCCGGGGCTGGATGCGCTGACCCATGCCGCGTTGATCGCCTATCCGCGTTATTTCGACCCGGTGAGCCGCCTGCCCTGCCCGCCCGAGATCGCCGTTCTGCGGCTGAGCGGCGCGGCGGCTGTCGCGCAGCGCCCGGCGCTGCGGCTGTTGGCGAAACTGCAGGGAGCGTTGGCCGGACATGACTGGATCTGGCGGCGCTGACCGCGCCGCCAGATCGCTTTGATGACGGACGGGCCGTCAGCCCGTCCGCCGCCGGATCACTCCCCGGCGCATTCCTTGATCTTGGCCAGATCCGGCCCGCTCGGCGTGCGGCCCAGGTTGAACGGCGCCGAGGCGTCGCGCCACTTGGCGTAGTCATCGACATAGCTCAGCATCGAGGCATAGACCTTGGCCGAGGTCGGGTTCGCGCAGGCCACCTCGACGATGGTTTCGTTGGCCATGGTCTGGATGTTATCCAGCGTCTCATCGTCCAGACGGGTGATGTTGATGCCCTTGTCCTGGAACGTCTGATACGCCTCGGTCGCGCGCTTTTCGGTGTTGGCCAGCGACCACAGCATGGTGGCGTCGGCCGCGACCTTCAGCTTTTCCTGCGTCTCGGGGCTGAGCGCGTCCCACGACGCCTTGTTGATCATCACCCCGAAGACCGACGACGACTGATGCCAACCCGGCGTCGACCAGTGCTTGGTCACCTGATCGAAACCGCCCGACAGATCGACGTTGGGAGTCGAGAACTCGGCTCCGTCGATGACGCCGCGCTCGAGCGACTGGTAGATCTCGCCACCGGCCATCGAGACCTGGCTGCCGCCCAGTTTTTCCAGCAGCTTGCCCTGTTCAAGTCCCGAAACGCGCAGACGCATGCCTTTCAGGTCGTCGGTCGTCTCGATCGGCTTGTCGACGGTGCGGAAGCCGGATTCGTTGTTGGTCACGCCGTAGGGCAGATAGACCATGCCGAACTTGCCATAGACCTCGTTATAGATGTCGGCGCCGCCCCAGGCCTTGATCCAGTTGACGTAGTCGACGGCGTTGAACAGGCTCGCCGTCGTCGCCAGCGGCGAGAAGGCCGCGTCGCGTCCGGCCCAATAGCCCGGCCAGTCGGCGCCGGCCTGAATCGTGCCCGATTCGACCGCGCCGAACACCTCGCCCGCCGGCACCAGCGCGCCGCCTTCGAAGAATTCGATGGTTAGCTCCTCGTCGGGGATCAGCGCATTGGCGATCTCGACGAAGTGCTTGTCGATCTCGATCAGCTCGAGCGAGGACGGCCAGGTCGAGGTCATGGTCCAGTTGTCGGCCAGCGCGGGTCCAGCCAGGATCGTCGTTGCGGCAAGAATGGTCAGGGTCGTCTTCATGAAAGTTCCTCCTCAGGTCAGCTTCGATACAGGGTGTCAGGCAGCCAGGTGACGAGTTGCGGGAAGAATACGATCAAACCGCACATCAACAGGACCATGACGATAAACGGGATGACACCGCGAATGATGTCCCCGGTCGAGATGTCAGGGGGCGAGATCGCCCGCATGTAGAACAGTGCATAGCCGAAGGGCGGCGACAGGAAGCTGGTCTGCAGCACCACCGCCATCAGCACCACGAACCACAGCGGGCTGACGCCCATTTCGGCCACGATGGGCAGAAAGATCGGGAAGCACAGGAGCACGATGCCGGTCCAGTCAAGGAACATGCCCAGGATGAAGACCGTGACCAGCATCACCACCAGCAGCGTGTTCGGGTCCTCGGCCAGCCCGCGGATCAGGTTCTGCGTCGCGGTCAACCCGCCGGTGATGTTGAAGACGCCGGTAAAGGCGGTGGCGCCCACGACGATGAACAGGATCATCGCCGAGGTGCGGCCGGTCTCCAGAAACGCGCTGTAGAAATTCGCCCAGGTAAAGCGGCGGCGACCAATGACGATCAGCAGCGCCAGCATTGCGCCGATGGCCGACGCCTCGGTCGCGGTCGCCACCCCCATCAGCATCGAGCCGAGAATCCCCAGGATCAGGATCAGCGGCGGCACGGCCTCGACGACCAGCATCCGCCACATCGCGCCGCGCCCGATCTGTTCGGATTCGAGCATGCGCGGCGCGAGGTCAGGCCGCACCACCGCCACGATGAAGACATAGATCCCATACATCAGCCCCAGCAGGATGCCGGGGATCATGGCGCCCGCGAACAGCTCGCCCACCGACAGGCCCGGCGCATAGGACGCCATCAGGATCAGCATGATCGAAGGCGGGATCAGGATGCCAAGGCAGCCCGAGGCCCCGATCAGCCCCGTCGTCAGCCGCTTGTCATAGCCGTATTGCAGCATCGGCTTCAGCGCCATCACGCCCATCACCGTGATCGAGGCGCCGATGATGCCGGTCGTGGCCGCCAGCAGGATCGAGATGAACACGACCGCCAGACCCAGACCCCCGCGCACATTGGCCATCAGGTGACGCAGCGCCTCGAACATCTTGTCGGTGACGCCGCTGTCGGACAGGAACCGCGCCATCAGCACGAACAGCGGAATCGCGATCAGCGTGTAATTGTCCAGCACATCGCCGAAGATCCGGTTGATGGTGATGCCCAGGACCATGGGCTTGCCGGCGATGAAGGCGCCCAGAACCGCCGTCCCGCCCAGCACGAAGGCAAGCGGGTGGCCCATGAACAGGCCCAGAACCAGCAGCGCGGCCATGATCAGCGCGATCGCCTCGCCGCCGATGCCGGGCACCGCCATCCAGCCCAGCACCGGGTTCAGCGCCCCGATGGCGCCGTTGATGAAGTCAGTGAACATCCAGCGGCTCCAGCGGTTCAAGGTGGTCGGTGCGCAGGATCAGCTTGAGCAGCTCGGCGACGCCCTGGATCAGCAGCAGCGTCGCCGCGACCCCCATCGCCAGCTTCAACGGATAGACCGGCAGCTGCACCGCCCCATAGGTCCGCTCTCCCTGATCCAGCGCGCGCAGGGCGAACTGCCAACTATACAGGGTGAATACGATGCTGAAGGGCAGGAAGAACAGGATATAGCCCAGGATTTCGACCCAGCGGCGCACGCGCGGCCCAAGCTGCGCGGTCAGCAGGTCGACACGCACATGCGCCTGATGCCGCAGCGCATAGCCACCGAGCATGACGAAATAGAAGCCATACATCATCTTGGTGACGTCAAAGGCCCAGGGCGTCGGTGCCAGCATCACGTAACGCATGAAGACGTCATAGATGATGATGGCCGCGAACACACCGGCCAGCAGTGACACGACGCGGCCGACCGCCTCGTTCACCCAGTCGATAAGCGAGATCAAAAGCCGCTCTCCCCGTTTTATTTTTTTGAGACTGTCGGTATTTAGGGGCTGTCTGTCAATGGCATGCCACAGATTGCGTTAACGCGCGGTGAAGGCCAGTATCGATTGACGAGGCTGAAGGAGCAGTCATGTTGAGAAATATGGGCGACCCCGTCGCGACCCGAAACGCCTTCCGCTGGGACATCCCCGAACGCTTCAACCTCGGCGCGGCGATCTGCGACCGCTGGGCCGCGACCAAGCCCGAGCGTCTGGCGATCCTCGACGTCACCCCCGGACGCCCGCCGCGCGAATGCAGCTTTGGCAGCTTGTCGGAACAGGCGAACCGGCTGTCGAACGGGCTGGCGAGCCTCGGCGTGGGCCGTCAGGGCGAGGTCGGCGACCGGGTCGGCGTGCTGCTCGCGCAATCCATCGAGACCGCTGTGGCGCATGTCGCCGTGACGCGGATGGGCTGCATCTCGATCCCGCTCTTCACACTCTTCGGGGATGAGGCGCTGCTGCACCGCCTGCGCGATTCGGGCGCCCGTGCCGTCATCACCGACGCCGCAGGCGCCGCGCGCCTGTCCGCGCTGCGGGACCACCTGCCCGATCTGCGGCATATCGTCTCGATCGACGGCGAGGACGAGAACGCCATCGGGATGGACGCGCTCTGCAACTCGCAATCGCCCGAATATGAGGCTTTTCCGACGCTTGCCGACGATCCCGCGATCCTCATCTACACCTCGGGCACCACCGGCAACCCCAAGGGCGCGCTGCACGCCCACCGCGTCCTGCTGGGCCACCTGCCCGGTGTGGAGATGAGCCACGATTTCCTGCCCCAGCCCGGCGACCAGGTCTGGACGCCGGCCGACTGGGCGTGGATCGGCGGGCTGCTGGATGTGCTGATGCCCGCGCTTTACCACGGCGTCCCGGTCGTCGCCTGCCGCTTTCCGAAATTCACCGCCGAGGCGGCCTTTGCCCTGATGCGCGATCACGGCGTGCGCAACGCCTTCCTGCCGCCCACCGCGCTCAAGATGATGCGTGCCTGGCCCGAGGCAGCGCAACATCCGCTCTCGCTGCGTTCGGTGGCGAGCGGGGGTGAGACCTTGGGATCAGAACTGCTGAACTGGGGCCAGCAGGTGCTGGGCGCGACGATCAACGAATTCTACGGCCAGACCGAGTGCAACATGGTCGTCTCGGCGTGCGCGGCGCTGGAACCGCCGGTGCCGGGCAGCATGGGCCGCGCCGTGCCGGGTCACGAGGTCGAGATCATCGACCCCGACAGCGGCCGCGTCCTGCCGCCCGAGACCGAAGGCGTGATCGGCGTGCGCGCCCCGGACCCGGTGATGTTTCTGGGATATTGGAACAACCCGCAGGCAACGCAGGACAAATTCATCGAAGGCCCCGAGGGGCGCTGGCTGCTGACCGGCGATATGGGCCGCAAGGATCGGGACGGGCGGCTGTATTTTGTGGGCCGCGATGATGACGTGATCAGCTCCGCCGGCTACCGCATCGGCCCCGCCGAGATCGAGGATTGCCTGCTCGGTCATCCCGCGGTCCGGCAGGCGGGTGTGGTCGGCAAGCCCGACCCGCTGCGCGGCCACATCGTCGCGGCCTATGTCGTGCTGAATCAGGGCTTTGCCCCCAGCGACGCGCTGGCGTCCGAAATCGCCGCGCATGTCAAAACCCGTCTGGCGGCGCATGAATATCCGCGCCTCGTGCGCTTCATCGACGAGATGCCGATGACCACCACCGGCAAAGTCATCCGCAGGGCCCTGCGCGAATGGGCCGTCAAGGAAGGGGCGTGACATCATGACCGAGGACTCGATCCTGTTCGACCGCAAGGGGGCGGTCGCGACCATCACCCTGAACCGCCCCGCCCGCCGCAACGCCATCGACGCGGCCACCGGCGACGAGTTGCGGCAGGCGGTCGAACGCTTCGCCACCGACCCCGATCTGCGCGTCGCCATCCTCGCCGCGACCGGGCCGGTCTTCTGCGCCGGCATGGACCTGAAGGCCTTTGTCGAGGGCGAGGCCGAAGAGATCCTCTTCGGCGAGGGCCGGCTGGGCGGTTTTGTCAGCCGCGTGGTCCCGAAGCCAATGATCGCCGCGGTCCAGGGCCCGGCCCTCGCCGGCGGGTTCGAGCTTGTGCTGGCCTGCGACCTGGTGGTTGCGTCCCGCGACGCGCGTTTCGGCCTGCCGGAAGCTCGTATCGGCCTTGTCGCCGGCGCGGGCGGCGCGTTCCGCCTGGGGCAGATGCTGCCGCGCGCGCTGGCGACCGAGATGCTGCTGACCGGCGCGCCGATCAGCGCCGAGCAGGCGCAGGCGCATGGGCTGGTGAGCCGGCTGACCGACGCCGATCCGCTGCCCGAGGCGATGGAGCTGGCGCAGCAGATCGCCGCCAACGCGCCCCTCTCGCTTGCCGCGAGCCTCGAGCTGTCGCGCGCCGCCAGCCGGCTACATGACGAGGGCTGTTGGGCGCTGAACGATCGCCTGCTGCGGCGGCTGGTCGACAGCCGCGACGCCGTCGAGGGTGCGCGCGCCTTTGCCGAGCGCCGCGCGCCGGTCTGGCAGGGCGATTAACCCCTAGCCGCCGTCGCGCGACCAGATCTGGCACAGATCCGGCCCGACCCGAAACGCCCGCCTGAACTGCAGCCGGGGCCCCTGCGCAAGACCTGTCAGCCCAAGCGCCGCTACCGCCGCGGCCCCGTCGCCGCCCAGCACCATGCCGGCGCTGTAGATCACCAGATCATCGACCAGATCCGCCGCCAGCAGCTGCGCCGCCAACCCGCCGCCGCCCTCGCAGAGCACGCGGGTGATCCCGTGCGCGGCGAGATCGCGCAGGATGTCCTGAACCGGGCCGGAGGCGCGCAAGATCGGCCCGAAATCCTCCCCCTCCGGCGGCAGATCGGGCAACTCGCCGCTCGAGACGATCACCCGCACCGGCTGACGACGTGGTCCGAAACCGCGCACATTCAGCGAGGGGCGATCGGCCCGCGCTGTTCCCCCGCCCACCATGATTGCATCATGCCGCAGCCTGAGCAGATGGGTATGCTGTCTCGCGGCCGGGCCAGTGATCCACTGGCTTTCGCCGCTCGCGGTGGCGATCCGACCGTCGAGGCTGCAGGCAAGCTTCAGCGTCACCATCGGCCGCGCCTCTGTCACCCGCAGCAGGAAACCGCGCTGCAGATGCCGCGCCTCTGCCGACAGCACATCCTCGGTCACCTCGATCCCCGCCGCCCGCAGCATCGCGTGACCCTGCCCGGCGGTGCGCGGGTCGGGATCAGTCAGCGCGGTGACCACGCGGGCCACACCGGCCTTGATCAGCGCATTCGCGCAAGGCGGGGTGCGCCCCTCATGCGCGCAAGGCTCCAGCGTGACATAAGCGGTGGCGCCACGAGCCGCCTCCCCGGCCTGATCCAGCGCCATCCGCTCGGCATGGGGCCGACCGCCCGTCTGCGTCCAGCCGCGCCCGACGATCCGTCCATCCCTGACCAGCACGCTGCCCACCGCGGGGTTCGGCCAGACATTGCCCAGCCCACGCTGCGCCAACCGCAACGCGTGCGCCATATGGCGCCGGTCCTGCGGCTCACTCACGCCGTATCAGGTCCCGGAGGGCGCAGTTCGGAAACGAACTTGTCAAAATCCCCGGCATCCTGAAAATTCTTGTAGACGCTGGCGAAGCGGACATAGGCGACATTGTCGATCCGCGCCAAGGTCTCCATCACGATCTCGCCGATCACCTTTGAAGGGATGTCGGTCTCGCCCATGCTTTCGAGCCTGCGAACGATACCCGAGATGATCTGATCGATCCGCTCGGCGTCGATGGGGCGTTTCTGCATGGCGATGCGGATCGAGCGGGCCATCTTGTCGCGGTCAAAATCCTCGCGCCGGCCATTGGTCTTGACCACGACCAGATCGCGCAATTGAACGCGCTCGTAGGTGGTAAAGCGGCCGCTGCATCCGGGGCAGAACCGGCGACGCCGGATGGCGGCGTTTTCCTCGGCCGGGCGAGAATCCTTGACCTGCGTATCGGCGTTTCCGCAAAACGGACAGCGCATTGCCCAACCCCTATGTCGTCGCGATGGCCCAGTTATCCACAAGAGAGGGACAATTCGCAACAGTCATTGTGGAATCGCCCTCGCCTCGCACCAGATACAGGCGCAGCACGCGGGGCGCTGGCAACCAGTCACTCGGCCGCGTCCCGTCCCGTGGGCTCCACCTCTCGCGCCTCATCCTCCTGTACGCCCGCCTCAGCCGGCCCCGGCAAGGCCGCGGCCTCGAAATCGGCCTCGCGATCATGGTCCATCTGGATGCGCTTGGTGGCGCGGGCGCCCAGTTCTTGCAGCATCTGCACCTGACGGATGACGTTGCCATTGCCCCGAGAGAGGCGGTCGACGGCCTGCCGGTGCGCGTCGCTGGCGCGATTGATTGCGACGCCGACATTGTCGAGCGACTCGATGAAGCCGGCCATCTTATCGTAAAGTAGCCCCGCCCGCCGGGCGATTTCCAGCGCGTTGGACTCGCGGCGCTCGACCGTCCAGACATGTTCGACGGTGCGCAGGGTCAGCATCAGCGTTGTCGGCGTCGTCAGCCCGACGCGGCGGTCCATGGCGAAGCTGGCGAGTTCCGGATCGAAGCGCATCGCCTCGGAAAAGGCGCCTTCGATGGGGATGAACATCAGCACGTAATCGACCGCGCCCTCGGCCAGTTGGTCATAGCCCTTGCCCGAGAGGGTGGTGATATGCGCGCGCATGGCCTCGACATGGCGCTTCATCGCGGCGCTGCGGGCGATGTCGTCCTCGGCGTTCACCGCCTGCTCATAGGCGTTCAGCGACACCTTGCTGTCGACGACCAGCAGCTTTTTCTGCGGCATCCGGACGATCACGTCCGGGCGCCATGTCTTGCCGTCTTCGTCCGTCCAGCTGGTCTGCACATCGTAATGGATCGACCGCTCGAGGCCGGATTCCTCCAGAATCCGTTCCAAGATCATCTCGCCCCAGGCGCCCTGCTTCTGCTTGTCGCCCTTCAGCGCGCGGGTCAGGGCGCTGGCCTCGTTGCCGATATTGGCGATCTGGTCGCGCAGCCTTGCACCCTCTTCGTCGAGGATACGGTTGCGGTCGCGCAGCTCTCGCTGGAAATGCTGGACCTGTTCTCGGAAAGGGGTCAGCAGCGCGTTCAGCTGCTCGCCATGCGTTTTCTGCATGTCCGCGCCCTGAACCCGCAGCGTCTCATTCGCCATCAGGCGGAAATGGCCGGTCATCTCCTCGCGCAATTCGCGCAGCTGGGCCAGATCATGCGCCGCGCGCTCCTGATCCTTTTCTGCCGCCAGACGAACGCTCGCCAGATCGCGTTCCAGAGTCGAGACCTGATTGCGGCTCTGGTGCAGCGCGTCGGTCAGCGAATCGCGTTCCTCGGCCAGTTCCGCCAGCCGAGCCTCGCGCGCCTCAAGCCGGGCGAGAGATTTTTCCAGTTGCAGCGACAATTCGCGGTGCTCTGATTGCAGGACGTCGTGACGCGAGGACAGATCCTCGGCCAGTTGCACCTGCCGGGCTAGCGTCTCATCCCGATGCCCCAGATCGCGCGTGGCGCCATCATGCGCCATGCGCAGATCCGCCAGCGCCCGCTGCGAGCGCCACAACAGCGCCGCCAGCACCAACACCAGCCCGATGGCGAGCCAGATCGCCGGTTCGGCCATGATCATTCCTGACAAACCGTCACCCCACATGTTCCGCTTTTGTGCCTAGCCCATGCCGCAGGGCACGGCAAGCATCAAGCCACCGCAGGGTTAATGCCGGGTTACCGGCCTAGGCCGCGCGGGCGAGCAGGAAGCGCTGCAGGCTCTGGGCATAGGCGGTGACGTCGCGGGAGTTCGCGTCGTCCTTGGCAAGCCATTCGAACAGCGGCGCCGTCCGGCCCTGCGAGAACCCCATCGACCACGACGGAAATTTTCGTGCGGCGACAGGGCCTTGGCCCAGGATGGTAATGTCTCGGTGGCGCGTGTCGGCCAGGATCGAGGCAATGACCGGGTCCAGCAGTTCCGGCGCCCCCTCGATCCATTGCAGGAACATGCCGTCTTCTGCGTGCAGAAACCCGGTCAGGCCCGCCTCGCCGTTTCTCTGGCGCGCAACCGAAAGGATGTCGTCGCAATCGCGGTCGAACGCATCGAGCCGGCCGGAACTGCGGTAAAACAAATGGGCAAGTTGCATGAATCACACTAAAAAAATGGCCAGACAAGGCTAGGACCCGCTGGCCGTGCGGCGCAAGCAAAAACTCGCGCCGGTTGATAAACAGCAACTTTTACTGGTCGAGGAAGCTGCGCAGTTTGCGCGAACGCGACGGATGCTTGAGCTTGCGCAGGGCCTTGGCCTCGATCTGGCGGATGCGTTCGCGGGTCACGCTGAACTGCTGGCCGACCTCTTCCAGCGTGTGATCGGTGTTCATGCCGATGCCGAAGCGCATGCGCAGCACGCGTTCCTCGCGCGGGGTCAGCGACGACAGCACGCGGGTCGTGGTTTCCTTCAGGTTTTCCTGAATCGCGGAATCCAGCGGCAGAACCGCGTTCTTGTCCTCGATGAAATCGCCCAGCTGGCTGTCTTCCTCGTCCCCGATGGGAGTTTCGAGGCTGATCGGTTCCTTGGCGATTTTCATCACCTTGCGAACCTTTTCCAGCGGCATCTGCAGCTTTTCGGCCAGTTCCTCGGGCGTCGGCTCGCGGCCGATCTCGTGCAGCATCTGGCGGCCGGTGCGGACCAGCTTGTTGATCGTCTCGATCATGTGGACCGGGATGCGGATGGTGCGGGCCTGATCCGCGATGGACCGCGTGATCGCCTGACGGATCCACCAGGTCGCATAGGTTGAGAACTTGTAGCCGCGGCGGTATTCGAACTTGTCCACGGCCTTCATCAGGCCGATATTGCCTTCCTGAATGAGATCAAGGAATTGCAGGCCCCTGTTCGTGTATTTCTTGGCGATCGAGATGACCAGACGCAGGTTCGCCTCGACCATTTCCTTTTTCGCCTGACGGGCCTCGCGTTCGCCGCGCTGCACCTGGTTCACGATGCGGCGGAATTCCTCGATATCGACGCCGACATACTGGCCGACCTCGGCCATGTCGCCGCGCAGCGCCTCGACCTTGTCGAGGCTGCGTTCGAACAGCGCCTGCCAGCCGCGGCCCTTGTTGGCTGACATCCGCTCGACCCAGGTCGGGTCAAGCTCGGCGCCGCGATAGGCGTCGATGAACTCGCGCCGGTTGATGCGGGCGGCGTCGGCCAGCTTGACCATGCCGCTGTCGATGGTGACGATCCGGCGGTTGATGCCGTAAAGCTGGTCGACCAGCGCCTCGATGCGGTTGTTGTGCAGATGCAGCGAGTTGACCAGCGTCACGATCTCGCTGCGCAGCTTCTGATATGCGTCCTCGGCCCCGGCGGAAAAGCTGCCATCCTCGTTCAGCGTCGCGGACATGCGCTGATCCTGCATGTCGGCCAGCTTTTCGTAGTCGAGCGCAATGGCTTCCAGCGTTTCCAGCACCTGCGGCTTGAGGCTCGCCTCCATCGCGGCCAGCGACAGGTTCTGGCCGTCATCCTCGTCCTCGTCATCATCGGGCAGAGGGTTGCCGTCGGCATCGGTTTCCTGCTCGCGCTCGGGCTTGTTGGGGGACGCCGCGTTCGCTGCCAGCTCTTCCTCGGCCTCTTCCTCCATGGCCTGACCGAAAGTCGCGTCGAGGTCGATGACGTCGCGCAGCAGGATGTCTTCGTCCAGCAGCTCTTGCCGCCACATGGTGATGGCCTTGAAGGTCAGCGGGCTTTCGCACAGCCCGAGGATCATCGTGTTCCGACCGGCCTCGATCCGCTTGGCGATGGCGATCTCGCCCTCGCGCGACAGCAGCTCGACGCTGCCCATCTCGCGCAGATACATCCGCACCGGGTCGTCGGTGCGGTCCAGCTTTTCGGTCTCGGTGGTGGCGACGGTGACCTCGCGAGAGCCGGCGGTGGTGGCCACCTCGCCGCCTTCGGGCTCGTCGCCCTCTTCCTCGTTCTCGACGACCTGGATGCCCATTTCGGACAGCATCGACATCACATCCTCGATCTGGTCGGAACTGACCTGATCGGGGGGCAAGGCCGCGTTCAGCTGGTCATAGGTGATGAAGCCACGCTCTTTCGCCTCGGCGATCATCTTCTTGACCGCCGCCTGAGAGATATCCAGAGAATGTGCGTTGTCCTGGCTGTCGTCGCGGGAGGTATCGTCGTCCTTGGCGGCCATGGTCATCCTGTCGTCAAAGTGATTCGGGGGTGCCGAATCAGATGGGGATGCGAGGTGTTTTAGACAAGATGCGGCGCGGTTGATAGGTCGCCCCACATATGAACAGGTGATTCGGGCCGAATCACCCCTGCCCCTCGCCCGATCGCGGCCGGCGTTTGGTGCCGGCATAGGCGGCCAGCCGGGCCGACAGGGCGTCGCGATCCTCGTCCAGATCGGCGCTGTCGGCAAGTTCGGGATGTTCGGCGCGGTGGCGCGCCCGCGCCGATTCGCCCATGCGCCAGGTCAGCCCCTCATCGACAAGCCCTTGAATCTCGGCCTCGGCGCGCAGCAATTCCGACAGCGCGGCCCGGCGGGCCTCGATCTTGTCCAGCAGATTGACCAGCACGGCGGCGGCCCGGTCCAGTTCCACCGGCGCCCGGATCAGCGGCGAGGCGCGGACATAGGCATCGCCCATGATGCGCTGCAACGCCTGCTGGCCATCGGTGCTTTCCGTGCCGGCCAGCAGATCGTGACACAGCGCCGCACGCGCCGGGTCCTGCGGCGCCAGCAGTTCCAGCCGCGATTCGACCCGCGCCGCAAGTCCCGGATAGGTCGCGCACAGCGCCAGCACCATCGCCTCCATCGTCGATTCGGCGGCGTCCTGCTGGCCAAGGGCGGTGGCGCGGGTCTGGGCCAGAACCGGCGGCGTGCCAAAGCTGACGCCGCGCCGCCGCTCGCCGGGGCTGGGGGTCAGGCGGCCGGCGCCGCGCCTGCCGCCGAACAGCGCGTGGCGGCGTTCCTTCAGCGTCGCCGTATAGTGGTTGCGCGTGGCCTCGTCCGGGATCACCGCGATGGCCTTGCGCAGGCTCGCATCCAGCCCCGCGCGGCGTTCGGGGCTGTCGAAATCGCGGCCCTCGGTCTCGCGCTGCCACAGCAGATCGACCAGAGGGCGGGCCTCGTCCAGCAGGGTCTGAATGGCCGCGGGGCCGCGCGCGCGCAGCAGGTCGTCGGGGTCCTGCCCCGCCGGCAGCAGCGCGAACCGCAGCGCCTGCCCCGGCCCGGTCATCGGCAGCGCCAGATCGATCAGCCGCAGCGCCGCGCGCTGACCGGCGCTGTCGCCGTCCAGCATGATCACCGGCTCGGGCGAGATGCGCCACATCAGGCGCAGCTGATCCTGCGTGATTGCGGTGCCGAGGGGCGCCACCGCGCCGCCGAACCCCGCAAGCGCCAAGGCGATGACGTCCATATAGCCTTCGGCGACGATCAGCGGCGCGCCCTTGGCCACCGCCGCCCGCGCCGGGCCGACATGGTAGAGGCTGCGGCCCTTGTCGAAGAGCGGCGTTTCCGGGCTGTTGAGGTATTTGGCCCGCGCATTCGGGTCCATCGCCCGCCCGCCAAAAGCAATCGCCCGGCCGCGCGCGTCGCGGATGGGAAAGATGATGCGGCCGCGGAACCGGTCAAAGGGCGCGCCGCCGTCATCGGGCCGCGCGGCCAGCCCGGCCTCGACGATCGTCTCGGGCGGGATGCCCTTTTCGCGCAAGGCGGTGAACAGCCCTTGGCGGCTGTCGGGGGCAAAGCCGATCTCGAACCGCTCGATGGCCTTGGCGTCCAGCCCGCGCCCGGTCAGATAGTCGCGCGCCGCCGCCCCCTGCCCGGTGCCCAGTTGCAGGCGATAATGCCGCGTCGCGGCCTCCATCGCGTCGGCCAGCGTGGCGCGGCGGTCGGCGCGGCGGGCCTCGGCCGGGTCGCGGTCGGGCATCGCCATCCCCGCCTCGGCGGCGAGGACCTTGACCGCCTCGATGAAATCCAGCCCCTCGGCCTCGCGCAGGAATCCCACCGCGTCGCCCTTGGCGTGGCAGCCGAAGCAATAGAAAAAGCCCTTCTGGTCATCGACGTGAAAGGACGCGGTCTTTTCGCCGTGAAACGGACACGGCGCCCACCAGTCGCCCTTGGCCTGATTCGAGCGCCGCAGATCCCATGTCACCTTGCGCCCGATGATGCGGCTGATCGGCACCCGGGCACGCAATTCATCAAGGAAAGCAGGCGAGATCGACATCTGGAACCCGGACTGAAACTGACAGGAAGGCGCGGTGGCCGAAACGGCGACACCCGGACCGGCCGAAGCTTACGCCCCCACCGCCCCCCGGACAAGCGCACCGTAATGACGGTAGAGCGCCTGCCGATCCAGCCGCCCGCCCGAGCGATACCAGTTCGTCACCCCGGTCAGCATCGCAATCAGCGCCATGGTCGCCAGCCGCGTGTCATCGACGCGCAGCACCCCGGCCGCGACCCCGTCATCCAGGATGTTCTGCAGCCCGTTTTCATATCGGCGACGCAGGGCGGCGATGCGGGCGTGGTTGTCGGGTGTCAGGCTGCGCAGCTCCATATAGGACAGGAACACCCCGTCGGCATGGTCGAGGCTGGTGTCGATGTGGAACCGCACAAAGGCATCCAGCCGCGCGGTGACGGCGGCGGCGGGATCGTCCTGCCAGCTTTCCAGCAGCAGCGTCATGTGATCGGACAGAAGATCGGCCAGCAGCGCCTGCTTGTCGGCGGTATAGGCATAGAGCGTGCCCGCCTGCACCCCCACCGCCTGCGCGATCTGGCGCATCGAGACGGCGGCATAGCCGTGCCGGGCGAACAGGCTGCGGGCCGCGTCGCGGATCAGCGGGCCGGTGATGTCGGCCCGCGATCCCTGCGTCCGCGCCATCAGCGCGGGATTGGCGGAGAGCCGCGCCCCGCCGCGCTGCCGATCAGGTCAAAAAAGTCCTCGGGCGCCTGCGCGCGCAGCTCGGCAGCCAGATCGCGGCCCATCGCGGCCCCGTCATCCGCCGCGCCCTCGCGCGTGCCGCGAAACACGGCAGAGCCGTCGGGCAGCAGGATCTCGCCCCGCAGATGCAGGCGGCCGTCGCGCAGCAGCGCCAGCCCGGCGATGGGCGTCTCGCAGGACCCGTCCAGCCCGGCCAGGAACGCCCGCTCGGCCAGCAGCCGCAGCGTGGTGTCGGCATCGTTGATCGCCGCCAGCAGCGTGGCCACGCGGTCATCGTCGCGCCGCCGCTCGATCCCGATGGCGCCTTGCGCCACGGCCGGCAGCATCTCTTCGGACGAGATCTCGCTGCGGGCCAGATCGACGCGGCCCAGCCGCACCAGCCCGGCCATGGCAAGGAAGGTCGCCTGCGCCACGCCCTCTTGCAGCTTCTTCATCCGCGTCTGCACATTGCCGCGGAACTCGACCAGTTGCAGATCGGGGCGGCGATGGGCCAGCTGCGCGCGCCGGCGCAGGCTGGAACTGCCGACCACCGCGCCCTGCGGCAGATCGGCGATGCTGGCGTGATGGGGGCTGACAAAGGCGTCACGGACGTCCTGACGCGGCAGATAGCAGTCGATCACCAGCCCGTCGGGCTGCAGCACCGGCATGTCCTTCATCGAATGGACGGCGATGTCGATGCCGCCGTCCAGCAGCGCATCCTCGATCTCGCGGGTGAACAGACCCTTGCCGCCGATCTCTTTCAGCGGGCGGTCGATGATGCGGTCGCCCGTGGTCTTGATCACGACGATCTCGAAGGCGTCGGCGGAGAGCCCGTGGGCCAGCATCAGCCGATCGCGGGTTTCATGGGCCTGCGCCAATGCCAGCGGCGATCCGCGCGTGCCGATTTTCAGGGTGTTTTCGGGGTCGGGCCAATGTGTCATGGGCCAGCCATAGCCGCGGCGCCCCGCCTTGACAATGGCCCGCCCCCTGCGATGAAGGGCCGCAAAGGAGAGTGCGATGACCAAGAAGATCCTCCGCGCCCTGGCCGGCGAGACATTGCCCACGCCGCCGGTCTGGATGATGCGGCAAGCGGGACGTTACCTGCCCGAATACCGCGCCACCCGGGCCGAGGCGGGCGACTTTCTGTCGCTGTGCTACGCGCCCGAACTCGCGGCCGAGGTGACGCTGCAACCGATCCGCCGCTTCGGCTTCGACGCGGCCATCCTCTTTGCCGATATCCTGCTGATCCCGCAGGCGCTTGGCAGCGATGTCTGGTTCGTCACCGGCGAGGGGCCGCGCCTGTCCACGATTACCGATGCAAGCGGCGTGAAGGCGCTGAAACCGGCGGCGGATGTGCATGAAACGCTGTCGCCCGTGTACGAGACGCTGCGCATCCTGACCCGCGAACTGCCCCGCGACACCACGCTGATCGGCTTTGCCGGTGCGCCCTGGACGGTGGCCACCTATATGGTCGCCGGGCGCGGCACCCCGGATCAGGGCCCGGCCCATGCCTTCAAGGCCGAGGATCGGGCCGCCTTTTCGGCGCTGATCGACCGCATCGCCGAGGCGACCATCGAATACCTCTCGGCCCAGATCGAGGCCGGGGCCGAGGTCGTCAAGCTGTTCGATTCCTGGGCCGGCAGCCTGAAGGGCGAGGATTTCGACGAATTCTCACTCGCCCCCGCCCGCCGCATCATCGCCGCGCTGAAAGAGCGTCACCCCGGCATCCCGGTCATCGCCTTCCCGCGCGAGGCGGGCCCCCGTTACGAAGGCTTCGCCCGCGCGACCGGCGCCGATTGCGTGGCGCTCGACCAGTCGGTCGATCCGGCATGGGCGGCGGCGCATGTGCAACGCGACGGCTGCGTGCAGGGCAATCTGGACCCGCGACACATGGTCACGGGCGGTCAGGCCCTGATCGACGAGACGCGGCGCGTGGTCGAGGCGTTCCGGGGCGGGCCGCATATCTTCAATCTCGGCCACGGCATCACCCCAGACGCCGATCCCGACAATGTCGCGCTGATGGTGGAAACGATCCGCGCGATGGACCCGGGCGACAGCGCCTAGACCTCGCCCGTCACCAGCGGCATGGACAGGATCAGGCCGACCAGTTCGGCCTGACGCCCCGCCCCGGTCTTGCCGAAGATGTTGCGCAGGTGAAAGGCGACGGTGGTCTGCGAGATCCCGATCTGCGCCGCGATCTGGTCGCGGCGCAGCCCCTCGGCCAGCAGGCTTGCGACCCGCGCCTCGGTCGGGGTCAGGCCGAACAGTTGGCCCAGCATCGCATCACCCATCGGCGCGACCCGGTCAGGGTCGCGCAGGACCAGCATCGCGCGCGCCCGACCCCCCGGCCCGTCCTGGCGCAAACGCAGCCCCGCGACCATCACCGCCGCCCCGGCCTGCAGGCGCAGCGCCTCTTCGGCATCGCCGCCGGGGGTCAGCAGGCGGTCGATCAGGGCGGCCAGCCGGCGGCCATCCTCGCCTATGCCGCTGACCCGCCCCGACAGCGTGATCCCGGCCAAAGGTGCCAGCTTGCGGGCGGACAGGTTGGCGTGAACGACGCTGCCCTCCGCGCCCAGCAGCACGACACCGAGCGACAGCAGGTCCAGCGCCGCGAGCCCCGCGCCATCCGGCTGCGCGTCGCGCAGCCGCGTCACCTGCCCCAGACGCGCCGCCACCGTCGCCCGCAGCAGGTCATAGTCGATGGGCTTGGTCAGATAATCGTCCGCCCCCGCGATCCGCCCGTCGATCACCTGCGCGCGCGAGGTCAATGCGGTCAGAAACAAGAACGGCACCACGTCCAGATCGGGCCGCCGCTGCCGCAGATGGGCCAGCAGCGCCTTGCCGTCCATGCCGGGCATGACGATGTCGCACAGGATCAGATCGGGGCGCTGGCCTTCCAGCAGCGTCAGCGCCTGATCTGCGTCGGCGGCGGTCAGCACCTCATATCCGGCATCGCGCAGGTCAAAGGCGATGTCGTCGCACAGCGCGGGCTCGTCCTCGATGCACAGGATCAGCGGCGCGGTCATGGCGCGGGCTTCGGCAGCGTCAGGGTCGCGGTCAGCCCGCCACCCGCCCGCGGCGCCAGCGTCACCTCGCCCCCCTGCAGCCGCGCCAGATGCCGCGCCAGCGTCAGCCCGAGGCCAGAGCCGGGGACGCTGCCCTGCCCCGCCCCGCGCCGGAACCGGTCGAAGGCGCGCGCCAGATCCGCCGCGCTCATTCCCGGCCCGCGATCGCTGATCCGGCACCACACCTGCCCGTGATCCGCACCCACAGCGACCTCGACCGGGCTTTCCGGCGGCGCATAGGCCAACCCATTGCCGATTAGGTTCGACAGGATCTCGGAGGTCAGCGACAGATCGCAGGCGGCGGTGACGGGCGTCTCGGGCGCAATGACCGTGACGCGAGCGGCATCAGCGGGGCGCGAGCGGGCCAGCCCCTCGACGCAGGTCTGCGCCAGTTCGTGCAGATCATGGGCGCGCAGCCGGGGCTGGATCGCATCCCGCTCTAGCCGCGACATCATCAGCGCGGTGTCCGACAGGCTGACCAGCCGCGCCACCGCCTCGCGCGAGACGGCGGCCTTTTCGGCGATCAGCGCGGCCGAGGCGGTGGCCCCGTGCCGGGTCAGCCGGTGCATGGCGCTGTCGATCACCGCCAGCGGCGTCCGCAGCTGATGGGCGATCAGATCGGCGAATTGGCGGTGGTTCTCGGACAGCTCACGCTCTCGCTCCAGCGCATGGGCCAGCCGCGCGGCCTCGATCCGGTCGAGGCGCGCGCGCATCAGCCGCCGCTCGCGGTCGATGAGGATTAGCGCGAGGCCCAGCCCCGCCAGCCCCGCCACCAGCACCGCCATCAGCGCCAGCCGATGCAGGTGCCCCAGCCGATCCAGATGCGCCGCCTGCTCTTGCCATTCATGCGACATGGCAAGGCTGGCGCTGCCGCGCAGCGTGGCAGTCAGGCGGGTCACATCCTCGGCCAGCGCGCCAAGGTCGCCCCCCGCCGCCGGGTCGTTGTCCAGCAGCGTCGCGCTCCAGCCCGACAGCACGTCAAACACACCCGCCGCCTGCAGAAACCGCCGCTGCGGCCCCTGATCCAGCAGGCCCAGCCGCGACAGCAGCAGATCGAAGCGCGTCTCGACCGCCGCTGGATCGGCGCCGTCCGACAGCGCCAGCGCCAGATGCAGCGCCTCGGCCTGGGTCTGGCCAAAGATCCAGATCATGTTCTCGGTCGCCGAAATCCGCATCTGCCGTTCAAGCGCGACCAGATGCCACGCCGCCAGCCCCAGCAGGCCCAGACAGACCACGACCAGCCCCCCCATACCCAGAAACCGCGCCCGCAGCGGGGTCATCTGACCTCGAGCCCGACCAGTTGCCAGACCCAGCGCATGTCATAGCGGATATCCTGAAGCTCGGCAAAATCGTCGCGGGGATAGACGATCCAGACCGGCCCCTTGTCGCGCGGTCCAAGCGCCTCGCCATTCATGTAGAGCGCCGCGAGGACGTCGAACCGGTCGAAATCGCTGGCCGGGATGTCGATGACATAATCGTTCAGCGCGGTCGCCCGCACGCTGTCCCCCTGCGCCCCGGCAAGCGCCAGCAGGTCGCGCATCAGCACCCCCCGAAACCGCTGCGGCCCATCGGTGACGCTGGTCGAGGTGACGAGTTCGTGCCAGCCCAGCCCCTCGAGCTGCGCCCGGCTGATCGCGACATGGCCGCCTGAGACCTTGCCGGTCAGCGTCAGGATCGGCTGATCGGCATGGGCCGGAAGGGTCAGGGTAAGCAGGGCGGTGAGGGTCAAATTGGACAGAAATACTCGCATTCGCAGAGCCTAGCACCGGAATCGCCAAAGCGGCCAGATCAATCCCTTGTCTTATGGGCCAGACCCGAGTCACTTCGCAAAAGCGGTCAGGCGCAGGACATGCAATTCGCGCCTTGTCACTCGTAAGCCGGGCGAAACGAACAGGGCCTCGAACGGAAAGCAACGAGCGAAACAAAAGCTTGTCCGCCTCGCACATCGCTTCTATCTTCACGAAAGCGTTTTCTCGGTATGGTGTTGTTTGATGAGTACAGCGTTTGACAGCCTTGCGCGTGAGTTGAATTCCGCGCCTCCCACTCGCAAGATCCGGCAGATGTTGGAGCGGACGGACCTTCCCGCCGATGTCAAGGCGCTGCTCTTTGAACTCGCCGACATCACGGTCACTGTCGGCGGCAAGATCCTCGCCATCGGCCGAAAGCTTCTGGACTTTGCGCTAAGCCTTTTGCGCGCTTTTCCCGGAATCGCCTTGGGGATCATCGTTGCCTATGTGCTCGCCGGGGTGATTGACGCTATTCCGCTGTTGGGCAAGTTGCTTAGGCGGATCATGGGACCTCTATTGCTGGCGATGGGTATTGCCATGGGTGCGCTGAAGGATTTCACTGCCGACGACTTCCGGGCACGCGTGGACGGTTTCATCGATGCGTTTCGCGCCTTGACGGAGGCCTGAGATGGACCAGGAACAGCAGCAGGCGACCGAGAGGCTCGTCGACGACCTGAACCAGGTCGAGATGGTGGTCGCGGATAGCAACAAATTCAAGTTGAAGCTTGGCATCGGCGAGGACGCCTACACCAGCCAGAAACTCTTGAATGTCTATGACCTTTTCACTGACGCTAAGAGTGCCTTTTTCTTGGGTTCGACTGGCGCAGGTTTTGCCGCCACTCTGATTCCCGCTGCCAAGGTCGGGTTGATGACGAAGGCGGCGATAGCCGTCGGTCTCGCCACCGCACCCGCGACCGCGCCGCTGGCGCTGGTCGCAACGGCTGCGGCGGGGATTGCCTCGGGGGGCGTTTATTTCGGCGCAATGCGCGCTATCAAGGGCGGAACCTCGAGGCAGGTCGAAACAATCCCGAAATTCATCAATACCCCCATCGACATTCTGGGCGCCACGCTGTTCGACATGATTGCCGGGCTGGCGCTGAAGGTCGCATCATTTTCCGGACCTGTCGACGAGAGCGAGCGCGAAGCGGTTGTGAATTATTTCTCCGAGGAATGGGGAATTTCGACCGATTATGCCCGCAAGGCTTTGCCTCTGCTGGAATTGCAGATCCGCGATCAAAGCCTGAAGGCAATGGCGAAATCGTTGGCAGATTTTCAGTTGGACAACCCGGACTGCGAGCCGGACGCGATGCGGAAGGTGATCAAGGATTTCCTGATCGAGATTGCAGAGGCCGACGGCGAACATGACGAGGCCGAAACATTGGCCATCGACGCGGTCGAACGCGAATTCGCCGCGGCATTGTCCACCCAAGCCAAATTGACGCGCAAGGCAGGGCAATATTCGTCCAAGGCGACGGATATGGCGAAAAGCGGCGGATCGGCGGTCAGCGCCGGTGCCAGAACCGCATTTCAGAGCCTGCGCGGCCGGATGTCGCGGGAAAAATAGCGACCGCGCGTCGAAGGCGGGTGGCACCACCCTCGGGGTCGCTCCCCGGGGGCTGTCTTGGCTGCGCCGAACTGCTATGACCAGAGTCGCATCAAGGGTGCCCCCGGCCGCAGACACCTATATGTCGCGGCCGGGCGCAGCCCGCCCATGTTGGAAAAGCGATGAAGATTCTCAAGCGATACACCATTTTCGCGCTGTCGGGCCTGCTGGCCCTGGCGGCGCTTGTGGCGGCGGTCCGGACCGGCAGTTTCGGCTGGTATGCGGCGGCGGCGGTGCCGGTTCTGCTGTTTCTGCTGGGGATCTATGACCTGATCCAGCGGCGGCACGCGATCCTGCGCAACTATCCGATCATCGGCCATCTGCGCTTTCTGTTCGAGAATTTCCGCCCCGAGATCCGCCAATACATGATCGAGGGAGACCGCGACGAGGTGCCGTTCAGCCGCGATGCCCGCGCGCTCGTCTATCAGCGCGCCAAGGGGGTCGAGGACAAGCGGCCCTTCGGCACGATCGAGAATGTCTATGGCTCGGGCTATTCCTGGCTGACCCATTCGGCGACGCCTGTCGCCAATACCGACAGCGATTTCCGCGTCACCGTCGGCGGGCCGGACTCCCTGCAACCCTATTCCGCCAGCCTCTACAACATCTCGGCGATGAGCTTCGGGGCGCTATCGGGCAATGCGATCCTGGCGCTGAACAAGGGCGCGCGCATGGCCGGGTTCGCGCAGGACACGGGCGAGGGCAGCGTCAGCCGCTTTCACCGCGAGGGCGGCGGCGATCTGATCTTTCAGGTCGCCTCGGGCTATTTCTCGTGCCGCAACCCGGATGGCAGCTTTTCGCCCGAACGCTTTGCCACCATCGCCGCCGATCCGCAGATCAAGATGGTCGAGATCAAGCTGAGCCAGGGCGCCAAGCCCGGTCATGGCGGGATGCTGCCCGCCGCCAAGATCTCGGCCGAGATTGCCGAGGCGCGGGGCATTCCGATGGGCGTCGACTGCATCTCGCCGCCCGCGCACAGCACCTTTTCGACGCCGATCGGGCTGATGCAGTTCATCAAGCAGCTGCGCGACCTGTCGGGCGGCAAGCCGGTCGGGTTCAAGCTGTGCATCGGGCACCGGCGCGAGTTTCTCAGCATGGTCAAGGCGATGCTGGAGACCGGCATCCGCCCCGATTTCATCGTCATCGACGGGGCCGAGGGCGGGACCGGCGCGGCCCCGGTCGAGTTCGTCAACCGCGTCGGCATGCCGATGCTCGAGGGGCTGACCTTCGTCCACAACGCCCTGCGCGGCGCCGGGCTGCGGGACGAGATCCGCATCGGCGTCGCGGGCAAGATCGTCTCGGCCTTCGACATCGCCCGCGCGCTTGCCCTGGGCGCGGACTGGTGCAATTCGGGCCGCGGCTTCATGTTCGCCATCGGCTGCATCCAGGCCCAATCCTGCCACACCAACACCTGCCCGGTGGGCATCGCGACGCAGGACCCGCTGCGCCAGCGCGCGCTGGATGTGGGCGACAAAAGCGAGCGCGTGGCGCGGTTCCACCGCAACACCATGCACGCCCTGGGCGAGATCGCGGGCGCGGCGGGGCTGCGAAATCCCAGCGATTTCATGCCCTATCACTTCATGTTCCGGCAAAAGGACAATGAGTTCCGCGACGGGAACGAGGCCTATCCCTATCTGCCCGAAGGCTTCCTGCTGTCGGATGAAGAGATCCCCGAACTCGCCGACTGGTATGCCCGCTGGGGCCGGGCCAGCGCGCACAGCTTTGACCCGCCGGAAATTCCGCACGGGCCGTTTCCGCGCAGCATGAAGCGCGCCTAGCCGTCAGCGCCGCCCTGGATCAGGCGGCGCAGTCGGGCCACGCCGTCCGCCAGCAAGGCGCGGTCGCCGCGCGATTCCGCGTTCAGCCGCAGCAGGGGTTCGGTGTTCGAGGCGCGCAGGTTGAAGCGCCAATCGCCCAGATCCAGCGACAGCCCGTCGGTCTCGTCCCGCCCGATCGCGGCGGGGCCGAAAGCGGCCTCGACCCTTGCGCGGGCGGCGGCGGCGTCATCGACGACGAAGTTGATCTCGCCCGAGGACGGAAACGCCGCCCGCCGCGCCGCGATCAGCGACGACAGCGGCTGGCCCGAGCGCGACAGCAGCCCCGCGACCAGCAGCCACGGGATCATGCCGCTGTCGCAGCAGGCGAAGTCGCGGAAATAGTGATGCGCGGACATCTCGCCGCCATAGACGGCGCCGGTTTCGCGCAGCGCGGCCTTGAGGAAGGCGTGCCCGGTGCGCGACTGAATCGCCCGCCCGCCCGCCTTTGCCACGATGTCGCGGGTGTTCCAGATGATGCGCGGGTCGTGGACAATGGCAGCCCCCGGCTCGCGGGTCAGGAACTCTTGCGCCAGCAGGCCGACGATATATTCGCCGTCGATGAAGGCGCCGGTTTCGTCAAAGAAGAAGCAACGGTCGAAATCGCCGTCGAAGGCGATGCCCAGATCTGCGCCGTGATGCAGCACCGCCTGCCCGGTCACCGGCTGGTTCTCGGGCAAGAGCGGGTTGGGGATGCCGTTGGGAAAGCTGGGATCGGGCTGGTGATGCAGCCGGGTAAAGCGCAGCGGCGCGCCCTTGGCGGCCAGCGCCTCGGCGATGGCGTCGAGGGTCGGGCCAGCGGTGCCGTTGCCGGAATTGACCAGCAGATGCAGCGGGCGCAGCGCGTCCAGATCGGCGAACTCGACCACCCGCGCGACATAGGCCGCCCGCGCCGCTTTTGCCACGTCGCGGCGCGCGCCGCCGGGCACGGCGGGGCCGAACTCATCCGCCTCGGCCAGTTGCCGGATCTGGTCCATCTGCGCGGGCGACAGCGGTGCCGAACCCGCGCCCACCATCTTCATCCCGTTGTAATCCATCGGATTATGCGAGGCGGTGACGGTGATCCCGCCATCCGCGCCCAGATCGGCGGTGGCGAAATACATCTCCTCGGTGCCGGCAAGGCCAAGGTCCAGCACGGTGGCGCCTTCATCCATCAACGCCTGCGCCACGGCCCCGGCCAGCTCGGGGCTGCGCTGCCGGATATCGCGCCCCAGCACGACCGTCCTGGCCCCCAGCGCCCGCGCGAAGCCGCGCCCGATCCGATAGGCGATGCCCGCATCCAGATTGTCGCCCAGCCGGCCGCGGATGTCATAGGCCTTGAAGCAGGTCAGCGTCATCCCTTGGCCCCCTGCCCGCGCGCATAGATGTCGTCATAACGAATGATGTCATCCTCGCCCAGATAGCTGCCGGTCTGCACCTCGATCAGCACCATGGGCAGCTTGCCCGGGTTCTCCATCCGGTGGACCGCGCCCAGCGGGATATAGACCGACTGGTTTTCGGTGATCAGCCGCGTCTCGTCGTCGATCTGCACCTTGGCGGTGCCTTCGACGACGATCCAGTGCTCGGCCCGGTGGTGGTGGCTTTGCAGGCTCAGCGAGGCGCCGGGATTGACCACGATGCGCTTGACCTGAAAACGGCCGCCCAGCACCAGCGTCTCGTACCAGCCCCAGGGGCGGTAATCGCGGGGCAGCATCTCGGCCTGCGTCTGCTGCTGGCGGCGCAGCAGATCGACGGCCAGCTTGACGTCCTGCGCGCGGTCCTTGCGCGCCACCAGCACCGCGTCGGGCATGGCAATGGCGATGATGTTGTCCAGCCCGATACCGATCAGCACCTGCGCGTCGGATTCGGCGCGCAGCAGGCTGTCGCGGCAGCCGATCGCATGGGCAGGCCCCGACAGCGCCACGCCCTGTTCGTCCGGGTCCTGCGCCCGCCAGACCGCGTCCCAGCCGCCCAGATCGGACCAGCCGTCCGAAAACGGCACCACGGCCAGATTGCCGGCCTTTTCCATCACCGCATAATCGACCGAGATCGAGGGCACCTTGGCATAGGCGCGCGGGTCGAGCCGCAGAAAGCCCAGATCCGCGGTCGCGGATTTCAGCGCGGCCGAGACCGGCTCGACCACCTCGGGGGCGTGGGTGTGGAAGGCCTGAACCATATCCGCCGCCCGCGCGAGGAAGATGCCCGCGTTCCACAGGAAATTGCCGGATGCGAGCATCGCCCGCGCCGCCTCGGCATCGGGCTTTTCCACGAAGCGCACCAGATCGACGGCACCCGCATCATCGGGCGCGGCGGCGAGTTCCAGATAGCCATAGCCGGTCTCGGCGCGGTCGGGGGTGATCCCGAAGGTCACGATCCGGCCATTCCGCACCGCCGACAGCCCGCGCCCCACCGCGGCGCGAAACGCGGCCGGGTCGGGAATGGCATGATCCGAGGGCGCCACCAGCATGATCGCCTGCGGGTCGCGGGCCAGCAGGTAATAGGCGGCGGTCAGCACGGCAGGGGCGGTGTTGCGGCCCTCGGGTTCGATCAGCACCGCACCGGGGTCAAGGCCGATCTGCTGCAACTGCTCGACCACGATAAAGCGGAAATCGCTGCCCGTGACGACCAGCGGCGCGTCAAAGACCGGCGCTTCGGGGGCGTCGGTGCCCTGCGCCGGCACAAAGCGGCGGGCGGCCTGCTGGAACAGCGTCTCGTCCCCCAGAAGCTGCGCAAATTGCTTGGGATAGGATTTCCGCGACAGGGGCCAGAGGCGCGTGCCCGAGCCTCCGCACAGCAGAACCGGAACGATATGAGGGTTGTCGTGATCCATGATGTCATCCGCAATCTTGCCAGGCTGGCAAAGGCGCAGCGGCATCGGGTGATGATTACGCTGCGCGGCCCAGTCTGGCAATCATGCAATCACAGGATGAGCAGCGGCCGAGACGCCGGCGGCGCCCGGCACGGCTGCCGAGCGCCAAAGTTGTCCGTCTCGGCACCGGATCAGCAGCGCGCGAGAACAGCGCGTGCCGTGCTCTTCAATTGCTGGCGACCCGACGCGGATCGGCGCCGGTCGCGGCGCGGTACCAGGCGACGATCGCCTGCCGCTCTGGCTCTTCCATATAGCTCACATTGGCGGGCGGCATGGCGTGGGTCAGCCCGGCCTGCAGATAGATCTGGCGGGCCGCGCGGGTCACGTCGTCGGGGGTTTCCAGCAGCAGCCCCTTGGGCGCGTAATGGATGCCGTCATAGCCCGGCTCGCGGCCGTGGCACATGGCGCAGCGGCCGGGGACGATGCCCATCACCTCGTCAAAACCCGCCGCATCCGCGAATTTCTGCTGCGCGGGCGACAGCACCCGCGCCTCAGAGTCCTCATAGCTGACCATCCGCATCGGCGCGGTCGACAGCCACATCACCCCGATGAACAGCAGCACCGTCGCGGCCCAGGTCCACCACTTCATCCCGCCGCCGGCATGCATGGTGTTGAAGAAGTGCCGGATGGTGACGCCCATCAGGAACACCAGCGCCGCGATCAGCCAGTTATAGTCGGTTGCGAAGGCCAGCGGGTAATGGTTCGACAGCATCAGGAACACGACGGGCAGCGTCAGGTAGTTGTTGTGGGTCGAGCGCAGCTTGGCGATCTTGCCGTATTTCGGGTCGGGTTTGCGACCTTCCTGCAGATCCTTCACCACGATGCGCTGATTTGGCATGATGATGAAGAACACGTTGGCGGTCATGATGGTGGCGGTGAAGGCGCCCAGATGCAGCATGACGGCGCGGCCGGTGAAGACCTGATTATAAGCGTAGCCCATGACCACCAGCAGCGCGAACAGCAGCAGCATCAGAACCGTCGGACGCTCGCCCAGCGGGGATTTGCACAGCCGGTCATAGACCAGCCAGCCGATCGACAGCGACAGCGCCGAGATGGCGATGCCCTGCCACAGCGCCAGATCCGCCTTGGCCGGGTCGATCAGGAACAGCTCGCCCCCGACCCAGTAGACGATCATCAGCAGCGCCGCGCCCGACAGCCAGGTGCTGTAGCTTTCCCATTTGAACCAGATCAGGTGGTCCGGCATGTTGGCCGGCGCGACCAGATATTTCTGGATGTGATAGAAGCCGCCGCCATGGACCTGCCATTCCTCGCCATGGGCGCCGGGCGGCAGATGCGGGGCCTTGCGCAGCCCCAGGTCGAGGGCCACGAAATAGAAGCTGGAGCCGATCCAGGCGATTGCGGTGATGACGTGAAGCCATCGCACCGCAAAGGCCAGCCAGTCCCACATAATGGCGAATTCACTCATCAAGGCATCTCCTCGGCTGATTTCCGGGCGTGTGTGCAGTCACGCTAACGCAAGCCGGGACCGCCCGTTAATGGGGATATTTCCCAAATACTTTCAAACAAAACCCGAAAGCCGGGGCCGCGACGCGCGCCGGGCGGTCGCAGCCCCGCAAAGCCTCAACTGTAGGTCGAGACGTTGCTGCCGGCGAGGGCGGCGATGTTCATCAGCCCGCGCACGGTGATGCCGGGGGTGACGATATGGGCGCGGTTGCCCATCCCCATCAGAATCGGCCCGACCTCGAGCCCGCCCGCGACCGAGCGCAGCATGTTGCGCGCCGCGCCCGCGACCTCGGCATTGGGATAGATCAGGCAGTTGGCGCGCCCGGTCAGGCGGCTGCCAGGGAACAGCCTTTCGCGCAGTTCGGGTTCCAGCGCGACATCGGCGGGCATCTCGCCCTCGTATTCAAAGTCGAGCTCCATCTCGTCGAGGATGTCCAGCGCGTCGCGCATGTTGCGGCCCGACCGCGTCTCCATATTGCCGAACTGCGAGCTGGCGCACAGCGCGATGCGCGGCTTGACGCCAAAGCGGCGCATGTGGCGCGCGGCGCCGATCACCGTGTCGGCGATCTGGACCGGGGTCGGGAACAGGTTCACCTGACTGTCGGCCACGAACAGCGGCCCCTGATCCAGAATGATCAGCGACAGCGCGCCCACCGGGTGATAGCTGTCGCGGCCGAGGATTTCCGAGACGTATTTCAGGTGCCAGCGATATTCGCCGAAGGTGCCGCAGATCAGCGAATCGGCGTCGCCCAGATGCACCATCATGGCCGCGATGACGGTCGTGTTGGTCCGCAAGATGGCGCGGGCCAGATCCGGCGTCACGCCGCGGCGGCGCATCAGCTGGTGATAGGCCGACCAATAGTCGCGGTAACGGGCGTCGCTTTCGGGGTTGATGATCTCGATCGCGTCGATGTCGATCGAGATGCCCTCGCGGTTCAGGCGCTGCGCGATGACCTCGGGGCGGCCGATCAGGATCGGGGTGTCGTGGCCGTCCTCGATCAATTCGCGGGCGGTGTGCAGGATGCGTTCGTCCTCGCCCTCGGCAAAGACCAGACGGCGGCTGGCCATGCGGTCGGCCTCGAACACGTTGCGCATGATCGAAAAGCTGCGATAGACGCGCGATTTCAGCTGGCGGTGATAATCGTCCAGATCCAGCTCGCGCGTGGCCACGCCCGATTCCATCGCCGCCCGCGCCACGGCGACCGCGATGCGCGGCAGCAGGCGGGGATCGAAGGGCTTGGGGATCAGGTATTCGGGGCCGAAGGTCAGCGTCTCGCCGCGATAGGCCTGCCCGACCTCGGCCGAGATCGTCTCGCGCGCTAAGGCGGCGATGGCCTCGACGCAGGCGACCTTCATCTCGTCATTGATCTGGGTCGCGCCCACATCCAGCGCGCCCCGGAAGATGAAGGGGAAGCACAGCACGTTGTTGACCTGATTGGGATAATCGCTGCGGCCGGTGGCGATCAGCGCGTCGGGCGCGGCTTCGCGGGCGAGGTCGGGCATGATCTCGGGCGTCGGGTTCGCCAGCGCAAAGATGATCGGGCGCGGCGCCATGCGCGACACCATCTCGGGCGTCAGCAGGCCGGGGCCCGAGACGCCAAGGAACAGGTCCGCCCCCTCCATCGCGTCCAGCGTGCTGCGCATTTCGGTGTCGCGGGCGAACTCGGCCTTTTCCGCGTTCAGATCGTTGCGGCCGGTGTGGACGACGCCCTTGCTGTCCAGCATGATGATGTTCTCGCGCTTGACGCCCATCACCATCAGCATCTTCAGACAGGCGATCCCCGCCGCGCCCGCGCCAAGGGCCACCACCTTGATATCCTCGAAGTTCTTCTTCGCCAGCCGCATCGCATTGGTGGCGGCGGCGGCGGCGACGATGGCGGTGCCGTGCTGGTCGTCGTGAAAGACCGGGATGTTCATGCGCTCGCGGCACAGCCGCTCGACCAGGAAACATTCGGGCGCCTTGATGTCTTCCAGGTTCACCGCGCCGAAGGTGGGTTCCAGCTTGCAGACGATATCGGCCAGCTTTTCGGGATCGGTCTCGTTCACCTCGATGTCGAAGCAGTCGACGCCGGCGAATTTCTTGAACAGGACCGCCTTGCCCTCCATCACCGGTTTCGAGGCCTGCGCGCCGATATCGCCCAGACCCAGCACCGCCGTCCCGTTCGAGATCACCGCCACCAGATTGCTCTTGGCGGTATAGCGCATCGCGTCCTGCGGGTTCTTCTGGATTTCCAGACAGGCTTCGGCGACGCCCGGCGAATAGGCGTTGGACAGGTCGCGGCCGGTGTCCATGGCCTTGGTGGCGCGGATCTCCAATTTGCCGGGGCGCGGAAATTCGTGGTAATCCAGCGCTTCCTGGCGGCGGTCGCTTGGCAGTTCATCGTTCGGCACGGCAAGTCCTCCCTTTTCGCGTTGAACGCGCTTAGGGGTTCATTTGCGCATTGTTACGTCCGTTTTTGCAATGGCAGACTTGCCGGAAACAGCTTGTGGAAATCGCAGGCAAATCCGGGGCGAAATCCGGGGCGCGGGTTGCGGCACCGTGCCTCACGCGTTTGGGACTTGCCGCGCCCGGTCTGCGCGGCGAAGTTGCTGACATGATCACGCACCCCCCCTTTCCGGCCCTGCGGCGCGCCCTGCTGGCGCTGATCGCGGTGGCGACGCTGGCGCCGGGCGTGGCGCTGGCGCAGTTTCAGGGCGGGCCGCAGGGGCCGGTGACGGTGGGCGTGATGCCGATGACGCGCAGTGATGTGCCGGTCCGGGTCGAGCTGCCGGGCCGGGCCGTGGCCTATCAGATGGCCGCCATTCGTCCCCGCGTCGGCGGCGCGATCACCGACATCCCCTATCAACCCGGCCACGAGGTCGAGGTGGGCGAGATCCTGTTCCGGCTCGAGGACGAGACCCTGGCCGCCCAGCTTGCCGCGGAAGAGGCCTCGGTCGCCTCGGCCGAGGCTGCCCGCGACGGTGCGCTTGCCACCGCCGAACGCTACCGCGCGCTGCGCAATTCCGGCGTCAGCCGGGCCGAGCTTGAACAGGCCGAGACCGCCCTTGCCACCGCCGAGGCCGGCGTCGCCACCGCGCAGGCCCGGCGCGATCTGGCGCGGCTGGCGCTGCAGCGCACCGATATCGAAAGCCCCATCGCCGGCGTCGCCGCCGTCAGCCCGTTCAGCGTCGGCGACATCGTGCAGGCCGGCCAGTCCGAGCCGCTGACGACGGTCGTCCAGCTGGACCCGATCTATGTCGATGTGATGGAATCGCGCGCCCATGTCCTGCGCCACATGCAGCGGCTGGCCGATGGCCGCATCCAGCGCGACAGCGCCCCGCCCGCCGCCCGGCTGACGCTGGAAACCGGCGCCGACTATCCCGAGACGGGGCGGATGCTCAGCCCCGGCAGCCGGGTGTCGGCCACCACCGGCACGACGACGCTGCGGCTGCAATTCGCCAATCCGGACCGGCTGATCCTGCCCGGCCAGTTCGTCCGGGTGACGATGACGGTCGGGCAGTTGAACGCCTTTCTGGTCCCGCAGCGGGCGACGACGCGCAGCGCCGATGGGCAGCTTGCCGCCTTCGTGGCCCGTGACGGCCGCGCGGTTCAGGTCGCGCTGACCGAGGAAGGCACCCATGACAACGCTTGGCTGGTGACGGACGGGCTGCAACAGGGCGACCTGCTGATCCTCGACGGCTTGGGAAATCTGCGCGACGGGGCCGAGGTCACCACCACCCCCGTCACCATCGACGACAGCGGCGTGGTTCGCGATGTGACGCCCGACACCGACCCCGCCGCCGCGCAGGCGGCCGAGGGCGACGCCGCGCAGGCGGCCGAGGGCGACGCCGCGCAGGCGGCCGAGGGCGACGCCGCGCAAGCGGCGGATGGCGACGCCGCGCAAGCGGCCGAGGGCGACGCCGCGCCGCGCCCGCCCGCCACCGCGCAGCCCGCCCCGACCCGGGACGGCTGAGGGGTGGGACAGTTCTTCATCCATCGCCCGGTCTTCGCCTGGGTTCTGGCCATCGTGACCATGCTGGCCGGGGTGGCGGGGCTGCTCGGGCTGCCGGTCTCGCAATATCCCGACATCGCCCCCACCACCGTCCGCATCAGCGCCAGCTATCCCGGCGCGACGGCCGAGGCGGTGCAGAACTCTGTCACCACCCCCATCGAGGATGCGCTGACCGGGATCGAGGGGCTGGTCTATTACGAATCGAACTCGTTTCAGGGCCGCTCGTCGCTGACCCTGACCTTTGACGAGCGGGTCGAGCCGAATGACGCGCTGAACGATGTGCAGGGCAAGGTCCGCAGCATCGAATCGCGCCTGCCCTCGGTCGTGCAGTCGAACGGGGTCAGCATCTCGCGGTCCAGCTCGTCCATGCTGATGGTCGGCTCGCTGGTGTCGGCGGATGGGCGCTATTCGACGGTGGAACTCGGCAACCTGCTGGAAGAGGTGGTCGAGGGGCCAGTCAAGCGCGTCACCGGCGTCGGCGGGATCAACGTCTTCAGCTCGGGCTATGCGATGCGGATCTGGCTCGACCCGTTCCGGCTGGTGCAATACGGGCTGCTGCCCACGGACATCACGGCGGCGGTCTCGGCTCAGAACGCCATCGTCTCGGTCGGCTCGCTGGGGGCGCAGCCGGTGGTGCCGGGCCAGCAGTTCACCGCCACCATCACCGCCCAGAGCCAGCTTGCGAGTGTCGAGGAATTCCGCCGCATCCTGCTGAAAACCGACGAGGAAGGCGCCGCCGTCTGGCTTGGCGACGTGGCCGAGATCGAGATCGGGCAGAACCGCTATGGCTCGGACAGCCGGTTCAACGGGATGAACTCGGCCGGGTTCGGGGTCAATCTGGAAACCGGCGCCAACGCGGTCGATACGGCGCGCGGCGTGCGCGCGGTGCTGGCGCAGTTGAACGACGCCCTGCCGCAGGGGGTCGAGCTGCAGGTGGCCTTCGACACCTCGCCCTTTGTCGAACGCTCGATCAACAAGGTCTGGCAGACGCTGGTCGAGGCGATCGTGCTGGTCGTCGCGGTGATCCTGATCTTCCTGCAAAGCTGGCGGGCGACGATCATCCCGGTGGTGGTGGTGCCGGTGGTGATCCTGGGGACATTCGCCGTGCTGGCGGCCCTTGGCTATTCGATCAACACGCTGACCATGTTCGCCATGGTGCTGGCCATCGGCCTTCTGGTCGATGACGCCATCGTCGTGGTCGAAAACGTCGAACGCGTGATGCGCGAGGACGGCATCGGCCCGGTCGAGGCGACCGAGCAGTCCATGCGCCAGATCACCGGCGCGCTGATCGGCATTGCCGCCGTGCTGGCGGCGGTGTTCCTGCCCATGGGCTTCATGGCCGGGGCGACGGGCGTCGTCTATCGGCAATTTTCCGTCACCATCATCACCGCCATGGGCCTGTCGCTGGCCGCCGCGCTGATCCTGACGCCGTCACAGACCGCCAGCCTGCTGCGCCCGCATCGCGGCCCGCCGCGCTTTGCGCCCGCGCGCTGGTTCAATGCCGGGTTCGATCGGCTGTCGCAGGGTTACGGCGCCGCGGTCGCCCGTCTGGTCCGCCGCCCGGTGCTGGCGCTGGTGCTGCTGGCGCTGATCGCGGGCGGCGCCTGGCACCTGTTCACCCGGCTCAATTCCACCTTTCTGCCGACCGAGGATCAGGGCGTGCTGATGGCCCAGATCAGCCTGTCCGAAGGCTCGACCGCACAGCAGACCAAGGCCGTCGTCGAAGAGATCGAGGCCTATCTGCTGAACGAGGAGGACGCGGTGGAATCCGTCTTCGGCGCGCTCGGTTTCGGGATCTCGGGCAGCGGGCAGTCGCGCGCGATGCTCTACGTCAAGCTGCGCGATTTCGACCTGCGCCCGGACGAGGTGCAATCCGCAAGCGCCGTCGCCCGCCGCGCCAACAAGCGCTTTGGCGACCACCGCGCCGGACGCATCTTTTTCGTCCAGCCCCCGCCGATACAGGGGTTGGGCGATCAGTCGGGCTTCAGCTTCTATCTGATCGACCAGACCGGTCAGGGCCTCAAGGCGCTGCGCGAGGCCTCGGCCGCGCTGGAAAACGCCGCCGACGCGCATCCGATGATCGCCGATCTTCGCGGCCGGGGGGATGAGGATGACGCCGCGCTGCGCCTGCAGATCGACACCCAGCGGGCGGAAACGCTGGGGCTGCGGATCGCAGATGTGAACGCCATGCTGTCGGTGATCTTTTCGGGGCGCGAGGTGAATGATTTCGCCCTTGGCGCCTCGCTGCGGCCGGTGATCGTGCAGGGCGCGGCCCGTTTCCGGATGCAGCCCGAGGATCTGCAGGCCTGGTATGCCCGCAACAGCGCGGGCGAGATGGTCCCCTTCAGCGCCTTTTCTAGCTATTACTGGGAGCCGGTCGCCCCGCGCCTTCAACGCTATCAGGGCAGCGACGCGATCTCGATGTCGGGGACCGAGGCGCCGGGGGCCAGTTCCGGTCAGGCGATGGACGCGATCCTGGATCTGGTCAGCGATCTGCCGGGCGGGTTCGGCGTCGCCTGGACCGGGCTGTCCCTGCAAGAGCAGCAATCCGGCAGTCAGGCGCCGATGCTGTATGCGCTGTCGGCGCTGGTCGTGTTCCTGTCGCTGGCGGCGATCTATGAAAGCTGGTCGGTGCCGTTTTCGGTGCTGCTGTCGGTCCCGGTGGGTATTCTGGGCGCAGTCGCGGCGGCACTGATCTTCGGGCAGGCGAACGACGTCTATTTCAAGGTCGGGATCCTGACCACCATCGGGCTAGCCGCGCGCAACGCCATCCTGATCGTCGAGTTCGCCCGCGTGCTGGAACTGCAGGGCCGTAGCACCGCCGAGGCCGCGACCGAGGCCGCGCGGCTGCGGCTGCGGCCGATCCTGATGACCTCGCTTGCCTTCATCATGGGCGTGGTGCCGCTGGCCACGGCGCGGGGCGCGGGGGCGGCGGCGCAGAACTCGATCGGGATCGGGGTGATGGGCGGGATGATCGCCGCGACGGTGATCGGGATCTTTCTGGTGCCGGCGTTCTACGTGGCGGTGCGGCGGTTGGGCGGCCCGCTGCGGGCAGCGCCGAAGCCGGTGCGCGAGTAGCTTTGTCGGCTTGGGCCCGTCACTCTGCCGGGCGGATCAGCAGCGCACGGAAGTCATTGACGTTGGTCAGCGTCGGGCCGGTCACCACCTGATCGCCAATCGCCGCGAAAAAGCTGTGCGCGTCATTGCGCGCCAGCGCCGCATCGGCATCGAGCCCCGCCGCATGCGCCCTTGCCAGTGTATCGGGCGCGACCGTCGCCCCGGCCACCTCGGCCGCGCCGTCGACGCCGTCGGTGTCGCAGGCGATGGCGTGGATGCCCTGCGCCCCTTGCAGCGCAAGGGCCAGCGCCAGCGCATATTCCGCATTCGGCCCGCCAATGCCGTCACCCCGGCGCGTCACCGTCAACTCTCCCCCCGACAAGATCAGCAGCGGCGGGTCTGCGGGGGTGCGCTCTGCCTGCGCCGCCAGCGCGCGTGCGGCGTGAGCGCGGGCCACCTCGCGCGCCTCGCCGGCCAGATCATCGCCCAGGATTTGCACTTCGAACCCTGCCTTGCGGGCGTCATCGGCAGCGGCGGCAAGCGACTGCGCCGGGGCGGCCACGACATGGTTCCGAACCCGCGACAGGCGCGGATCGCCCGGCGGCACGACCCCGGTCGGCCCCGACAGCACCTTGTGCGCCGAGGGCGGCAGCGGGATGCCCCAGCGCTCGGCCACCGCCATCGCCTCGGCCGGGGTCGAGGGATCGCCCACGGTCGGCCCCGATCCGATCATCGCCGGATCGTCGCCCGGCACGTCCGAGATCAGCAGCGCCACCACCTGCGCCGGCGCCGCCGCCGCCGCAAGCTGGCCGCCCTTGACCCCGCTCAGATGCTTGCGCAGCAGGTTCATCTGCTCGATCGGTGCGCCCGATTGCAGCAGGGACGCGTTCACCGCCTGCTTTTCCTGCAGCGTCATCGCCCCGGCAGGCTTGCACAGCAGCGCCGAGGCCCCGCCCGAGACCAGCGCCAGAACCAGATCATCCGCCGTCAGCCCACGCAGCAAATCCAGCATCTGCTGCGTGGCGGTGACCCCGGTCGTGTCGGGCACCGGATGGGCGGCCTCGATGATGCGGATGCCCTGGGTCGGTCGGGCATGGCCGTAGCGTGTGATCACAAGCCCCTCGCACGGCCCCCACGCGGCCTCGACCGCCTCGGCCATGCGGGCGGACGCCTTGCCCGCGCCGACCACCAGCACCCGCCCCTGCGGCCGGGTCGGCAGGTTGCGGGCGATGAAGCGCATCGGATCGGCCGCCGCGACGGCCGTCTGGAACAGCGAGATCAGAACCGCCTTGTCGTCCATCCCTGCCCCGATCCCTGTCCTGAGCCGCCGCGCCTAGCCCTTGGCCTTCAGCCGCTCGGCATGCCAGTCGACATGATCGCCGATGAAGCTGTTGACGAAGAAATAGCTGTGGTCATAGCCGCGCTGCATCCGCATCACCGAGGGCTGGCGGCGCCGCGCCATGGCGGCGGCAAGCGTCTCGGGCTTGAGCAGGTCGAGGAACTGGTCCTCGCTGCCCTGATCGATCAGCACCTCGCCCGGATAGCCCTGCTCGGCCATCAGCAGGCTGGCGTCATGCGCCCGCCACGCCTCGCGCCCTTGGCCGAGATAGGCGCCGAACTGCTTCTGACCCCAGTCGCTTTCCGTCGGGTTGGCGATGGGGGCAAAGGCCGAAACGCTGCGGAACTGGTCGGGCAGGCGCATCGCCATGGTCAGCGCGCCATGCCCACCCATCGAGTGCCCGGTGATGCCCTGCGCCTCGGCCTGCAGCGGAAAGTTGTCGAGCACCAGCTTGGGCAGATCGCTGGTGATATAATCCCACATGCGGAAATGCGGCGCCCACGGGGCCTCGGTCGCGTTGACATAGAAGCCCGCGCCCTGCCCCAGATCAAAGGCGTCGTCATCGGCCACCCCCTCGCCGCGCGGCGAGGTGTCGGGAAAGATCAGCGCCAGACCGGCGCGGGCGGCATGTTCCTGCGCGCCGGCCTTGGTCATGGCGTTTTCATGGTTGCAGGTCAGGCCGGACAGATACCACAGCACCGGCACCGGGCCGCGTTGGGCGGCGGGGGGCAAATACAGGCCAAAGGTCATGTCGGTGCCGGTCGCGTCCGAGGCGTGGCGATAGACGCCCTGCACGCCGCCGCAGCTTCGGTTTTCGCTTATTGTCTCAAGGCTCATCGGAACCTCCTTGGGTCAGGTCGTGATACATGACAAGCGCGTCCACATGGCCCAGGCGCGGATGATCGAACGCGCCCGGCAGCCGGCCCACGACCGTGAAGCCCGCCTTTTGCCACAGATGGACCGCATCGGAATTGCTGGCCACGACAAAGTTGAACTGCATGGCCCGGAACCCTTCGCCCCGCGCCCAGTCCTTGGCGTGGGCGACCAGCCGCGCCGCCACGCCCTGCCCGCGTGCGGCCGGTGCGGTGGCAAAGCTGGCATTGGCGACATGCGCGCCGCCGCCGGGCCGGTTCGGGCCGATATGGCTGGTGCCCAGCACCGCGCCCCGCGCCTCGGCCACGAAGACGCGGAAGGGGGCGGCGAACCAGTCCTGCAACGCCGCCTGTCGCGGGATGTCGCGGGGGATGCAATAGGTCTCGCCCGCGCGATAGACGGGTTCGAGGATCGCCCAGATCGCGTCGTGATCCTGCGGACCCGCGGCGCGGATGGTCAGCGGGTCGCGCAGCGCCAGCGTGGTCAATAGGTCACGACCGAGCGGATCGACTTGCCCTGCCGCATCAGCTCGAACCCTTCATTGATGCGGTCGAGGGTCAGGTCATGGGTGATCATCGGGTCGATCTCGATCTTGCCGTCCATATACCAGTCGACGATCCGCGGCACGTCGGTCCGCCCCCGCGCGCCGCCAAAGGCCGAGCCTTTCCAGATCCGCCCGGTGACAAGCTGGAAGGGCCGAGTGCTGATCTCGGCCCCCGCCGGTGCCACGCCGATGACGACCGAGACGCCCCAGCCGCGATGCGTGCATTCCAGCGCGTCGCGCATCACCGCCACATTGCCGGTGCAGTCAAAGCTGTAATCCGCCCCGCCGATCTGGTCGAAGGGCGTCTTCGTCATCTCGACGATTGCCTGCACGACATTGTCGACGTTTCTCGGGTTGATGAAATGGGTCATGCCAAAGCGTTCGGCCATGGGCTTCTTGTCGTCGTTCAGATCGACGCCGATGATCATGTCGGCGCCCGCCAGCCGCAGGCCCTGGATGACGTTCAGCCCGATCCCGCCCAGACCGAAGACCACCGCCTTGGCGCCAATCTCGACCTTGGCGGTGTTGATCACCGCGCCGATCCCGGTGGTGACGCCGCAGCCGATATAGCAGATCTTGTCAAAGGGCGCGTCGGGCCGGACCTTGGCCACGGCGATTTCCGGCAGAACCGTGTGGTTGGCGAAGGTCGAGCAGCCCATGTAGTGATGGATCGGCGTGCCATCCAGCATCGAGAACCGCGTCGTGCCATCGGGCATCAGCCCCTGCCCCTGCGTCGCGCGGATCGCGGTGCACAGGTTGGTCTTGCCTGACAGGCAGGACGGGCATTGGCGACATTCGGGCGTGTAAAGCGGGATGACGTGATCGCCGGGCTGGACGCTGGTGACGCCGGGGCCGACCTCGACCACGACGCCCGCGCCCTCATGGCCGAGGATCGCGGGGAACAGCCCCTCGGGGTCGTCGCCCGACAGGGTGAATTCGTCGGTGTGGCAGATGCCGGTGGCCTTGATCTCGACCAGAACCTCGCCCGCCTTGGGGCCTTCCAGATTGACCTCCATCACCTCCAGGGGTTTTCCGGGTTCCAGGGCGACTGCGGCGCGGGTTCTCATCGGCATCTCCTGATCTGAGGTTCGGCCCATCATGGCCATGGCTGCCATAGCGTCAACCGGTTCGTCATTGCCCCGTCACCCGCGCTCTGTCAGGTTCGCATCAGGGCTGCAGTTGAAGGAGTCGCAACATGCGCGGGTTGATCCTTGGTATCCTGGCGACGCTGTCGCTGCTAAGCGCGGCCCCGGCCCAATCCCAGCAGGCCGTGCCGCAGGCGCGGGTGCCCCTGCAGCAGGATTTCGACCGCCCCGGCGGCGATCTGGGACCGATCTTCAACATCGGTCAGGCGGCCTGCGTGCAGGCCTGTCTGGCCAATGATGCCTGCACGACCCTGACCTATAACGCGACCAGCCGCGCCTGTTTTCCGAAGGCCGGCGCCGGCCCCGCCATGCCCTTTGCGGGCGCGCTGTCGGGCGACGTGATCCCCACCAGCCCCGCCGTTCTGTCCCGGGCCGAAGCGCGGGTCCAGTCGTCGCGGCCCTGGCTGACCGAGCGTGACCGCCAGTTCGCCTATGAGCAGGCGGCAGAGCTGGGCCAGACCTATCCCGGGCCGGGGCTGGATGCGCAGGGGTTGCGGGCCTCGGCGCAGGCGCGGGCCGGTGACGATCCGCAGGGCGCGCTGCAGCTTCAGGGGGCGGCGACGGCGCTGACGGACAGTCCCCGCGACTGGGCGGCGCTGTCGCGGCTGATGCTGGCGGCGGCCGAGCGTGACCAGAACCCCTACCCGCTGCGCCGCGCGGCGCTGAACGCCGCCACCAATGCCTGGCTGCGCGCCGATGGCGAGGGCGCGGCGGAACTCGCCCTGTGGGCCGAGGCGGCCGAGGCGAATGACCGGGGCCGCGACGGGCTGCTGGCGCTGCGCATGGCGCCTGCGGGCGATGCCGGGATCGCCGCGATGCTGGACAGCTTCGAGGGCCGCTTCGGCTTTCGCGTCACCGACAACAACGTCGAGGCGAACGGCCCGGAGCCGCGCCTGTGCATCAGCTTTTCCGACGACGTCGCGCGCGACGCCGATCTGCGCCCCTATCTGGGCCTGCCCGACCCCGGCTTCGGGATCGAGCAGCAGGGCAGCGAGGTCTGCATCACCGGCATGACGCGCGGTCAGGACATCAGCGTGACCATGCGCGCCGGCCTTCCCGCCGCCTCGGGCGAGGTGCTGCGCCGCGACGTGGCGATCAGCAGCTATATCCCCGACCGCAGCCCGACCGTTCGCTTTCCGGGCCGCGCCTATGTTCTGCCGGCCTCGGGCGATCTGGGGCTGACCATGTCCACGATCAACGCGGACGAGGTCGAGTTGACGCTGTATCGCATGTCCGACCGCAACCTCGTCGCCGCGCTGCGCGACGATTTGTTCGGCACGCCGCTGTCGGGCTGGCGCGCGGACAATTTCCGCGACGGGCTGGGACAGGCGGTGTGGGAAGGTTTCGCATCGATCGCCCCGCCGCCCGGTGGCGGCAGCCACCCGCTGAACGCCGAGGTGGCGACCCGCCTCGATCTGCGGCAAGAGGCCGGGCCGCTGAAGCCCGGCGTCTATGCGCTGTCCGCGGCCGTGCCCAATACCGACCCGGATGAAAACCCGGCCGCGACGCAGTGGTTCATGGTCTCGGATCTCGGCCTCAGCAGCTTTTCCGGCACCGATGGGCTGACGGTGGCGGTGCGCGGCCTGTCGGATGCCGGCCCCCGTCCGGGGATCGAGGTCGCGCTGATCTCGCGCGGGAACGCGGTTCTGGGGCAGGCCGTGACCGACAATCAGGGCTTTGCCCGATTCGAGGCCGGTCTGACCCGTGGCCGCGACGCCGCCGCGCCGGCGCTGATCACCGCGACCCGGATGCAGGGCGAGGCGGTCGAGGATCTCAGCTTTCTGTCGCTGATGGACCCGGAATTCGATCTGTCGGATCGCGGGGTCGAGGGCAACCCGCCCGCGCCGCCGGTCGATGTCTTCCTCAGCCTCGATCGCGGGGCCTATCGCGCGGGTGAAACCGCCCATGCGACGATCCTGGCTCGCGACGGGCTGGCGGCGGCAATCGAGGGCCTGCCGCTGTCGGCGCGGATCATCCGGCCCGACGGGGCGGAATATCAGCGCCTGATGCCCACGCCCGTCGGTGCGGGCGGTTACGTGCTGGACCTGCCGATCCCGCCCACCGCGCCGCGCGGGGCCTGGCGGATCGACCTGCGCATCGAAGAGGACGGCCCGCCCCTCGCCTCGGCTCGGATGCTGGTCGAGGATTTCCTGCCCGAGCGGATCGATTTCACGCTGGACCTGCCCGACACGCCCTTGCCCCCCGACGCCCCGCTGACGACGCAGATCGAGGCGCGTTGGCTGTTCGGCGCCCCCGCCGCCGATCTGACGGTCGAGGGCCAGATGACCCTGACCCCCGCCCGCAGCCTGCCCGGCTGGCAGGGCTGGCAGTTCGGCCGCCATGACGACACCGATCCGCTTGGGGCCGAGGTCCTGGCCGGAACCACCGATGAACAAGGCCGCTTCACCGCCCGGATCGAGATGCCGCCCGCGCTGGCTAACGCCACCCGCCCCTATGACGCAGCACTGCGGCTGTCGGTTCTGGAAGGCGCGGGCCGCCCCGTCGAGCGGCAGGACACCGCGCTGATCCTGCCCGCCCGTCAGGCCGTGGGCATCCGTCCCGCCTTCGAGGGCGGCACCGTCCCCGAGGGCAGCGAGGCCGGTTTCTCGGTCATCGCGCTCGGCAAGGATCTGACGCCGGTTGCCGCGCAGCTCGACTGGACGCTGACCCGGATCGAGACGGATTATCAGTGGTATGCCATCGACGGCGACTGGCAGTGGGAGCCGGTGACCCGGCGCAGCCCGGTCGCCTCTGGCAAGCTGGACATCCCGGCCGAGGGGCCGGCGACGCTGTCGGTTCCGGTGAGCTGGGGCCAGTTCGAACTGGCCGTCACCGCCCCCGATGGCGCGCAGACCAGCACGGTCTTCGATGCCGGCTGGGGGGCTGCCACGGGCGCGCAGGACACGCCCGACCGGCTGCGCGTGACGCTGGACAAGCCCGCCTATCGGCCGGGCGAGACCGCGACCGTCAGCTTCGAGGCCCCGGCGGATGGGGCGGCGCTGGTCTCGGTCATGTCGAACCGGCTGGTCTCGCTGCAATCCGTGGCGGTGACGCAAGGCGACAACAGCGTCGATCTGCCGGTGACGGATGAATGGGGCGCGGGCGTCTATGTCGCGGTCAGCGCGATCCGCCCGGTCGCGCAGGATGCCGGCCACGCGCCGGTCCGGGGGCTGGGGCTGGTCACCGCCGGCGTCGATCCGGGCGACAAGCAGTTGCAGGCGCAGCTTGAGGTGCCGGCGCAGACCGACCCGCGGCAGGACGCGATCGTGACCCTGCGCGTGGACGGCGCGGCACCGGGCGAGACGGTGCACGCGACCCTCTGGGCCGTCGATCGGGGTATCCTGAACCTGACCGGCTATCAGCCGCCAGACGCGAGCGAGCATTACTTCGGTCAGCGCCGCTTGGGCGTGGGGCTGCGCGACCTCTATGGGCGGCTGATCCTCGCCTCGGGGGCGGCGGATGGGGCGCTGCGCAGCGGCGGTGACGCGATGGGCGGCAATGCGATGGCGCCACCGCCGACGGAAAAGCTGATGGCGTGGTTTTCCGGCCCCGTCACCCTGGGGCCGGATGGCAGCGCCAGCGTCCAAGTGCCGCTGCCCGACTTCAATGGCGAGGTCCGGGTCATGGCGCTGGTCTGGACCGAGACGGCACTCGGTCAAGCCGATGCGACGATGCTGGTCCGCGACCCGGTGGTGATGACCGTGACCGCGCCCGCCTTCCTCGCCCCCGGCGACCGCGCCCGGGCCGAGGTCACGCTAACCCATGTCGCAGGCCCGCCGGGCGAGCTCGCGCTGCAGGCCACGAACGATCCCACCGGCGCGCCGCTGGCCACCGCCGATCTGCCCGACCGGCTGCAGATCGCGCAGGATGAACGCAAGCGCCTGACCCTGTCGCTGTCGGCCTTGCCGGATGCCGCCGAGGGCGTGGCGGGCGTCACCATCGCCGCCACCCTGCCCGACGGGCGCGAGATCACCAAGGATCTGCAGATCCCGGTCCTGCGCCTTGACCAGCCGGTGACGCGGGCGCTGCGGCTGACCCTGCAGCCCGGTCAGGTGCAGACCCCGGATCTGGCGGCGCTTGGCAGCTTTTATCCCGGCTCTGGCCGGGTCAGCATTTCGGTCGGCGCCTATGCGCTGCTGGATGTGCCGGCGGCGCTGACGCTGCTGCGCGACTTCCCCTATGGCTGCACCGAGCAGATCGTCTCGGGCGCGATGCCGCAGCTGTATGTGGACGCGCTGCTGCCGGACGGGGCGCAGCCCTTGCCGGGGCAGCCGGACCGCTCGATCCCCGATGCCGTGACGCGCATCCTGACCCGACAGACCGCCTCGGGCGGGTTCGGGATGTGGCGGGCGGATGGCAGCGATCCGTGGCTGGACGCCTATGTCACCGACTTCCTGTCGCGCGTGCGGCAGGCGGGCCATGACGTGCCGGATGCCAATTTCCGCCGCGCGCTGACCAATCTGCAGAACAACCTGAACGCATCCGCCGATCCGCAATATGCCGACGCGGATGAGGCTGCCGCCATCGCCTACGCCGCCTATGTGCTGGCGCGAGAGCGCGCGGCGGTGGTCAGCGATCTGCGCTATTATGCCGATGTCGGGGCCGACAGCTTTGCCACGCCGATGGCGGCGGGGCAGCTTGGCGCGGCGCTCGCCTCGGTCGGGGATCAGCCGCGCGCGGACCGGATGTTCGACCGCGCCCGTGTGCTGCTGGCGTCCCCGCCCGACGGCAAGGGCCTGCGCCGCGATCTCGGCACCGCCACCCGCGACAAGGCCGCGCTGCTGACCCTCGCGGCCGAGGCCGGCACCCAGCGCATCGACCTGCCGCAGCTTGCAACCGAGATCGCCTCGGACGTGGCGCAGGCGTCGAAGAATGGCGGGCTGTCCACGCAAGAGGCGCTGTGGGTGGTGCTGGCCGGTCACGCGCTGGCGGCGGGTCAGGCGGCGGGTCAGGGCGTGACCATGGCCGGCGCGCCCCTGCCCGGCCCGGTCGTCGATCTGGGCGACGCGGCCGCACCGCTGTCGGTGCCGCTGGCCAATACCGGCACCCGCGCCGTCGATGTGACGCTGTCGGCCACGGCGGTTCCGACCGATGCGCCGCCGGCGGGCGGCACCGCCTATCAGGTCACCCGGCGCTATTTCACCCCCGACGGCGCCCCCGTCGATCCGGGGCTGATCCCGCAGGGGCAGCGCATGGTGGCGGTGATCGAGATCACGCCCTTCGACGACAGCTCGGCCCGGCTGATCGTGACCGATCCGCTGCCGGCGGGGTTCGAGATCGACAACCCGAACCTGATCGCCTCGGGCGAGTTGTCGGGGCTGGATTGGGTGGACAGCGCCTTCCCCGACATGGCCGAGTTCCGCGCCGACCGCTTTGCGGCCTCGCTGGACATCGCGGGGGGTGAGAGCATCCAGCTCGCCTATCGCCTGCGGGCGGTGACGGCGGGCAGCTTCCATCACCCGGCGGCGACGGTGTCGGATTTCTACCGCCCCGAGCGGCGTGGCTGGACCGACAGCGATGACATCACCATCGCCCCCTGACCCCGCCGCCGCCCGGCCCCGGCGTCAGGGCGGCCGGATCATCGCGCTGACGCTGGCGCTTGGCCTGCTGGCGGGCGCTATGGATGCCGGGCGGATGCAGTTCGACCGCTGGCTCGACGCGACGCCGATGCCGCCCCTTGCCGTGCCGGTGGGCACCGAGGTCGTGGCGCGGAACGGCAGCCTGCTGCGCGCCTTTCAGGTGGGTGACGGGCTGTGGCGGCTGGCGCCCCCGGCCAGCGGCGTCGATCCGCGCCTGCTCGACATGCTGATCGCGTGGGAGGATCGGCGCTTTGCCAGTCACCACGGCGTCGATTGGCGGGCGGTGCTGCGGGCGGCGGGGCAAGCTGTGCGGCATGGGCGCATCGTCTCGGGCGCTTCGACGCTGTCGATGCAGACCGCGCGCCTGCTGGAACGCGGCCCGACCGCCGACTGGCGCGGCAAGCTTAGGCAGGCACGGCTGGCGATGGCGCTGGAACGGCGCATCGGCAAGGACGGCATCCTTGCGCTCTACCTGCGGCTGGCCCCCTATGGCGGCAATACCGAGGGCGTGCGCGCCGCAGCCCTGATGTGGTTCGGCAAAGAACCCACCCGCCTGACCCCGGCCGAGGCCGCGCTGCTGGTGGCCCTGCCGCAAGCCCCCGAAAGCCGCCGGCCCGACATCGCGGCGCGGCGCGGGGCCGCGCAGGCGGCGCGTGACCGGGTGCTGGCCCGCGCCGAGGCCGCCGGGATCATCGACGCCGACACCGCCGCCCTTGCGCGCAAGACCCCGCTGCCCACCGGGCGCCGCGCCTTCCCCGCCCATGCCGCCCTGCTGGCCGAGCGTCTGCGCGCCGCCCATCCCGGCGCGGTGCGGATCGAGACGACCATCGACCCGCAACTGCAACGCGCGGCCGAAACCATGGTCGCCCGCGCCATCGCGCGCGGGTCCGAGCGTCTGTCAGCCGCCGCCATCGTCGCCGATCACGTGACGGGCGAGGTGCTGGCCGAGGTCGGGACCGCCGATTTCGGGGCCACGCCGCGCGCCGGCTTCATCGACATGACCCGCGCCCTGCGCTCGCCTGGATCGACGCTGAAACCCTTTGTCTATGCGATGGGCTTCGATGACGGGCTGATCCACCCCGACAGCCTGATCGAGGACCGCCCCGCCAGCTTCGGCCGCTGGCAGCCGCAGAACTTCGACCGCCAATTCCGCGGCACCGTCACCGTGCGCGAGGCGCTGCGGCAATCGCTGAACATCCCCGTGGTGCGGATCGCCGATGCCCTTGGACCGGCCCGCGTCGTGGCCGGGCTGCGCCGCGCCGGAATGCGGGTCGAGACGCAGGGCGGCGCGCCGGGGCTGGCGGTGGTGCTGGGCGGTGCGGGCGTGTCGCTGCATGATCTGGTGTCGGGTTATGCAGCGCTGGCACAGGGCGGGCAGCGGGTGGTGCTGCACGATCTGGCGGGCGCGGCAGAGGCCGCCGGCCCCGGTTCGGTGCAGGGGGCAGCGCGTGGTCAGCCGCAGTGCGGCCTGGCAGGTGGGCGACATCCTGTCGCGCATCCCCGCGCCGGAAGGCCGCGCGCAGGGGCGCATCGCCTACAAGACCGGCACCAGCTATGGCCACCGCGACGCGCTGTCGGTGGGCTATGACGGCCGCTTTGTCGCCGGGGTCTGGATCGGGCGGCCGGATGGCACGCCGGTTCCGGGCGCCTTTGGGGGCGAGGTCGCCGCGCCGCTGCTGTTCGACCTGTTCGACGCCCTGGGCGCGCGCCACCGCCCCCTGCCCCCACCCCCGCCCGAGACGCTGATCGCGCCCAACGCGCATCTGCCCATCCCGCTGCGGCGTTTCACCGCGCCCGGCCGTGTCGTCTCGGGGGATGCCGGTCGGCTGACGCCCGACAGCGACCCGCTGACCATCCTGTTCCCGCCGGACGGGGGCCGAACTGGAACTGACGGGCGACCAGATCCCGGTGCGGCTGCGCGGCGGCGTGCCGCCCTATACCTGGCTGATGAATGGCCGCCCCGCCGCCATCGCCTCGCCCCTGACCGAGGCGCGGCTGCCGGGGATGGCGGGGATGTCCGAGATCTCGGTCACGGATGCTCTGGGGCGCACGCAAAGGGTGCGGCTGCGGATGACGCGGCCCTTGGGCGGCTGAGGCGCTGCACGGGCTTGTGAAGATACCCGAGCGAAAGCGTTTGACATAACCGCAGCAAAAGAGTCAGAAAGAACCCGCCACCAACCACGGCGAGGTTCGCCACCATGATCATCTGCCACTGCACCCAGACCACCGACCACGAAATTCGCTCTGCGGTCGACTGGATGCGCGCATCCGACCCTGATACCATCGTCACGCCGGGCAAGATCTACCACGCGCTCGGCCGGCGGCCCGATTGTGGCGGCTGCATCAAGTTGTTCGTCGCCACCATGCGCGCGGCGGATGGTTTTGCCGTGGGCAGACAGCCAGATCTGCCGCCGGTGCTCATGGGCCTGCGCAAGGCTGCGGCGGGCTGATCGAAAGGACAGTGAATGAAGGGCGACGCGAAGGTCATCGAATATCTGAACGCGGCATTGCGGTCGGAACTGACGGCGGTCAGCCAGTATTGGCTGCATTACCGGCTGCAAGAGGATTGGGGCTTTGGTCGCCTCGCCGACAAGTCGCGCGCCGAGTCCATCGAAGAGATGAACCACGCCGACCGGCTGATCCAGCGCATCATCTTTCTGGAAGGCCACCCGAACCTGCAAAAGCTGGACGCGCTGCGGATCGGCCAGAACCTCAAGGAAACGCTCGAGGCCGATCTGGCCGCCGAGCACGAGGCCCGGACGCTGTACATCGAGGCCCGCGACCATTGCGAAAGCGTCCGCGACTATGTCTCGAAAGACCTGTTCGAGGATCTGATCGCGGACGAGGAAGGCCATATCGACTTCCTCGAAACGCAGCTGGAGCTGTATGAAAATATCGGTGCGGCGAATTACGGCCAGCTGAACGCCAAACCGGCGAACGAGGCGGAATAAGCCAAGCCTTCAAGCCTGAGACCGAACGGCGCCGCTCTCGCGGCGCCTTTTTCGTTGCAAGCGGACCGAAGCGGCGCCGCTATTCCATCTCGATCAGCAGATCCTTGGCGTCGATCTGCTGGCCGGGTGTCACATGGACCGCCTTGACCGTGCCGTCGCTGTCGGCGTGGATCGCGGTTTCCATCTTCATCGCCTCGATGGTCAGCAGCAGATCGCCCGCCCGCACCGGCGCCCCGACGCTGGCCGCGACCGAGGCCACGACGCCGGGCATCGGCGCGCCGACATGGCCGGGGTTCGACGCATCCGCCTTGGGCCGGGCCACGATGCTGGCGGCGCGGGCGCGGTCTGGCACGCGGATGTTGCGGGGCTGGCCGTTAAGTTCAAAGAACACCCGCACCTCGCCCTTGTCGTCGGTCTCGCTGATCGCCTGCAGGCGGATTTCCAGCGTCTTGCCGGGGTCGATCTCGACCGAGATCTGGTCGCCCGGCTCCATCCCGTAGAAGAAGTTGCGGGTCGGCAGGGTGCGGACCGGGCCATAATTCTGATGGCGCGCGGCATAGTCGAGGAACACCTTGGGATACATCAGATAGCCGTTCAGATCCTCGTCATCGACCTGCGCCCGGTCCAGCTTTTGCGCCAGCTCGGCGCGGGTGGCTTCCAGATCGACCGGCTGCATGCTGGCGCCGGGGCGGGTCGTCAGGGGCTTTTCGCCCTTCAGCACCTTGCGTTGCAGCGTCTCGGGCCAGCCGCCGGGGGGTTGGCCCAGATTGCCGCGCATCATGTCGACGACGGAATCCGGGAAGGACAGATCGACCTGCGGGTCTTCGACCTGCGCGCGGGTCAGGCCCTGGCTGACCATCATCAGCGCCATGTCGCCCACCACCTTGGACGAGGGCGTGACCTTGACGATATCGCCGAACATCCGGTTCACATCGGCATAGGTCTGCGCCACCTCGTGCCAGCGGTCCTCGAGCCCAAGGCTGCGGGCCTGCGCCTTGAGGTTGGTGAACTGACCGCCCGGCATCTCGTGCAGATAGACCTCGGAGGACGGCGCCTGCAGACCGGATTCGAAGGCCGCGTAATCGGCCCGGACCCGTTCCCAGTAATTCGAGATCTCGCGGATCGCGCCGATGTCCAGACCGGTGTCGCGCTCGGTACCCGACAGCGCCTCGACCACCGAGCCCAGCGTTGGCTGGCTGGTGTTGCCCGACAGCGCGTCCATCGCGCCATCGACGATATCCACCCCCGCCGCCGCCGCGGCAAGACAGGCGGCCCCGCCCATGCCAGAGGTGTCGTGGGTGTGGAAATGGATCGGCAGCCCGACCTCGTCCTTGAGCGCGCGGATCAGCCGCGTCGCGGCGGCGGGTTTGAGCAGCCCGGCCATATCCTTGAGGCCGAGGATATGCGCCCCGCCCTCGCGCAGCTCTTTCGCCAGCGAGACATAATATTTCAGGTCGTATTTCGACCGGTCCGGGTCGTTCAGATCGCCGGTATAGCAGATCGCGGCCTCGCAGATCCGGCCCGAGTCGAGCACCGCGTCCATCGCCACGCGCATGTTCTCGACCCAGTTCAGGCTGTCGAAGACGCGGAAGACGTCGATCCCGGTCTCGGCCGCCTGCCGGACAAAGGACTGCACGACATTGTCGGGATAGTTGGTGTAACCGACCCCGTTCGAGGCGCGCAGCAGCATCTGGGTCAGAAGGTTCGGCATCGCGGCGCGGATGTCGCGCAGCCGCTGCCACGGACATTCCTGCAAAAAGCGATAGGCCACGTCAAAGGTCGCCCCGCCCCAGCATTCCACGCTGAACAACTGCGGCAGGTTGGCGGCATAGGCGGGCGCGACGCGGATCATGTCGATGGACCGCATCCGCGTCGCCAGCAGCGACTGGTGGCCGTCGCGCATGGCGGTGTCGGTCAGCAGCAGGCGGGTCTGCCCCGCCACCCAGTCCGCCACCGCCTGCGGGCCTTGCGCGTCGAGCATCTGCTTCAGCCCCTCTGGCGGGGGCGAGACGCGGGGGCGCGGCGGCACGGCGGGCCGGGCCTCGGCCGCAGGCAGGGCGCGGCCGGCGGTTTCGGGATGCCCGTTCACGCTGATATCGGCCAGATAGGTCAACAGGCGTGTGGCCCGGTCCTGCGGGGCGCGAAACTCGAACAGCTCGGGCGTGGTGTCGATGAACTTGGTGCTGTAGTCGTTCGACAGGAACACCGGGTGCTGTAACAGGTTGATGACAAAGTCGATATTGGTGCTGACGCCGCGGACGCGGAACTCTCGCAAGGCGCGGTCCATGCGGCGGATCGCCTGTTCCGGGGTCTGCGCCCAGGCCGTCACCTTGACCAGCAGCGAGTCGTAATAGCGCGTGATCACCCCGCCCGAATAGGCGGTGCCGCCGTCGAGCCTGATCCCCATGCCGGTGGCGCTGCGATAGGCGCTGATCCGGCCGTAATCGGGGATGAAGTTGTTCTGCGGGTCCTCGGTGGTGACGCGGCACTGCACTGCATGGCCCGACAGCGTCACCGCCGACTGGTCCGGCGCGCCGGTCGCCTCGGCCAGCGTCGCGCCTTCGGCGATGCGGATCTGGGCCTGCACGATGTCGATGCCGGTCACCTCTTCGGTGACGGTGTGCTCGACCTGGATGCGGGGATTAACCTCGATGAAATAGAACGCGTCGCTGTCCATATCCATCAGGAACTCGACGGTGCCGGCGTTCTGATAGCCGACGGCGCGGCCGATCTTCAGCGCCAGATCGCAGACCTCGGCCCGCTGCGCCTCGGTCAGATAGGGCGCGGGGGCGCGTTCGACCACCTTCTGATTGCGGCGCTGCACGGTGCAGTCACGCTCGTACAGGTGATGGAGGCCGCCATGCAGATCGCCCAGCAACTGCACCTCGACATGACGGGCGCGCAGGATCATCTTTTCCAGATAGCCCTCGCCATTGCCAAAGGCGGCCTCGGCCTCGCGGCGGCCCTCGCGCACCTTCTCGGCCAGTTCATCGGGCGAGTCGATGGGTCGCATCCCGCGCCCGCCGCCGCCCCAGCTGGCCTTCAGCATCAGCGGATAGCCGATGGCGTCGGCCTGACGGCGGATGTCGTCGAAATCCTCGCCCAGAACCTCGGTCGCGGGGATGACGGGAACGCCTGCCTCGATCGCCACGCGCCGCGCGCTGGCCTTGTCGCCAAGGGCGCGCATGGTCGCCGCCGTGGGCCCGATAAAGGTGATCCCGGCCTGGGTGCAGGCATCGACCAGATCGGGGTTTTCAGACAGCAGCCCGTAGCCGGGATGGATCGCGTCGGCGCCGCTTTCGCGCGCCACGCGGATGATGTCGGGAATCGAGAGATAGGCCGCGACCGGCCCCAGCCCCTCTCCGATCCGATACGCCTCGTCCGCCTTGAACCGGTGCAGGCCGAGCTTGTCTTCCTCGGCATAGACGGCGACGGTTTTCTTGCCCAGCTCGTTCGCGGCCCGCATGACGCGAATGGCGATCTCGCCGCGGTTGGCGATCAGGATCTTGCGTATCTCGGCCATGGCGGTCCTTTTCAGGTTTCTGCGACTGCGAAACCATAGCAAAGGAACAAGCCATGTAAACGACCGAAGTCGCGGCAGCATTACGCGGCCAGTTCGACCCAGACCGGGACGTGATCGGACGGCTTGTCCCCGGCCCGCGCCTCGCGGTCGATGCCCACCGCGCGCAGCAGGTCAGCAGCCTGCGGGGACAGCATCAGATGGTCGATGCGGATGCCGTTGTCGCGCTGCCAGGCGCCTGCCTGATAGTCCCAGAAGGTGAAGGGGCCGCGCGTGGCGAACGGGTCCGAGACGCGGACGGCATCGGTCCAGCCCTGCGCTGCGATGCGGCGAAACGCGGCGCGGCTGTCGGGCAGAAACAGCGCGTCATCGACCCATTTCTGCGGCTCGGCCGCGTCGCGGGGTTCGGGAATGACGTTGAAATCGCCCAGCATCACCACCGGCATTTCCGTCGCCAGCAACTCCGCCGCCCGCTGGCGCAGGCGTTCCATCCAGGCCAGCTTGTAGTCGTATTTCGGCCCCGGCGCCGGGTTGCCGTTGGGCAGGTAAAGCCCGGCGAGGCGGATCGCCGTCTCGCCCGTCACCGTCGCCTCGATATAGCGGGCCTGTTCGTCGCTGTCGTCGCCGGGCAGGCCACGGCTGACATCCTCGATCGGCAGGCGCGACAGGATCGCCACGCCGTTGAAGCCCTTTTGCCCGTGGGTTTCGACATTCCAGCCCAGATCGCCGAAATGCTCGGTCGGAAAGCCCTCGTCCACGGTCTTGATTTCCTGCAGCACCACCACATCGGGGGATGCGGCTTCCAGCCAGTCGGTCAGCGCGCCGATGCGGGCGCGCACGCCGTTGATGTTGAAACTGGCGATCTTCATGGCAGGCTTCCGGGGCTGGGGCGTGTCAGGGGCGCACACACCGCGCCCGGCGCAAGGGGGGGTTACAGCGAAAACGATGTGCCGCAGCCGCAGGACGAGGCGGCGTTGGGGTTTTCGATGACAAAGCGCGCGCCGATCAACTCGTCGGCAAAGTCGATCACCGCGCCGGCCAGAAACGGCAGAGAGACCGGGTCTACCAGCACGCGCTGGCCCTGCCCTTCAAGGACCAGATCATCCTCGGCCGGGGCGTCCAGCTTGATTTCATATTGAAAGCCCGAGCAGCCGCCGCCCTCGACGGCGACGCGCAGCCCTTGCGGGGTTTCGGCGCCGTCATTGATCTCGGCCAGCCGGGCAAAGGCGCGTTCGGTGACGGATGGAGGCAGGTTCATGGGGCGTTCCCGTTTCACTAGGCTAGGTCGGAATATAGGCTCTGGTCGGTATCGCTGCAAGGAACCCGCATGACCGCGCCCTATGCCTGCCAGCCCGCCGACAGTCGCGGCCGGCTGTATGATGAAGACCTGTCCAGCTTTCGCAGCCCCTGGCAGCGGGACCGCGACCGGATCATCCATTCCAGTGCGTTCCGGCGGTTGAAGCACAAGACGCAGGTCTTTGTCGAGCAGGAAGGCGACGCCTATCGCGGCGATTACTTCCGCACCCGGCTGACCCACACCATCGAGGTGGCGCAGGTCGCGCGCACCGTCGCGGGCGCGCTTGGCCTGAACACCGACCTGGCCGAGGCGGTGGCGCTGGCCCACGACCTCGGCCACCCGCCCTTCGGCCACACCGGCGAGGATGCGCTGGCCGCGTTGATGCAGCCCTTCGGCGGCTTCGACCACAACGCGCAGGCGCTGCGGATCGTGACCCGGCTGGAGCGGCATTACGCCGGCTTTGACGGGCTGAACCTGACATGGGAGACGCTGGAAGGCATCGCCAAGCATAACGGCCCGGTCGCCCCGCCCTATCCCTATGCGCTGGAACAGGTGAACGCGGCCTGGGATCTGGAGCTTTCGACCCATGCCAGCGCCGAGGCGCAGGTCGCTGCCGTGGCCGACGACATCGCCTATAACCACCACGATCTGCATGACGGTCTGCGCGCCGGCCTGTTCACCGAGGATGATCTGGCGCAACTGCCGATCATCGGCCCGGCCTTTGCGCAGGTGGACCACAGGCACCCCGGCCTCGACCCCGACCGCCGCCGTCACGAGGCGCTGCGCCGCGTTTTCGGCGTCATGGTCGAGGATGTGATCGCGGTGGCGAACGACCGGCTGGCCCGGCTGAACCCTGCCTCGGTCGACGATATCCGCGCGGCGCAGGGCGCGGTCATCAGCTTTTCGCCCCCGCTGCATCAGGGGCTGCGCGAGATCAAGACCTTCCTGTTCAAGCGCATGTATCGCGCCCCGTCCGTCGTGGTCGAGCGGCGGCTGGTGACGGCCATGCTGAACGAGCTGTTTCCGCTGTTTCTCGCCCGGCCCGAGGCGCTGCCCGGCCATTGGCAGACCGACGCCGCCGCCGCCCCGATGCAGGAACGCGCCCGGATCGTGCTCGATTACGTCGCCGGCATGACCGACCGCTATGCGATGGCGGAATGGGAGCGGCTTTGCAATTCTGCCGCGCCCACGGGCTAGCGCAGAAAGATCAGCGCCATGCCGACCACCGCGATCAGCGCCCCCAGCCAGCTTGTCAGGCTGGGCCGGGCGCGGGTCACGACCCACAGCCCCGGCAGGATGAAGACCGGCGACAGCGCCGACAGGGTCGAGACGATGCCGACCTTGCCGCCCTGCAGGGCGAACAGCATCAGCGACATGCCGACGACCATGGCGACGATGCCGCTGGTTGCCAGCAGCAGAAACACCGGCCATGTCATCGGGTTCTTCTTGCGCACCTGATCCAGCGGCAGCGCCATCAGCGCGGCCAGACAGGCAAAGGCGGTGGCGACGCGGATCAGGCTGCCGGTAAAGGGGTCCATGCCCCCTTCCATCACCGGCCGCGCGATCAGCGAGCCGACCGCCTGCCCCAAGGCCGCCAGCAGCCCCGCGCCGACCGCGATCCACAGCGCGCCCTGCACCCGTTCGAAGGCGTGGGTGCCGCTGCGGCCGGGGCGGCCCATCACCGCCACGCCCACGCCCAGACTGCACAGGCCGACGCCGGCCCAGCCAAGCGGCAGCAGCGTCTCGCCCAGAAACACCTGCCCCAGCACCGCAGCCATCGGCGCGTTCAGCGCGAACACCGCCCCGGTCCGCCGCGGCCCCATCCGGTCGAGCGCGGCGAACAGCAGCGTGTCGCCCAGAAAGATCCCGACCAGACCCGAGGCGAAAAGCTGCGCCACCTGCGCCGGTGTCGTCCCGTGCCACAGCCCGCCCAGCCCCACGATCAGCGCCAGCACCAGCGTCACGAAGCCCTGCCGATACATGTTGAAGCGATAGGCGCCCAGATGCGACACCGCCGGCATCGCCATCAGCCCGGTGACCGCCCAACAGATCGCCGACCCGATCGCGGCCAGTTCATAGATCGGCAAAACCATGTCCGCGCTTTCCGCATCGACGCTGTGATATGAACCCATCCGCCTGTCATGCGTTGGGTGTGCTGAGCAGATACAGGAGGCTTTGATGATTACCAAGAGCGGTTCCGCACAGTGGCAAGGTGGGCTGAAGGACGGAAAAGGCTCGGTTTCTTCGGAATCCGGCGCGTTGTCCGAACAGCCCTATGGCTTCAACACCCGCTTCGAGGGCAAGCCCGGCACCAACCCCGAGGAATTGATCGGCGCGGCCCATGCGGCGTGCTTCTCGATGGCGCTGTCCAAGGCGCTGGAAGAGGCCGGCGTCACCGATGTCAGCGTCAAGACCACGTCAAAGATCAGCATGGACAAGGACGGCGAGGGCTTCTCGATCACCAAGGCCGCGCTGACCTCGACCGTCAGCGGTAATGGCGACCGCGACACCATTCAGCAGGCCGCAGACGGCGCCAAGGTCGGCTGCCCGGTCTCGAAGCTGCTGAAGGCCGAGATCACGCTGGATCTGACGATCTCGTAACGCGTCGCGCGACGGGACATTTCAAGGCCCGGCCTGTTCGTTCGGGCCGGGCCTTGCGTTTTGATCGGCTGGCTCAGTAGGCCGGCCCCGCGCTGCCCGCCGGCAAGGCGCCATAGGGCAGCCAGATCGTCTTCCACTGCACCGCCTGGTCCAGAAACGCCCGGCCCTGCGCATCCGCCGCCGACCAGTCGCGATTGGGCAGCGCCCAGACCGGCTTGAGGTTCCCGGCCGAGGCGGCCTCGACCGCATCACGCCCGGTCTCGCCGCAGAACCACATCGCCGCGACATCGTCATGCTGCGCCAGCGTCAGCGCCAGATCGCGGCGCGGGCCGGACACAATATTGACCACCCCGCCCGGCACGTCGGAACTGTCCATCACCTGCGCCAGATCGAAGGCCGCCACCGGGTCGTCCTGCGACGGCACCGCGACGACGCGGTTGCCCATCGCAATCGCGGGCGCGATCAGGCTGACAAAGCCGATCAGCGGCGCGTCATTCGGACAGACGATGCCCATGACCCCGAACGCTTCGGGCACGACATTGACCAGATGACCGGGCCGGGTCTGGACGTTCCAGCCGTCGAACTTGTCGGCCCAGGCGGCATAGTGGAACAGCCGCGCGATGGCCGCCTCGACCTGATCGGCGCCGTGGAGGCGGGACAGATCGCGTTGGCGCTGCGACAGGTTCTCGGCCAGGAAATACAGCACCTGCGCGCGGGCGGGACCGCCCATCGTGGTCCATTTCCCGGCCTTTTGCGCCGCCTCGACGGCGTTGCGGATGTCCTTGCGGTTCCCCAGCGGCACCAGATCGCCCGAGGCAGCGCGGTAACTCGCCCCGCCATCGGGCCGCTTCTGCGCGCCACCGATATAGAGCTTGATCGTGCGGTCGATCCCCGCTGCCTCGCTTGCCACGGGTGCCGCCTCGGCGTTTGGTTCAGGATCGGGCCGCGTCTCAACCGGCGGCGGGGCCAGATATTCGGCCAGCCCGACCCGCCCGCCCTCGCGCCCGAAGCCGCTTTCGCGCATGCCCCCAAAGGGGGCGGCGGAGTCAAACATGTTGGCGCCGTTGATCCAGACCACGCCCGAGCGGATCAGCGCCGCCAGATCGGTCGCGACCGTGGCACTTTCCGACCAGATCTGCGCCGCCAGGCCATAGCGGCTGTTATTGGCCAGGGCGACCGCCTCGTCCGCGGTGCGGAAGGTGGTCAGGGTGGCGATGGGGCCGAAGATTTCCGCCGACCACAGCGGGTTGGCGGGCGAGACGGCGCGCAGATAGCCGGGGTTGACGAAACACCCCTCGGCCGGGGGCGAACCGATCAGCTCTGCCCCGGCGGCGATCCCCTGATCCAGCAGCGACAGGATGCGATCCCGCTGCACCGGGTGCACGATGGCGCCGATATCGGTGGATTTGTCCAGCGGCGGACCGACCCGCAGCGTGGCCAGACGGCGCTGCAACAGATGCTCGAACCGCGGGGCCACGGCCTCGGCCACCAGCAGGCGTGACCCGGCGCAGCAGACCTGCCCCTGATTGAACCAGATCGAATCGACCACGCCCTCGACCGCGGCGTCGAGATCGGCGTCCTCCATCACCACAAAGGGCGATTTGCCGCCCAGTTCCAGCGTCAGCCGCTTGCCCGTCCCCGCCGTCGCCTGCCGGATCGCGCGTCCGACCTCGGTCGAGCCGGTGAAGGCGATCTTGTCCACCTCGGCCCGGACCAGCGCCGCCCCGGTCTCGCCATCGCCGGTCACGATGTTGACGACGCCCTTGGGCAGCCCGACCTGCTGGCAGATCTCGGCGAAGGCCAGCGCGGTCAGCGAGGTATATTCGGCCGGTTTCAGCACCACCGTATTGCCCGCCGCAATGGCCGGCGCGATCTTCCAGGACAGCATCAGCAGCGGGAAGTTCCACGGGATGATCTGCCCGGCCACGCCCAATGCCTGCTGGCCGGGGAATTCATCGGCCATGATCTCGGCCCAGCCGGCGTGGTGGTAGAAGTGGCGCACCGCCAGCGGGATGTCGATGTCGCGCGATTCGCGAATCGGCTTGCCGTTGTCCAGCGTCTCCAGCACCGACAGAAAGCGCTCGCGCTTCTGGATCGTCCGGGCGATGGCATAAAGGAACCGCGCCCGGCCATGACCGCCCAGCCCCTGCCAGCCGGGTTGAGCCGCGCGGGCGGCGGCCACGGCGGCGGCGATGTCGTCTGCCGTTCCTTGCGTCACCTGCGCCAGCAGATCGCCGCTCGCGGGGTCGCGGCTGTCGAAGAGGTCGCCGGCTTCGGTGAAGCCGCCGTCGATGAAATGCCCGCGTGCCGGCGTCGCGGCCAGCCAGTCCCGCACCGCGCTGCTGTCTTCGACCGAGGGGCCGTATTCCATGCTTTCCATGATCTCGCTCACACTCGGCATGTCATCCTCAGGCCATGGTCAATCGGTGGGCGGCCGCATAGCGGCCAGTGACGTGGTGGCTGATCTGGCGTTCCAGATCGCCCAGCAAAGAGCTGGCGCCGATGCGGAACCGCGCGGGCCGCAGCCAGTCGCGGCCCAGCTCCTCGCGCATCAGCACCTGCCAGGCGATCGCGTCCTTGGCGGTCTTCAGCCCGCCCGCCGGCTTGAAGCCGACCGCGATCCCGGTGCGGTCGTGGTGGTCGCGGATGGCGCGGCACATGACCAGACTGACGGTTAGCGTCGCATTCACCCCTTCCTTGCCGGTCGAGGTCTTGATCCAGTCCGCGCCGGCCTGCATCGCCACATGGCTGGCCCGCGCCACGTTTTCCAGCGACTTCAGATCGCCGGTGGCAAGGATCGCCTTCATCCGCGCCGGACCGCAGGCCTGCCGCATGGCGCGCAATTCGTCATAAAGCGCGGGCCAGTCGGCTTGCAGCACATGGGCGCGGGTGATGACGATGTCGATCTCGTCGGCGCCCTGGTCGCGGGCGTATTCGATCTCGGCCAGCCGCAGGTTCAGGGGCATCAGCCCGGCCGGAAAGCCGGTGGCGACGCTGGCCACGGGGATGTCGGTGCCGCGCAGCGCCCGCTTGGCCGCCGCGACCATGGTGGGATAGACGCAGACCGCGCCGGTGGTCAGCCCCGACACCCCCATCGCGTCCAGCAGATCGGGCGCGATGGGCTGGCGCGCCTTGGCGCACAGCCGGGCGACGCGATCCTCGGTATCGTCGCCCGACAGCGTCGTCAGGTCCATGCAGCGCACCGCGTTCAAAAGCCACGCCGCCTGCCACTCTTTCTTGAGCGAGCGGCGGCTGGGCAGACTGGCGGCGCGACGCTCGACCGCCGGGGTATTGATGCGGATGGTGTCGAACCAGTCGGTCTGCAGTTCCGTGCCGGAATTGCGGGGCGCGTCATCGGTCATGGCATGTCCTTGCGGGCGAGGCTGGGGCGGCCGCGATCAGGGCCGCGTGCTGCGCTTCCAGGTGTCGAGCCAGCCGGTGAAGCCGGGCTGCGGGGCGGGCTGAGGGGCGGGCTGGGGCGGCGGCGGGGCGGGCGCAGGTTCACGCGCCGCGGCGGGTGGTGACGCGGGCGGCGGAACAGGGGCGGCCTCGCGGCTGCGGCGGCCGCCAAAGCGGCGGCGGAACGGCAGCAGGCTGCGCTCGCGGAACTGGTTCCACATCCGCCAGATCAGCGCCAGCAGCAGGCCCAGGATCGTCAGCACCAGCGCCGCGGGCCAGTTCAGCGGGTGGACGTCCGGCCCCGCCACCGGCCGCACCGAGATCGCGTTCGGATAGATTGAGAACAGCGGGATCCGCCACCCGTAAGAGGTGATGCTGACCCATTGCGGATCGGCCGAGGTCGAGCGCAGATTGGTCATCTCGGCATGCAGGTTCGAGCTGTCATATTTGAAATAAGGCGGCCAGATCAGCCCGGTATCCTCGTTGCGATAGACGAAGACCTTGCCGTTCGGGCGCACCGTCTCGACAAAGCGGACATCGCGCTGGCCGGACGAATTCTCGATCGTGCCGGTCTTTTCCGAGGCGTAGAAGATCGAGTTGGCCCCGATCTCGGTCAACCGGTTCAGCGTGTTCGACACCCGGACCGTGTTCTTGCTGGGCAGGGCATAGTCGAGGAACAGAAACACCGCGACCCCCAGGATCACCCCCAAGGCCACCTTGACGTAATGCATGCGCGTCTCTCCTGATTGCCGGCGTGTCGTCATTGCACATTAACCACCCAGGCGATGACCACAATCGCCACCGTGGGCAGAATGAAGACCAGCCCCACCAGCCGGGCGCGCATGGTCTTCTGAAACCCCTGCATCGCGCGGCGCACAAAGACGCGCCGTTCGGGGCTGTCGCCGCTGCGGTCGGGGTGGCGGCGGTCCCATTCCTCTTCCAGCGATTCGCGGCGGGTCGAGCGCAGATAGATCGTCAGCAGCAGATAGAAGATCGCCTCGATGAAGAAGAGAATCAGCATCAGCCGCAGAAAGACCATCTTTCATCTCCAGTGACGCCGCGCCCGACATGGCCGGTCTTGCCACCTGACCGGGATGGGCGGGCAATGTCCAGCCGCACGCGGCAGATGGCGCTGCGGCGGGACGGCTGGACAGCCCGCCCCGCCCGCGCCAATGTGCCTGACATGAAAGCCCTTTCCGACGCCATCGGCGCCCGCCGCGACGATCTGATCCGCCTGACCCAGGACCTGATCCGCATCCCGACCCTGAACCCGCCGGGCCAGCATTATCACGACATCTGCGCCTTTCTCGAGGCGCGGCTGGCGCCCGGTGGGTGGGACTGCGAAATGGTCCGGGCCAAGGGCACGCCGGGCGATTGCGCGGCCTATCCGCGCTGGAACCTGATCGCGCGGCGCCGCGGCACCCGGCCCGGCGACTGCGTGCATTTCAACTCTCATCACGACGTGGTCGAGGTGGGCGCGGGCTGGACACGCGATCCCTTTGGCGGCGAACATGACGTGGCGCAGGACCGGATCTATGGGCGCGGGTCGTGCGACATGAAGGGGGGCCTGGCGGCCTCGATCATCGCCGCCGAGGCCTTCGTCGCGACCTGCCCCGATTTCGCCGGCCGGATCGAGATTTCGGCCACCGCCGACGAGGAATCGGGCGGCTTCGGCGGCGTGGCCTATCTGGCCGAGCGCGGCGATTTCGCCGATGTGCAGCACGTCATCATCCCCGAACCGCTGCACAAGGACCGCATCTGTCTGGGCCATCGCGGCGTCTGGTGGGCCGAGATCGAGACCCATGGCCGCATCGCCCACGGCTCGATGCCGTTTCTGGGCGACAGCGCCATCCGCCACATGGGCGCGGTGCTGGACGAGATGGAGCGGACGCTGTGGCCGCTGCTGGCCGGTCGCCACACCGAGATGCCGGTGATCCCCGAAGGCGCGCGGGCCTCGACCCTGAACGTCAACTCGATCCACGGTGGAGAGCCGGATCTGGGGCCAGAATTCACCGGCCTGCCCGCCCCCTGCGTGGCCGACCGCTGCCGCATCACCATCGACCGCCGCTTTCTGGTCGAGGAAGACCCCGCCGAGGTCAAGCGCGAGATCGCCGCCCTGATGGAGCGTGTCCGCGAGCGCCGCCCCGGCTTCCGCTACGAGATCCGCGACCTGTTCGAGGTCGCGCCCTCGATGACCGAACGCGACGCGCCCGTGGTCCGCACCACCGCCGCCGCGATCGAGCGGGTTCTGGGCCGGCAGGCCGGCTACGTCGTCAGCCCCGGCACATATGACCAGAAGCATATCGACCGCATCGGCAAGCTGAAGAACTGCATCGCCTATGGGCCGGGGGTGCTGGAAATGGCCCATCAGCCGGATGAATGGATCGGCGTCACCGACATGATCGATTCGGCCCGGGTGATGGCGCTGGTGCTGAACGATCTGCTGGGACAGCCGGGCGAGAGCGGTCGGCCTTAGCCCCAGATCGCCGGCACGACGTGGTCGCGGGTCAGGGGTGCGAGGACGAATTCCTGCAACTCGCCCGAGCGGAACCAGCGCGCCTCGGCGATGCAGGCATCGGCCGAAAAATGATCGTCGATATCGACGCGGTAAAGCTCGGCGAACAGCCGCGCTTCGTCGCTGTCGGGGGCGCGCGTCTCGACCCGGCCCAGAAAGCGCGGGCCGGGCTCGGGCGGGGTCAGGCCCAGCATCTCGGCCAGCGCCCGGCACAGCGCGACCAGCGGCGCCTCGCCATCCTTCAGCAGGCAGCCCGGTTGGTCAAAAGCGTGGTCGCCCTGATGGCGCAACAACAAGGTCGCCCCATCGGGACGCATCACGACCGCAGCGGCGATATGAACATCCATGATCTTGCCCCGGCGTCAGCCTGCACGATCAAATCGTGCCAGCCGCGCGGCAAAAGCGCAATATTCCACCCGCACCCGCCTGCCGGAATCTTTCCGCAGGCCAGAATCCGCCGATCCCTCCGCGCGCGCAGGCATCTTTTCCAGCCCCGTCTTTCGTGCCAGGATTGCATCACGGGCCGCCACAAGGCCGGAACAGGGGACAGGTCATGGCGCAGCGCCTTTCGCTTTCGGCGATCATCATCGTTCTGCTGGCCGGGCTCGCCAGCCTCTATTTCGCCTTTGCCGCCGTTCAGGGGCCGTCCGGGCTGATGCGGCGTATCCAGTTGCAGGCGGAAACGCAGGAACTGATCGAACAGCGCGACGAGCTGCAGGCCGAGGTCGACCGCATGAAGAACCTGACCCGGCGGCTGTCCGACGACTATCTGGATCTGGACCTTCTGGACGAACGCGCGCGCGAGGTTCTGGGCCTGATCCGCCCCGACGAAGTCATCATCCGCTAGCGTTCAGATCGCAGATTGCAGCCCCTGCGACGATGCGTTACGGATAGTTTAACGCTGAACTATCTCGCCAGCTCGCAGGAGGAACCCGCATGGCCAGGAAACCCGCAGCCAAAACTCCCGATGAAAAAGCGGACGACACGCCGCAGGACGCGCCCGCAAACCGGTCCAACGTCTCTCGCGACGAGTTGCTGAACTACTACCGGGACATGCTGCTGATCCGCCGATTCGAGGAAAAGGCCGGGCAGCTTTACGGGATGGGCCTGATCGGCGGTTTCTGTCACCTGTATATCGGGCAAGAGGCCGTCGTCGTCGGTCTGGAAGCGGCGGCCGAGGAAGGCGACAAGCGCATCACCTCGTATCGCGACCACGGCCACATGCTGGCCTGCGGCATGGACCCCGGCGGCGTCATGGCCGAACTGACCGGGCGCGAGGGCGGGCTGTCCAAGGGCAAGGGCGGCTCGATGCACATGTTCTCGAAAGAGAAGCATTTCTACGGCGGTCACGGCATCGTCGGCGCGCAGGTGCCGCTTGGCGCCGGGCTGGCATTTGCCGACAAGTATCTGGGCAATGGCCGCGTCACCTTCACCTATTTCGGCGACGGTGCGGCCAACCAGGGTCAGGTCTATGAGACCTATAACATGGCGGAACTGTGGTCGCTGCCGGTGATCTTCGTGATCGAGAACAACGGCTATGCCATGGGCACCAGCATGAAACGCTCGACCAAGTCCACGACGCTTTACGGACGCGGCGAGGCGTTCGGGATCAAGGGCGAGCAGGTCGACGGCATGGACGTGCTGGCGGTCAAGGAGGCCGGCGAGCGCGCCGTCGCCCACTGCCGCGCCGGCAACGGCCCCTATATCCTCGAAGTCATGACCTATCGCTATCGCGGCCACTCGATGTCCGACCCGGCCAAGTATCGCACCCGCGAAGAGGTCCAGAAGATGCGCGAGGAACGCGACGCCATCGAACATGTCCGCGAGCTGCTGCTGCAAGGCAAGCACGCATCCGAAGAGGATCTGAAGGCCATCGACAAGGAAACCAAGGACATAGTCAACAAGGCCGCCGATTTCGCCAAGGAAAGCCCCGAGCCGCCCCTGGAAGAGCTGTGGACCGATATCTACGCCGAAGACATGGCGCCGCAGGAAGCCTGAGGGAGGGAACAGACATGGCAACCGAAATCCTGATGCCCGCATTGTCCCCGACCATGGAGGAAGGGACGCTCGCGAAATGGCTGAAAAAGGAAGGCGACAGCGTCGCCGCCGGCGACATCATCGCCGAGATTGAAACCGACAAGGCCACGATGGAATTCGAGGCGGTCGACGAAGGCATCCTCGGCAAGATCCTGATCGAGGAAGGCACCCAGGGCGTCGCCGTCAACACCCCGATCGCGGTGATGCTGGACGAGGGCGAAAGCATGGACGATGTCCATCTTTCCTCGGGCGACAAGAAACAAGACGACGCACCCGCGCCGCAGCAGACCGAAGACACCCCGCCTACCACCTCGGCCGTGGCCGAGCGCAAGACGCCGCAGCCCGACACCTCGCCCGACTGGCCCGAAGGCACGGCGATGAAGACCATGACCGTGCGCGAGGCCCTGCGCGAGGCGATGGCCGAGGAAATGCGCCGCGACGACACCGTGTTCCTGATGGGCGAGGAAGTCGGCGAATATCAGGGCGCCTACAAGATCTCGCAGGGGTTGCTGGACGAATTCGGCCCCAAGCGCGTCGTGGACACCCCAATTTCCGAGCATGGCTTCGCCGGCATCGGCGTCGGCGCGGCCTTTGGCGGCCTGCGTCCGATTGTCGAGTTCATGACCTTCAACTTTGCCATGCAGGCGATGGACCAGATCGTCAACTCGGCCGCCAAGACGTTGTATATGTCGGGCGGACAGATGGGCGCGCCGATGGTGTTCCGTGGCCCGAACGGCGCGGCCGCCCGCGTCGCGGCCCAGCACAGCCAGGATTACGCGGCATGGTTCGCGGCGATCCCGGGCCTCAAGGTGGTGATGCCCTATTCGGCGGCGGACGCCAAAGGGCTGCTCAAGACCGCGATCCGCGATCCGAACCCGATCATCTTCCTTGAAAACGAGATCCTCTATGGCCGCAGCTTCGAGGTGCCGGATCTCGAGGATTTCACCATCCCCTTTGGCAAGGCGCGCATCGCGCGCCAGGGCAAGGACGTGACCATCGTCAGTTTCGGCATCGGCATGGCCCATGCGCTGGAAGCTGCCGACAAGCTGGCGCAGGACGGGATCGAGGCCGAGGTCATCGACCTGCGCACCCTGCGGCCCATCGACTATGACGCGATCATCGCCTCGGTCCAGAAGACCAACCGCATGGTCACGGTCGAGGAAGGCTTCCCGGTCGGGTCCATCGGAAACCATCTTTCCGCCTATGTGATGGAACATTCCTTCGACTATCTCGATGCGCCGGTCCTGAACTGCACCGGCAAGGACGTGCCCATGCCCTATGCGGCGAATCTGGAAAAGCTGGCGCTCATCACCCCCGACGAGGTCGTCGAGGCGGTGAAGAAAGTCACCTACAAATAAGGAGAGAGCGAGATGCCAACGGAAATCCTGATGCCCGCGCTTTCTCCGACGATGGAGGAAGGCACGCTGGCCAAATGGCTGGTGAAAGAGGGCGACACCGTCAGCAGCGGCGACATCATCGCCGAGATCGAGACCGACAAGGCCACGATGGAATTCGAGGCCGTCGATGAAGGCACCATCGGCAAGATCCTGATCGAGGAAGGCACCTCGGGCGTGCCGGTCAACACGCCCATCGCCGTGCTGCTGGAAGAAGGCGAAAGCGCCGACGACATCGACAGCGCCGCCCCGGCCCCTGCGGCCAAGGACGGCCAGCCCGCATCGGGCGATCAGGCCAAGCCTGCCGAACAGGCCGCGCCCGCATCGGACGGCAAATCGTCAAGCCCCCTGCCCGAGGCCAAGGCCGGTGACGGCTCGCGCATCTTCGCCTCGCCGCTGGCGCGGCGCATCGCAGCCGACAAGGGTCTGGATCTGGCGGCGATCAAGGGCAGCGGCCCGCATGGCCGCATCGTCAAGGCCGATGTGGAAGACGCCAAGCCCGGCGCCAAGCCTGCCGCCGCAGCCGCCGCGGAACCTGCCAAGCCCGCCGCGGCTGCACCGGCCGCGCCCGCCTCGCCCTCGGCCGAGACGATCAAAAAGATCTATGCCGACCGCGAGACGGTCGAGGTCACGCTGGACGGCATGCGCCGCACCATCGCGGCGCGACTGGGCGAGGCCAAGCAGACCATCCCGCATTTCTACCTGCGCCGCAGCGCCAAGCTGGACGCGCTGATGGCGTTCCGCGCGACACTGAACAAGCAGCTCGAGGCGCGCGGGATCAAGCTGTCGGTCAACGACTTCATCATCAAGGCCAGCGCGCTGGCCCTGCAAGAGGTGCCCGAGGCCAATGCCGTCTGGGCCGGCGACCGCATCCTGCAACTGAAGCCGTCGGATGTGGCCGTGGCCGTCGCCATCGAAGGCGGTCTGTTCACCCCGGTCCTGAAGGACGCGCAGCAAAAGACGCTGTCCACGCTGTCGGCCGAGATGAAGGACCTGGCCGCCCGCGCCAAGACCCGCAAGCTGGCGCCGCATGAATATCAGGGCGGCAGCTTTGCCATCTCGAACCTCGGCATGTTCGGGATCGAGAACTTCGACGCGGTCATCAACCCCCCCCACGGCGCGATCCTCGCCGTCGGCGCCGGTATCCCGACGCCGGTGGTGGAAGACGGCGAGGTCGTGATCCGCAACGTGATGTCGATGACGCTGTCGGTCGACCACCGTGTGATCGACGGCGCCCTGGGCGCACAACTGCTCGAACGCATCGTCGCGCATCTGGAAAACCCGATGGGGATGCTCGCCTGAACGCGGAAACAGTCTGAAGAAGGGGCGGGGTTTTCCCGCCCTTTTTTCATGGCGCAGTCGGCAGAGGCTGACGAGTCGGTAACTCGGCCGCCATCAGCGCCCCGGTGCCGCGCTTTAACCGTAAACCAAGACGTGGCGTGTCCAGCCGACAGTCCTCAGAAAGCCGCTATCCGCGCTGACGATGCGTCTGGCAGGCAGGAAACCGTGCCTGCGCCTGCCTAGACCATCATCTCTTTCGTCGCGGTCAGCCGCAGTTCCGGGTGATCGCGGGTCACGCGGTCGATGTCCCATTGCAGGCGGGTCAGATAGACCAGATCGCCGTCGTGATCCGTTGCCATGTGCTGCTTGTTGACGTTGGCGAAGGCCTCGACCTTGTCCTGCGGGCCGGTCAGCCAGCGGGCCGAGGTGAATTGCGAGCCCTCGAAGCGGACCGGGATGCCGTATTCCAGCTCGATCCGGCTGGCCAGCACCTCGAATTGCAGCACGCCCACCACGCCCACGATGAAGCCAGAGCCGATCTGCGGCTTGAAGACCTTGGCCGCGCCCTCTTCGGCGAATTGCATCAGCGCCTTTTCCAGATGCTTGGCCTTCATCGGGTCGGTGGCGCGGACGCTTTGCAGCAGTTCCGGCGCAAAGCTGGGGATGCCGGTAAAGCGCAGCGCCTCGCCCTCGGTCAGGGCGTCGCCGATGCGCAGTTGGCCGTGGTTCGGGATGCCGATGATGTCGCCGGCCCATGCCTCTTCCGCCAGTTCGCGGTCGGCGGCCAGAAACAGCACCGGGTTCGAGATCGCCATCTGCTTGCGGCTGCGGACATGCAGCAGCTTCATCCCGCGTTCGAAATGCCCCGAGGCCATGCGAACGAAGGCCACCCGGTCGCGGTGCTTGGGGTCCATATTGGCCTGCACCTTGAAGACAAAGCCGGTCACGCGCGGCTCTTCCGGCGCGATCTGACGCTCGGCGGCGGTCTGGGGCTGCGGGGCGGGGCCGTATTCGGCCATGCCGTCCATCAGCTCGCGCACGCCGAAGCTGTTGATCGCGCTGCCGAACCAGATCGGGGTCAGATGCCCTTCCAGAAAGGACTGCCGGTCGAATTGCGGTAGCAGCTCGCGCGCCATCTCGATCTCCTCGCGCAGCTTTTCCAACTGGTGGGGCGGCACATGCTCGGCCAGCTTGGGATCGTCGATGCCAGAGATGCGGATGGTTTCCGCGACCCGGTTGCGGTCGGCGCGGTCCATGATCTCGAGCCGGTCGTGGATCAGGTCATAGGCGCCCAGAAAATCGCGTCCCATGCCGATGGGCCAGCTTGCCGGGGCCACGTCGATGGCCAGGTTTTCCTGGATCTCGTCGATGATCTCGAAGGTGTCGCGGCTTTCGCGGTCCATCTTGTTGCAGAAGGTCAGGATCGGCAGATCGCGCAGGCGGCAGACCTCGAACAGCTTGCGGGTCTGGCTTTCGACGCCCTTGGCCCCGTCGATGACCATGATCGCGGCATCGACGGCGGTGATGGTGCGATAGGTGTCCTCGGAAAAATCGCTGTGACCGGGGGTGTCGACCAGATTGAAGCGGAACTTGCCGTAATCGAACGACATCGCCGAGGCCGAGACCGAGATGCCGCGCTCCTGCTCCATCTTCATGAAGTCGGAGCGCGTGCGCCGCGCCTCGCCCTTGGCGCGGACCTGCCCCGCCATCTGGATCGCACCGCCGAACAGCAGGAATTTCTCGGTCAGGGTGGTCTTGCCGGCGTCCGGGTGGCTGATGATGGCAAAGGTGCGGCGGCGGGCGATCTCGGCCGGCAGGTCGGGGCGGTTGGTCAGGGTCATGGTGGTCCTTTCAGCGCCCGTTGCCTTATCCTGCCTTGGCCGCGCCCGCAATGAAAAGGGGCGCGGCCCTTGCGGCCACGCCCATTGTCGATCGGTCGGGGTTGATACCGAACCGATTATTCCAGATGCGACTCGAGGAACCACAGATCCTTGTCCGCCTCGCGCGAGGCGGCGGTCAGCAGATCGGCGGTGGCGGCGTCGCCGGCCTCGTCGGTGGTGTCGATGTCCTTGCGGACCTTGCTGCCGTAATCGCGCAGCCGCTCGCACAGCGCGTTCAGATGATCCTCGACCTTGGTCAGATCGGTCGGATAGGGCTCGATGGTGGTGGCGTCCGCGACCTTTTCGACGGTGCCGACGGCGGTGCCGTCCAGAACCTGGATGCGTTCGGCCATGGTGTCGACGTGACCATCGACGCGGGCCTTCACCTCGTCAAGAAACTCGTGCACCGCGATGAAATTGCGGCCTTTCATGTTCCAATGCGCCTGCTTCAGCGCCATCGACAGCGACAGCGCGTCGCACAGCCGGGCCTGCAGGCACTCGATTGCGGTCTTGCGGGCGTTGTCTTTCAGTCCTTCGACGTTGACTGCCATGAAAATCTCCTTGTTTGATGGTGGGGGTTGCCCAGACAACGTATGTCCTGCCGGCAAGTTCCTGCCCCGGCGGGATTTGGGGAAAGCCGGGCTAGCGCCCTCATTTCATGGGCAGTTCCACCGGCGTCGGGAACGAAATGGGCCCGGCTCCTGTTGACTTCAGGCAGGCTTGACCGCATCCTTTCCGCATCTGAGAGGTACGCCATGAACGACAAGACCCTGACACGGATGGACCTTGCCGAGGCCGTTTTCCGAGAAGTCGGGCTGTCCCGACATGAATCCGGCCAGCTTGTCGAATCTGTGCTGACCCATATCTCGGATGCTCTGGTGCGTGGCGAACAGGTCAAGATTTCCTCTTTCGGCACCTTCTCGCTGCGCGACAAGAACGAGCGTGTGGGTCGCAATCCCAAGACCGGGGAAGAAGTTCCCATCACGCCGCGCCGGGTGCTGAGCTTTCGGCCCTCGCATCTGATGAAGGACCGCGTGGCGGCCGGCAACAAGCGCTGACATGGCAAAGGCGGCGGCGGCATTCCGTTCCATTGGCGAGGTGTCGCAACTGGTCGGGGTCGCACCGCATGTGCTGCGCTATTGGGAGACGCAGTTTCCCTTGCTGTCGCCGGTGAAACGCCGCGACGGTCGGCGCTATTACCGCCCCGACGATGTGCGCCTTGCCGCCGGGCTGTGCGAGATCCTGCGCGAGGAAGGCATGTCGATCCGCGGCGCCAAGCAGCAGATGTCGGCCGACAAGGGCGCCGCGATCCGCGCCCGCGGCGCAGCGCGTCTGGGTGGCGATTTCGCGGTAGAAGCGCCGGAGCAGGCGCGGGAAGGGGCTGAGGATATGGTGAAGGTCTCGGCTGACCCGGTGCGCCCGTCCAAACCCGCAGAACCCGTCGCGTCCGAACCCGCGCGCCGCCGAAAGGAGGCCGACACCCAGCCCCTGCCGCTGTTCCCCGACGCCACCCCTGCCCCTCAGGCCTCCCCTTGCCTCGACTGGCTGCACCGCCTGCGTCAGCTGCGTCAGGAGTTGTCAGGCTTCGCCCCCACCGCGTCCTGCCGGCACGGTTTGGCCGCGATCCACCAGCGCCTGTGCCAGGCGCGGGCCTCGCTTGCTGCGTGATCCGGCAACTCTCCGACCCTTCTGAAAACCCGTCAGAAGTTTTTCGTGTCGGCCCCCGATTCCGCCCTTGTGTCCCTGTCGCGCTTCGCCCTATATGACCGGCGTCGGGCCGTGGCGCAGTCTGGTTAGCGCGTCCGTCTGGGGGACGGAAGGCCGCGAGTTCGAATCTCGCCGGCCCGACCATCACCGAAACGCCCACCCCTTTCGGGTGGGCGTTGGCATATGCGGAACCTGACATGAGCGGCAGCACCTCGTTTTCCGGCATCAGCGGCGTCCTGCCCGACAGCGCGCTGCGGCAGCTGGTCGAGACCGGCGCGATCGCCGCCGATGTCCCGATCCTCGACGCCCAGATCCAGCCCGCCAGCCTCGATCTGCGGCTGGGGACGCAGGCCTGGCGGCTGCGGGCCTCGTTCCTGCCGGGGCGCGGGCGCAGCGTCGAAAGCCGCCTGCCCGATTTCGAGATGCACCGGATGGACCTGACCGATGGCGCGGTGCTGGAACGCGGCTGCGTCTATCTGGTCCCGCTGATGGAGCGGCTGTCGCTGCCTGCGGGCCTGTCGGCAGTCGCCAACGCCAAATCCTCGACCGGGCGGCTGGACCTGCTGACCCGGCTCATCACCGATGGCGGGACCGAGTTCGACCGCTTGCCCGACGGCTATGACGGCCCGCTTTACGCCGAGATCTGCCCGCGCAGCTTTTCGGTACTGGTGCGGCCGGGGATGCGGCTGAACCAGCTTCGGCTGCGGGGCGAGCATGCGGTGCTGGACGATGACAGCCTGCGGGCGCTGCACGACGCCTCGCCCCTGGTCGAGGGGCCGGCGCTGATCGATCAGGGCCTGGGTTTTTCCGTTGATCTGCGGCCCGAGGGCGGCAGTCTGGTCGGCTTTCGCGCCAGACCGCATAGCGGCGTGATCGACCTCGACCGGATCGGCGCCTATGACCCGCGCGATTTCTGGGACGCGCTGCATGCCAGCGACGGGCGGCTGATCCTTGACCCCGGCGCCTTCTATATCCTCGTCAGCCGCGAGGCGGTGGCGATTCCCGGCGAATATGCGGCGGAAATGGCCCCCTATCTGGCGATGGTGGGCGAGTTCCGGGTGCATTATGCGGGGTTTTTCGATCCCGGCTTCGGGATCGGCCAACAGGGCAAGGGCGCGCGGGGCGTGCTCGAGGTGCGCTGCCACGAGGCGCCCTTCGCGCTGGAACACGGGCAGGTCGTCGGCCGGCTGGTCTATGAACGGATGAGCGCGCGGCCCCGGCGGCTTTACGGCCAGGACATCGCGTCGAATTATCAGGGCCAGCGGTTGAAGCTGGCCAAGCAGTTCAGCGAATACGCCGGGTGATGCGCGCCGCCTGACGGGCCCGCTTGACCATGTCGCGCGAGTTCTTCTGCGTCTTCTTGGCCTGCGCTCGCTCGGCCGGGGTCATGGAAGCGGGGTCCTTGCCGCGATTGGCGACGGTGTTGATGCCCTTGGCGATGCCGACCGCCATGGCCGCGCGCATCAGGCTGCGAATGATCCGGCGCCCGAACGGGCCGCCAAGCTGGTTAAGGTTCAAATCTCGTCCTCCTCTTCACCGAACAGATCGCCCGGACGGGCGCTGTCCCCCATATCGTCATCTTCGTCCGTCCGCGCAAGCGGCGCGCCCAGATCGGTTTGCGGGCGGCCGTCCAGCAGCCCTGCGGCGCGCAACTCGGCCAGACCGGGCAGATCGCGAGCGGTTTCCAGCCCGAAATGGTCCAGAAACGCATCGGTGACGATGAATGTCACCGGCCGCCCCGGCGTCATCCGGCGCCGCCCGATCCGCACCCATTCCAGCTCGATCAGCTGATCCAGCGTCCCGCGCGAAGTGCTGACGCCGCGGATCTCTTCGATCTCGGCGCGGGTGACGGGCTGGTGATAGGCGATGATCGCCAGCGTCTCGGTCGCCGCCCGCGACAGGCGACGGGTGTCGAGCGTCTCGGTCTGCATCAGAAAGCCCAGATCGGGCGCGGTGCGAAAGGCGAAGCCGTCGCCGACCCGCGTCAACTCGACCCCGCGCCCGGCATAGCGGCGGCGCAGACGGGCCACGGCCTCGGCCGCGTCGGCGCCATGCGGCAGCCGCTCGGCCAGATCGGACAGCGCGAGGGGCTGGGCCGAGGCGAACAGCATCGCCTCGACCATGCGTTCCTGCTGGTCGAGCGGCGGCGGGGGGAAGCTCGACGGCTCACTCATCTCTCGGGTCCGCTGTCGCGGCGGCGCAGGGTGATGGGGGCGAAGCTCTCGCTTTGGCGCAACTCGATCCGGCCCTGCCTTGCCAGTTCCAGCGAGGCCGCAAAGGTCGCCGCCAGCGCCGAGCGTTGCCGCGCCGGATCGCCCCAGCCTTCGGGCAGAAAGCTGGCCAGCGCGATCCAGTCGCCGGCAAAGCCGATCATCCCGCGCAGCTTTTCCAGCGCCTCCTCCATGGTGAAGATATCGCGGCGGTCAAAGGCAAAGGGCCGGAACTCGTCCCGCGTACGCAGCCGGGCATAAGCGCGCATCAGGTCGATCAGCCCGACGCGATAGGTCACGTTCCGCCGCCGCGCGATCTGTTCCGGCATCCCGCGCGCAAATCGCGTCAGCCCCAGCCGATCCCGCGCCATCAGCCGCGCCGAGGCGCCGCGCATCGCGTCCAGCCGTTCCAACTGGAACGCCAGATGCGCCGCCAGATCCTGCGCCGAGGGGCCGTCCTCGGCCGGGTCGGGGGGCAGCAGCAGCCGCGATTTCAGAAAGGCGAGCCAGGCGGCCATGACCAGATAATCCGCCGCCAGCTCGATCCGCAGCGCCCGCGCCTTGTCCACGAATTGCAGATATTGCTCGGCCAGTTGCAGGATGGAGATCTGCATCAGATCGACCTTTTGCACGCGGGCGAGGTTCAGCAGCAGATCGAGCGGGCCCTCGAACCCGTCCACATCGACGATCAGCGATTCGCCCGCCACACGCTCGGCCACGGCGCGCTGCGCGGCCTCGGGGATGGGGTCCGGAGCCGTCGCGCGGGTCCGGCGCGGCAGGGTCAGGGGGGTGACGTTGTCGGTCACGATGATCTTTCCGATGGTTTGCCGGGTGAAACAGGGTCGTCAGGCAGGGCGCGGCTGTCAAGCCTGCGGCCATTCCACCTGCCCGCCAAGGGCTCGATATTCGGCCAGCAGTTCCGCTGCGGGCACATCGTCGCCCGGATGCCGCAGCGACAGCGCCCGCGCGGCGCGAGAGGTGGCCTGAGGCACCAACGCACCGGCATTGGCGGCCACATCCTCCATCTCGGCCCGGTCGCCGTTGCAGTGCAGCACCAGATCGCAGCCGGCCGTAATCGCCGCCGTCGCCCGCTGCGCGATGGTCCCGTGCAAACCCTGCATCGACAGATCATCGGTCATCAGCAGCCCGTCAAAGCCGATCTCGTCCCGGATCAGCCCGATCACGCGGGGCGAGGCGGTGGCGGGCACATCGTCCAGCGCGGTAAAGCGGATATGCGCCGTCATCGCCAGCGGCAGATCGGCCAGCGCCCGGAACGGCGCGAAATCGGTGTCGCGCAGATCATCCAGCGTCGCCGTCACCTCGGGCGTCTCCAGATGGCTGTCGGCCTGCGCGCGGCCATGGCCTGGCATGTGCTTCATCACCGGCAGGACGCCCGCCGCCAGCATCCCGTCCGCCGCCGCGCGGCCATGGGCGATAACGCTGTCCGCGTCGCGGCCAAGGCAGCGGTTCTGCAGGAAAGGGTGGGTCATATCGCCGGCGATATCCAGCGTCGGCGCGCAATTGCTGTCGATGCCGAGGCCCCGCAGCTCGTGCCCGATCAGGCGATAACGCAGCAGCGTCGCGCGGGGGCCGTGGCCGGCATCGTCCAGCGGCGGTGCCCATTCGGCCCAGAATGGCGCGCGCAGTCGCTGCACCCGCCCGCCTTCCTGATCGACGGTGATCAGCGCCTCGCGCCCGACCGCCATGCGCAGCTCCTCGGTCAGCCGGCGAAGCTGGTCGGGGTCGGCGACATTGCGGGCGAAGAGGATAAAGCCCCAGGGGTCGGCCTCGCGGAAGAAATCCCGCTCGGCCGGGGTCAGCGCGGGCCCGGCCAGCCCGAAAATCGCCGCAAGCGTCATTGCTGGGTGGCGATGCAGTCCGCGCCTTCGGCCAGCAGCGCCGCACAGAAGCGCCGCGCATCGTCGCGCGATTCGAAGCCCGCGACGCGCAGGCGATAGAAGGTGCGGCCGTTCTTGACCGTGGTCTGGACCACCTGCGACTTGCCCGCGAACATCGACGAGAAGCGGTTCGAGATCCGGCCCCATTCGCTGTCCGCGATGCTGCCCGAATCGAAAGCGCCCAGTTGCACCACCGGCGCACCGGCGGGGACGCTGGCCCGCTGCGGCTCGGGTTCGGGTTCGGCCTCGGGTTCGGCGACGGCTTCGGCCACGGCGGCCTCGATCGCCGGGCGCTGCTCGGCCGCGGCAGGTGCCGCCGCAGGTGCGGCGGCGGCGCGGGCGGCGATGCTGGCCGGGCGCGGGGCCGGGCGCGGGCCGGTGGCGGCAGGGACCGGGGTCAGCGCGATCTCGGCATCGCTCAGCGTCGCCTCCATCGGGTTTTCACCGGCGGCGGCGGCCAGGTCCTCGGCGGTGACGATGCCAAGCGCGGCAAGGTCGGTGGGCTGCCCGTCCGGGCTGGCGGCGGTTTCGGCGTCGGTCATGGCGACGACCGGGGCCGCGGCCAGCGGCGGCGCAGGTTCGGCCGCAGGCGCGGCAAGCCCCGCCACATCGGCCAGCTCGCCCATTGCGATGTCATCCTCGGTCAGCGCGGTGGGCGCGGGGGCAATGGCGATTTCGGCATTGGGGGGCATGGCGACACCGGCGGCGACCTCGTTCACGGTCAGCCCGCCATTGCGCGCCAGCTCGCCGCCCGGCTCCTCGGGCGTGGTGCGCGATTCGCCCTCGACCGCGCGGATCACCGGCACGCCCGAGACGTCGCGCGCCACCAGCTTGTAGCCCCAGACCACCAGCCCGATCATCAGACCGACCGAGACGATGGCGCCCAGATATTTGGTGACCCGGCCCATGCGCGCGCCCAGGGTTTCGGGCTGCATGGGATCGGTCAGCCCGTCCTCGTCATACCAGCCGTAATCGTCGTCATAATCGTCCTGCGCACGGTGCTGATACGCATAGGCGCGGCCCTGCCGTGCCTCGGAATCGACGATACGGCCCGCGCCGAAATCGGTAACTGCCATAAGGTGCCTGCCTGCCGGTGTACCGGCTGTTGATTACTGCCCGAGACCGGCCAGAGCACTTTATGTCAGCGCATTTCCTTGGCCGGAGTCACGCCAAGAATAGCAAGCCCGGACGAAATGACAACGCCAACCGCACGAACCAGCGCGATTTTCGCCGCCGTGGCCGCAAGGTCGCCATCCTGCAGGAAGCGCAGCGACTGGTCGTCATTGCCGCGATTCCACAGCGCGTGCAGGCTGCCGGCCAGGTCATACAGGTAGAAGGCGACCCGGTGCGGCTCGTGCGCGGCGGCGGCGGCCTCGATCAGGCGCGGATATTCGGCCAGCTTTCCGGCCAAAGCGAGTTCGGCCGGGTGATCCAGCCGGTCCAGATCGGCCTGCGCCAGCGCCTGTTCCGAAAGGTCGATCCCCATCTCGGCCGCGCGGGCCATGACCGAATGGACGCGGGCGCTGGCATATTGGACATACCAGACGGGGTTGTCCTTTGACTGTTCCAGAACGCGGGCGAAATCGAAATCGAGCGCGGCGTCGTTCTTGCGGGTCAGCATGTGGAACCGCGTCACGTCGCGCCCGGCCTGTTCGACCACGTCGCGCAGCGTGACGAAGGTGCCGGCGCGCTTGGACATCTTGAACGGCTCGCCGTTCTTGAACAGCCGCACCAGCTGGATCAGCTTGACGTCCAGCGGCACTCGCCCGTTGGACAGCGCGCTGACGGCGGCCTGCATCCGCTTGACATAGCCGCCATGATCGGCGCCGAACACGTCGATCAGCTGGTCGAAGCCGCGGTCGATCTTGTCCCAGTGATAGGCGATGTCGGGCGCGAAATAGGTCCAGGCGCCGTCGGATTTCCGCACCGCCCGGTCCTGATCGTCGCCATGCGCGGTCGAGCGGAACAGCGTCTGTTCGCGCGCCTCCCAATCGTCGGGCAGCTTGCCCTTGGGCGGCTCCAGCACGCCTTCGTAAATCAGCCCGGCGCTGCGCAGCCGCTCGATCGCGGCCTCGATCCGGCCCGAGCCATACAGCGCCTTTTCGGACGAATAGACGTCCATCTGCACGTTCAGCAGCGCCAGATCGTCGCGGATCATGTCCATCATCGCGGCGGTGGCAAACTCGCGGACCTGCGGCAGCCAGTCCTCTTCCGGCTTGTCCAGCAGCGAATCGCCGTGGATCTCGCGCAGGGCCTGCCCGACCGGGATCAGGTAGTCGCCGGGATACAGCCCCTCGCGGATCTGGGCGGGCTGGCCATTGGCCTCGCGGTAACGCTCATAGGCCGAGCGGGCCAGCACATCGACCTGCGCGCCACCGTCGTTGATGTAGTATTCCCGCGTCACGTCGAAGCCCGCGAAATCCAGCAGGCTGGCCAGCGCATCGCCGAACACCGCGCCGCGGGTATGGCCGACATGCATCGGGCCGGTCGGGTTGGCGCTGACGAACTCGACATTGACGCGCACCCCCTGCCCCTGCGTCGAGCGGCCAAAGCCAGATGGGTCGCGCAGCGCCGCGCGCACCACCTCGTGCCAGGCCGAGGGCGCCAGCCGCAGATTGATAAAGCCCGGCCCCGCCACCTCGGCCGAGGTGATGCGCGCATCCTGCGCCAGCCGGTCGGCCAGCAGGGTCGCGATGTCGCGCGGCTTCATCGCGGCGGGACGCGCCAGCACCATCGCGGCATTGGTGGCCATGTCGCCATGGGCGGGGTCGCGCGGCGGCTCGACCGTGACGGCGCCAAGCTCCAACCCCCGGGGCAGCGCCCCTTCGGCAGCAAGAGCGTTCAGCGCATCCAGCACGACGCCGCGAATATCGGCAAAAAGGTTCATCATCGTCTTCCGCTTGTTCCTGCCTGCGATAGCCTCGGCAGGGTCCAAAGGTCAACGGCCCGCCTCAGCGCGAGGGCGCCTCGGCCGTCAGGTGGCGCAGCCCGTGGGTGACATCGGCGCGGATCGCCAGCCGCAGCCCCGGCTCGTCCCCCGCCTTCAGCGCGGCAAGGATCAGCCGGTGGTGACGCGGCGGCTCGTTGCGCTGCACCCGCCCATACAGCGCGCGCATCGTCGGCCCAAGCTGCAGCCAGACGGTTTCCAGGATCGCCAGCATCGCCGGGGCCTGCGCGCGCAGATACAGCGTGCGGTGAAACTCCAGATTGGTGCGGATATAGGCGGTCGCGTCGTGGCGCATCACCGCGTCGGCGATGTTGGCGTTGATCGCGCCCAGCCGGTCGATCAGCGCGAAATGGGCGCGCGGCAGGGCGCGGCTGGCCAGCTCTGGCTCGATCAGCGCGCGCAGGGCGGCCAGTTCCTCGATCCGCTCGACCGACAGCTCCGGCGTCGTGACCCGGCCCGAGGCAGACAGCGTCAGCGCCCCTTCCGCCGCCAGCCGGCGCACCGCCTCGCGCGCGGGGGTCATCGAGACGCCATATTCCGCCGCCAGCCCGCGCAGCGTCAGCGGCAGGCCGGGCGGCATCTCGCCCACCAGAATCCGCCCACGCAGATTGCGGTATAGCCGTTCATGTGCGGCAGGATCGGTTGAGCGCGTCGGGGTCATCGTCGCGATGTGCGGCCAATATCGGGCAGCGTCAAGGCTGCGCGTCGGGCGCGTCGCGAAAGCGCCATGCCATCAGCTCGGCCCCGTGTCGGCGCAGCCAGGCGCGGTGCGGGGCGTGGCCGGGCATCAACGCCTCGACCTGCGCCCAGAAGCGCGGCGAGTGGTCCATATGCGCCAGATGCGCGACCTCATGCGCGGCGACGTAATCCAGCACCGGCGGCGGCGCCATCGCCAGCCGCCACGAAAACATCAGCCGCCCCTCCGCCGTGCAGCTTCCCCAGCGAGAGCGGGTGTCGCGCAGCGCCAGCGCCGTGGGGCTGCGGCCCAGAACGGCGGCGTGGCGGTCGACCGAGACCCGCAGCGCCAGATGCGCCCGATGCCGCAGCCAGGCCTGAACCGTGGGCCCGGCGGGGCGGTTCTGCGGCACCGCCAGTATGTCGCCCTGCAGCGTCACCGCCTTGACCGGCAGCAGCCGCAGCGTGACCTCGACCCCCGCCACCGGCAGGCGCGCGCCCTCGGCCACGACCGAGGGCTGCGGCATCTGTGCGACGGTTCGCCGCAACCACCCTGCCTTCGAGGCCGCGAATTGCTGCCCCGCCCGCAGGCTGGCGCGCAGGGGCAGCGTCAGCAGCACCCGCCCGTCCGCACGCGAGACCCGCAGCGTCATCCGCCGCGCCCGCGCATGGCGCCGGACCAGCACGACAAATTCCTCGACCGCGATCTGTTCGTCCATCGTCACATTCGGTCCATGCGGGCGGAAAGTTCTTTACAGCCTGAAAGGCGTGTGGCAGGGCGTCCGCGATTCACCTAACCGCCGCGCAAGGAGATTACCATGCCCAAGGAAGAATGGGGCACGAAGCGCCTCTGCCCGCATTGCGGGACGCGTTTCTATGACCTTCAGAACGACCCGATGACCTGCCCGGCCTGCGAGGCCCAGTTCACGCTGGACAGCCTGACCAGCGGCCGCGGCCGCACCATCGCCGCCGAAAAGACCTCGAGCAAGGTGGTCGAGCCGAGCGACGATCTGGTCGATGACGAGTTGGAAGAAGACGACAGCGCCGAGCTGGACGACGACCTGCTGGACGATGACGACGACGACGCCGACGTCTCGCTGGACGAGATCGCCGACCGCACGACCGAAGACGAAGACTGATATCCGCTGCCGGACCGGAGGGCATCGCCTATCTGGTCCGGCGGTTCCGGCTGCGCGTGGCGACCGCTTGGTGCGGCGCTGGCGGCAGGCCGCCCGCCTCCCCACAACGCCGCTGGAACGGCAGCCCGAATGCTGCAGCGAACCCGCTTGCCTGCGCCTTGTTCGCGGCCCTCAGTCCCCACCGCACTGGCAAGGGGGGCTCTCCGAAACCTCGGCGAGATCAAGCCGTCAACCGGCTTTCCATGCCCGCGCGCCGGAAGATCGTCACCACCGCATTTTTCCGCTTGCACCCCCCCCGGACGCGCCCTATACGACGCCCCACAGCCGCAGCGCATGGCGCCGCAGCAGACCTCCGGTGGGGCCATAGCTCAGTTGGTAGAGCGCTTGAATGGCATTCAAGAGGTCAGGGGTTCGACTCCCCTTGGCTCCACCACTCAAATAATTTTTCGATTTGTTATCAACAACTTATAGCTGACATCCCGCAACATCACGCTGCTTCCAAGGTTTGCCGCAACAAATCCCGCAACATCGGTGGCTTGGCTGTCCCGCGGAGACGTTACATCATCCCCTGGTTCGAGTGCGCTTCAACCCGAGGGGCCTCATCCGGCGCAGGGGATTCGCATGAGCACGTTTCATTTCCCGGCTCTTTTTTGGAACTGCCCCAAGTCCGAAGAAATCGTTCTCGACGGCTTCTCCTTGGTCAGCCGGAGATGGGACGTGTCCATCTTTGATCTGTACTCGCTTGAAGTCGGCGGACACATGAGAGTTCCTGCCGGCTTAATGGACCTGTTCCTAAAGCACGTAAACCTTGAGATTTCGATAGAAGCCGCCGATCCTCGTGAAGCTTATGATCTCCTGGACATACTGCGTGCTGCCTTATATGCGGCTGGAATGTCGCCGACCATTGTACCGCTTGCAACAAGTCACTCGCTCAACGCTTATGCGGGCATTAACGCTCGATCTTCGCCGATCCGACATTCCAGCCTGCCGGACGATTTGTCAGAGGGCATAACAATTCACGAATCGAAGGTGAAAAGTTGGTCGAAGGAATTAACCTTCAGCTGCCTCAGGGGCGACAGCAACGAAACCAGAAATTGCCTGACCTCGGCGGTGTTCTCGAAGGCAGTCGAGGATGCGGCAGTGTGGAGAAGAATTGAAGAAAAGCATGCGCCTGCCCGGATTGTCCGCGGGGCAATGAACAAAGCTCCGCTAATGCCTGATATATCTTCTTCAATTCTTCATATCTGGCAGGCGCTTGAAAGTCTCTTCCGAGTTCAGTCCGAAATAACGCACAGAATATCGTTGCTGTTAGCGCAACTACTGTCGTCAACTGAATCCCGCGCCACGACCTACAGTGTCGCAAGAAAAAGCTATCGCGATCGGAGCAGGATCGCCCATGGTTCAGAATCGAAGCTTGAGCCAGAAAACTGGACGAGGGCGTGGTTGCTTCTTTGCAATGCTCACAAATCGATTCTATCTCGGGGCGGACTCCCCTCAGAAGATGATTTGATCAGAGAGCTTTTAGCATGAGCGAGGAACCTCATGTGGGGTCGTCTGGGCGCGTATTGAGCTAGCAAGAATCCCGCAACAAATCCCGCAACATTGTCTGGCGCTGCGGTTAGAATATCTAAATATTTTTCTTTCAAAACAAGGGTTTGTATTAAATTGCCCGTCGGACTGCAAACTCCTTGGCTCCACCAATTTGATTTTCAATTGATTTTCGTCGTGAGCGTGCAGCGACCCTTGCGGTTGCTCAGCCAAGATTGCTGGCGCCTAGAGCCGTCTCTGTCGCTCCTCCGGCCGCCGTGCTTCGACACCGCCTAGACGCTACCCCGCCTCGATCCTTGCCAGCACCTCCCGCGCCGTTGCCAGGTCGGCGGCCAGTTCGGCGCGGGCGGCGGGTTGGTCCGGCGTGGGCAGGCGCAGGATGCGGCTGGGGTGCCAGGTCAGCAGGACCGGGCCGCCGTCGGTGGCGGGCTCGATCCGGCCACGGCGGGGGGTCAGGGGGGCGGCGCTGCCGGTCAGCGCGAAGGCGGCCGAGGCGCCGAGCGCCACGGTCAGCTTTGGCCGCACCATCTCGCGTTCCAGATCCAGCCACCAGCGGCAATGGCTGATCTCGCCCCGCGTCGGGTTCTGGTGCAGGCGGCGCTTGCCGCGCGGGGTGAATTTGAAATGTTTCACCGCGTTGGTCAGCCAGGTGGGGCCGATCTCGGCGCGGGCCAGTTCCTCGCGCAGCAACTGCCCGGCGGGGCCGACAAAGGGGCGGCCTGACAGATCCTCGGCGTCGCCCGGCGCCTCGCCCACGATCATCAGGGGCGCATCGGGCGGACCTTCGCCCCACACGGTCTGGGTCGCGGCCTCGCACAGTCCGCAGCGGCGGCAGGCGGCGGCCTGATGCTGCGCCTCTGCCAGTGTCTGCGGGCGCTGTAAGTCCATCTGCGGCGCCTGCCGGTTAAGGATGCGCTGCGCCCGCGCCGGCGTGTCGGTGGGCATGGCGGCGCGCATGGCGGCGACGCGCGCATCGGCGCCGGCCAGCATCTCGGGGATCAGCCGCGTTTCGGGCAGGTTCGACCAGTATTTCCGCGGCATTTCCGACTGCATCGCCTTTACCGCCAGCCGCGCGGGGTTGAAGATATTGGCGAAATAGGTGCCCCACAGCGCCTCGGAGGCGTCCTCGGGCAGGTCGGGCCGGGGCGCGGGCGGGTGAAAGGTCAGCCTGCCATCGAAGCGCGCGACACCCTGCGGCGTCGCGATCATCCAGTCCATATCGGCGAAGCGTTTTGCGAAAAACGGCGTCGCGGCTTCGAGAATCGCGTGCTCGGGCTCGAACCAGGCGCCAAAGCTGCGGCGCGGGCCAGCGGCAGGCAGCTCGCGAAAGCGGACGAAGGCGTGCATCTTGTGGATCTCGCGCCGGACCGGCTTGGCCAGTTCCTCGAGCCTGCGGGTCAGCGGGTCGGCGGGGTTGAATAGCGCGCGCAGGTCGCGCTGGTGCCGGTGAAGCGCCTGATACAGCCATGACGGCGCCTGCGGGTCGCGGTGGCAGAGCACCGTCTCGACCAGCCGCTGAAAGGATGCGGGCGCGGTCACGCGCGCCGGTCCGTCGCGTTCGGGCAAGGGATCGCCGCCGCCGAACAGATCCGCCGCCGCGTCGCGCGACCAGATCACCGATTCGGGCGGCGTGTCATGGCTGGCCAGCAGCCGTGCCGCATCGCGCCAGATCTGCACGAACCCCAGCGGCGGCAGCGTGACGCGGATCATCAGAACAGGGACAGCTGCTCGGGCGGCGGCGCGAACTTGTCGCGCAGCGCCTGGCTGTCGGTCAGCGCGCCGGGCCGCCAGTCCGGCAGCACGACAAAGGGCGCGGCCTTGCCCATCAGCGCCCCGATCCGCAGCAGATCGCCGTACCGCACCGGTCCAGAGCGGCGGGCAGCGAGGATGCGGGTGACCGTGCGCGTGCCAAAGCCGGGGATGCGCAGCAGCATCTCTCGCGAGGCCTTGTTCACATCGACCGGGAACTGAGCGCGGTTGGCCAGCGCCCATGCCAGCTTGGGATCGAGCGTCAGATCGAGATTGCCCGAGGGCGCGACGCCGGCGATTTCCTCGACCTCGAAGCCATAAAACCGCATCAGCCAGTCAGCCTGATACAGCCGATGCTCGCGCATCAATGGCGGCTTGATCAGCGGCAGCGCGGTCGAGGCGTCGGGGATCGGCGAAAAGGCGGAATAATACACCCGCTTCAGATCATAGCCGCTATAGAGCCGCGCCGAGGTGGTCAGGATATCGCGATCCGAGGCCGCATCCGCTCCCACGATCATCTGCGTCGATTGCCCGGCCGGGGCGAATCGCGCGGAGCGCTTGCCGGTATGGCTGCGCTCTCGGCTGGCCTCGCGCGACAGGCGGACGCCGGCCATGGCGGCGCGGATGGTTTCGGGCTTTTTCTGGGGCGCCAGCTTGCGGGTGCTGGCATCCTGCGGCAGCTCGATATTGACTGACAAGCGGTCGGCGAACAGCCCCGCCTGCTCGATCAATTCGGCCGAGGCCTCGGGGATGGTCTTGAGGTGGATATACCCCTTGAAGCCGTGGTCGATCCGCAGCATCCGCGCGATCCGCACCATGTCGGCCATGGTGTCGTCGGGGCTGCGGATGATGCCCGAGGACAGGAACAACCCCTCGATATAATTGCGGCGATAGAATTCCAGCGTCAGGCTGACGACTTCCTCGGGCGAGAACCGCGCCCGCTCGACGCCTGACGAGACGCGGTTGATGCAATAGGCGCAGTCATAGATGCAGAAATTCGTCATCAGGATCTTCAGCAGGCTGACGCATCGCCCGTCGGGCGTGTAGGCGTGGCAGATGCCCGACCCGCCCGCGCTGCCGATCCCGCCGGCGCGCGAATCGCGCCGCGTGGTGCCGGACGACGCGCAAGAGGCGTCGTATTTCGCCGCATCGGCCAGAATGGCCAGCTTGTCCTGAAGGCTGCGTTTCATCCGAACAAAGATAGAACGCAAGGCGCGGTTGCACAAGCCCGAATGAAAGCCGCCGGCCCCGGATGGCGGGACCGGCGCAGGCGTTACAGCACGACCATGTCGCGCGGCATGTCCGAGAAGATCTCGGGGCCGTCCTCGCGCAGGATGACGATTTCCTCGAGCCGCACACCGAAGCGGCCGGACAGATAGATCCCCGGTTCGATGGAAAAGACGTTGCCGGCCTGCAGCACCGCGTCGGAACTGGCGGCGATATAAGGCGGCTCGTGGATATCCAGCCCCAGCCCGTGGCCGGTTCGGTGCAGGAAATTGTCGCCGTATCCGGCATCGGCGATGGTCTGGCGGGCGGCGCGGTCGACCTCGGCCGCCGGGACGCCGGGTTTGGCGGCCTTCAGCGCCGCCTGCACCGCGCTTTCGACGACGGCGAAGACGCGGCGGTATTCCTCGTCCGGGGTGCCGAAAAAGCCGCTGCGCGTCATGTCGGACGGATAGCCGTCGACCCGACAGCCGGTGTCGATCATCACCGCCATGTCGCGCGCCAGCCGCGTGGTGCCGGAACTGTGATGCGGAAAGGCGCTGTTAGGCCCGAAACAGACCGAGCAGAAGACCGGCGCCGCGCCCTGCCGTTCGTATTCGGCGGCAATCAGCGCCTGCACCTCAAGCTCTGTCATGCCCTCACGCAGCGCGGCGAAGGCCTTGCGGACGGCCTGATCGTTCACCCGATGCGCGGATTTGATCGCGGCGGCCTCGCCTGCATCCTTGACGGCGCGCAGCGCGGCCAGGGTATCGCCGGTGAAGCGGCGGCTTGGGCTGTCCATCGCGTCCAGCAGAAGCAGCGCGAAATCGGCGCGCATGGTCTCGTCCAGAACCACCGACAGGCCGGGGCGGCGGGCGTCGCAATCCTCCAGCAGCGCCGACAGCGCGGCATCCGGGCCTTCATCGTCGCGCCAGCAGCGGAAGGGCAGATCGGTCGCCTTGCGCGCCGCATCGGCGTTCAGCGAGGGCATCAGGAAGCCGGCGCGATCGGCGCTGATCAGCAGCAGCACCGGGCGTTCGTCGCCGTGAGGATGGACGCCGGTCGTCCACAGCATATGGCTGGACGGCCCAAGCGCCACCAGATCGGTGCCGGTCGAGGCCATGCGGGCGCGCAGGCTGGCAAGGCGGGTTTCGGTCAGGGGAAAAGCGGACATCGGCGGCCTTCATTGCGGTAACGGGAATGGAAACGGGCCGCCCGGATGCGGCGGCCCGAGGGGCTGATCACTCTTTCTCGACCAGACGGTAATAGACAAAGTCGGAGGTCGCGCCGTTCACATAGCCGGTCACCCCCTTGTCCATCGCCACCTGATAAGCGGCCTGGAACATGATGATGATGGGCGAATCTTCCTGCACCTTGCGCTGCAGGTCGCGATACATCTCCTCACGCTTGGCGGGGTCGGTTTCGGACAGGGCGGCCATGGTCTCGGCGTTCATCTCGTCCGGGACGGCCCAGGCGTTGCGCCATGTCGTCGTCGCGGCATAGTTCTCGTCCGAGTTGTCGGGGTTATAGGCGAAGGCCTTGGCGTTGGAATGGGGGTCCATGAAATCGGGGCCCCAATACAGCAGCATCGCCTGATGGCTGCGCTCGCGGTATTTGGTGATGACCTGGCTGCCGGTGCCGGGCAGGATCTCGAAATTGATCCCGGCCTCGGCAAAACCCGCCTGAAGCGACTGCGCCATATCGGTGAAGGGGGCCGAGTTGATGACGTCCAGCGTCACCGTGATCGGCGTTTCCACACCCGCATCGGCGAGGATCTGCTTGGCCTTTTCCGGGTCATGGGTAAACGGCGTCTCGTCATAGGAACCGGGGAAGCCCTGCGGCCAGAAGGCCTGATGCACCTTCATCTGCCCCTTGACGATGCTGTCGGCCATGCCTTCGTAATTCACCAGATAGCGCGCGGCCTGCCACACCGCCGGGTCGGTCAGGCTGTCGGTTTTCTGATTGAAGGACAGGAAGTGGACGGCGGCCTGGGGATAGGTCTCGACCTTGATCTCATCGCTGTTCATCGAGGCGATCTGGTCCGGGGTCAGGTTTCGCGCCAGGTCGATATCGCCTTTTTCCAGCAGCAATTGCTGGGTCGCGGCCTCGGCCACATGGCGGATGATGACGCTGTCGATGGCCGGCGCGCCCTTGAAATAATCCTTGTTCGCCGACATGCGGACCATCTGCGCTGGCGTATAGCGGTCGAGCACAAAGGGGCCGGACCCGGCCGCGTTCTCGTTCAGCCAGGCATTGCCCATGTCGCCGTCCTGCTCATGCTCCTTGACCACGACGCTGTCGACGATCGAGGCCGGGCGCGAGGCCAGCACGTTCAGCACGAAGGACGGCGAGAAGTCGCCCTCGTATTTCACCGTCACCTGCCCGTCCTGCCCGGTCACCATCTGATCGACATTCTCGGGCGTCCAGCCAAGCTGGGTCAGGATGAAGGCCGGGGTCAGGTTCAGCTTGACCACGCGGGCCAGCGAATAGACCACGTCATCCGCCGTCACCGGATTGCCCGAGGCGAATTTCGCCCCGTCGCGCAGGGTGAAGGTGATGGTCCGCGCATCGGCATCGACCTGCCAGTCCGAGGCAAGCCCGCCGGCCAGCACGGTCACATCCTCGGCATCATACTGCACCAGCCGGTCATAGAGGTTGGTCACGATCTCGCCCGAGGTGAACTCATAGGCCTGCGCCGGGTCGATGGCCACGATGTCGTCGATGTTCTGCGCGACGACCAGCACGCCGTCGGGCGTCTCGGCCAGCGCGGCGGGCGCGCTCAGGGGCAGCGCAAGCGCGCTTGCCAGCAGGGCGGAAGTCAGGTGTTTCATGGTCTCTCTCCTCGTTGGATGGGGGGGCCGGTGCCGTCAGTCGTCGCGGGCGCGGGTCTTGCTGCGCGCGGTCTGGCGCGGGGCACGCGGGGTCATTTCGGGGATCGCGGCGGCACCGCGCGGGGTCAGCACGGTCAGCGTGCCGGTCCACAGGATGCGCGCCGGGCGGTCGGTCGGGTTGCGCCAGGCATGGGGGGTGTCGCCGCTGTAATGCAGCGCGTCGCCCTGCCGCATGTGGAACGCCTGCCCGCCCAGTTCCTGCACGATCTCGCCGTCGAGCAGATAGATGATCTCTTCACCCTCATGCTGGACAAGTTCGGATTCGTAACCCGGCGGCACGGTCAGGATATAGCTGGACAGCTCGGCCCCCGGAAAACCGGCGGCGAGGTCTTCATAACCCAGCGCGGAATGGGGCAGCGAGAATGTCGGCCGCTGATCTGCGCGGGTCAGCCCGTCGGCCGGTTTGGGGGCCGAGACGAAATAATCCAGCCCCACCCCCAGCGCATCGGCGATCTGCGCCAGCGTGCCCAGCGTAGGGGTGGCATTGTCACGCTCGACCTGGCTCAGATAGCCGACCGAGACCCCCGACGCGGCCGAGACCGCCTGCAGCGTCAGCCGCATCTGCTTGCGCCGCTTTCGGATCGCGGGGCCAAGACGCGGCTCGGCCCGCGCGGCATCCGGCTGGGGCCGGGTCTGCGGCTGTTCGTCGTTCATCGCAACCGCCCTCCCCCTCGCTTGCCGCGACAGGCCCGCGCGGCCCGTCTGCCGGAACGCTACTAAGAAAATATTGGCAACGCAAAAATTATTTTTTGTAATTCCTGAAAATTGCTCTATCACCGCAGGCAGCATTCACGAGGAGGCGCGAATGGCTGCTTTTCTGCAGGGACGACCCCGTTGGCGGCAGACGGTCGGCTCGGTCACCGAATTCGCGGTGCTGACGCTGCTGACATTCATCGGCCTTCTGGCGATCACCTTCTTCATCGGGCGCGTCATTCCCATTGACCCGGTGCTGGCGGTGGTCGGCGACCGCGCCACGACCGAGCAATACGAGGCCGCGCGCAGCGCCATGGGCCTTGACCGGCCGCTGATCGTGCAGTTCGGCAGCTATGTGACCGACGTGTTCCGGGGCGATCTGGGCCGGTCGGTGACGACTAACCGTTCCGTCGCGCAGGATCTGGCGGTGGTGTTTCCGGCGACGCTGGAAATGGCGACGCTGGGAATCCTGATCGGCGTGGGCTTGGGCGTGCCGCTGGGGGTCTGGGCGGCCGCGCGGCAGGGGCAATGGGTCGATCAGGTGATCCGGGTCGTGGCCCTGCTGGGCTATTCGGTGCCGGCCTTCTGGCTGGGGCTGGTCGGGCTGGCGGTGTTTTATGCCGGTCTCGGCTGGGTCGCGGGGCCGGGGCGTGTGGATATCTTCTATGACGGGCTGGTGCCGGCGCGGACCGGGCTGATGCTGGTCGACGCCACCCTCGCCCGCGACTGGGACGTTCTGCGCAACGCCGTCGATCACCTGATCCTGCCGGCCGCGATCCTTGGCTTCTTTGCGCTGGCCTACATCGCGAGGATGACGCGCAGCTTCATGCTGGACCAGTTGGCGCAGGAATATGTCACCACCGCCCGCGTCAAGGGCGTGGCCGAGTGGCGGGTGATCTGGGTCCACGCCTTTCGCCCCATCCGCGTGCAGCTGATCACCGTGATCGGGCTGTCCTATGCGGCGCTGCTGGAAGGCTCGGTGATGATCGAGACCGTGTTCAGCTGGCCCGGCATCGGCAACTACCTGACGCAGGCGCTGCTGAACGCCGACATGAACTCTGTTCTTGGGGCCACGCTGGTCATCGGCGCCGTGTTCATCCTGATCAACCGCCTGTCGGACGTGCTGTATCGCGTGCTCGACCCGCGCAGCCGCTAGGACAAAGGGGGCCAAGATGATCCTGACGAAACGCTGGCTGCTGGACGAAAGCCCGGCCTCGCGGCTGCAGGCGAGCATGGGGCGGCTGTATCGGATGTGGGTGGCGCTGCTGCGCAATCCGCTGGCGGTGCTTGGCGGGGTGATCCTGCTGGTGCTGCTGCTGACCGCGGCCTTTGCGCCCTGGATCGCGCCCTACAGCCCCTATGGCCAGAACCTCGGCCAGCGGTTGCTGCCGCCCTCGGGCCTGCACTGGATGGGCACGGACGAGCTGGGCCGCGATATCTTCAGCCGCGTGGTCTATGGCTCGCGGATCACGCTGATGATCGTGGCGCTTGTCGCGGTGATCTCGGCCCCGCTGGGGCTGCTGATCGGCGCGATCTCGGGCTATTTCGGCGGTTGGGTGGACAAGGTGCTGATGGGCGTGACCGATGTGTTCCTGTCCATGCCCAAGCTGATCCTGGCGCTGGCCTTTGTCGCGGCGCTTGGACCGGGGATCGAGAACGCGGTCATCGCCATCGCCATCACCGCCTGGCCCGCCTATGCCCGCATCGCCCGGGCCGAGACGCTGACCTTCCGCAATTCCGAATTCATCATGGCGACGCGGCTGCTGGGGGCGTCCGACCTGCGGGTGATCGTGGGCCATGTGCTGCCGCTGTGCAGTTCCTCCATGATCGTGCGGGTGACGCTGGACATGGCAGGCATCATCCTGACCGCCGCCGGGCTGGGATTCCTGGGTCTGGGCGCGCAGCCGCCGCTGCCGGAATGGGGGGCGATGATCTCGCGCGGGCGGACGTTCATCCTTGACCAATGGTGGGTGGCGACGATGCCGGGCTTTGCCATCATCCTCGTCTCGCTGGGCTTCTGCTTTCTGGGCGACGGGCTGCGCGACGTTCTGGACCCCAAGCAGGGGGGCAAGTCATGACCGCGCCCCTGCTGGAGATCGAGAACCTGCGCGTCAGCTTTCCGACCAACAAGGGCCGCGTGGACGTGGTGCGCGGCCTGTCGCTGACCCTGGGCCGCGAGCGTCTGGGGATTGTCGGCGAAAGCGGCTCGGGCAAGTCGATGACCGGCCGCGCCATCCTGCGCCTGATCCGGCGTCCGGGCCACCAGCAGGCCGACCGGCTGATCTTCGACGGCATCGACCTGCAGGCGCAGTCCGAACGCGCCATGCGCCGGCTGCGCGGGGCGCGGATCTCGATGATCATGCAGGACCCGAAATTCTCGCTGAACCCGGTGATGACCGTCGGCGCCCAGATCGCCGAGGCGCTTGTCACGCACGAGAACCTGCCCCGCAGCGACCTGCGCGCGCGGGTGATCGAGATGCTGCATTCGGTCCGCATCAACGAGCCGGAGCGGGTGACGGCGCTTTATCCGCACGAGGTCTCGGGCGGGATGGGCCAGCGGATCATGATCGCCATGATGCTGATTCCGCGCCCCGACCTGCTGATCGCGGACGAGCCGACCTCGGCGCTGGATGTCTCGGTGCAGGCGCAGGTGCTGGACCTGATCGACGAACAGGTGCGCGACAAGGGCATGGGGCTGATCCTGATCAGCCACGACCTGAACCTTGTGGCGCGCTATTGCGACCGCATTCTGGTGATGCATGCGGGCGAGGTGGTGGAAAGCTGCGTCGCCTCGGAACTGCACAAGGCGCGCCATCCCTATACACGCGGGCTGCTGGCGGCGGTGCCGCGGATGCGCGAGACCCGCGACGAATTGCCGGTGCTGGACCGCAGCGCATGGGGTGGAACATGAACGCGATCACGCTGACCGATCTGAACATCGCCTATGGCGCCTCGCGCGTCGTCCATGACGTCACGCTGTCCGTGGCCGAGGGCGAGAGCTTTGCTCTTGTCGGGGAAAGCGGGTCGGGAAAATCGACCATCCTCAAGGCTATCGCCGGCCTCGCCCCCGATTGGACGGGCGAGATCACGGTGCTGGGCCAGCCCTGCGGCAAACGCCCGGACCGGGCCTTTGCGCGGCGCTGCCAGATGGTGTTTCAGGACCCCTATGGCTCGCTGCATCCGCGCAAGACCGTCGATGCGGTCCTGTCCGAGCCGCTGATCATCCACGGCATCGGCAACCGCGACCGCCGCGTGGCCGAGATCCTGTCCGCCGTCGGCCTCGACCAGCGCTTCCGCTTCCGCTTTCCGCACCAGCTTTCCGGCGGGCAGCGGCAGCGCGTCGCCATCGCGCGAGCGCTGATGCTGGAACCCAAGGTGATGCTGCTGGACGAGCCGACCTCGGCGCTGGATGTCTCGGTGCAGGCGGAAATCCTGAACCTTCTCAAGCGGCTGCGGCGCGAACAGGGGCTGACCTATCTGATGGTCACCCACAACCTGCCGGTGGTGGGTTTCATGTGCGAGCGCATGGCCGTGATGAACAAGGGCCGCATCGTCGAGATCGCGCCCGCCACCGCGCTGCATGACGGCAGCTTCAACCACCCCTATTCGCAGGCGCTTTATGCGGCCTCGGTCGGGGCCGATCACGACAAGGAAATCGCATGACCCAAGACCCGCGCCATATTTTCGAGGCCGCACTGGCCTCCGCCGAGACGCCCACGCAGGCGTTCGACGCGCTGTGCACCCTGACCAAGGCCACGGTCGGCGCCAAACTGTTCACCGTGATGACGGCGGATATGGAACGGATGGAGTCGCGCCGCGCCTATACCGACGACGCCGCGAACTATCCCACCTCGGGCACCAAGACGATCCAGATGAACCGCTGGTTCGAGCAGGTTCACGGCCGCCACGAGGCTTTCGTCGCCAACACGCTGGCCGAGATCGACACCGTCTTTCCCGATGCCGAGCTGATCGGCCGCCTTGGCTGCGGGTCGGTGGTGAACCTGCCGATCATCCTTGCCGGCAAAATGGTGGCCACGGTCAACATTCTGCACGAGGAAGGCTATTACACCCCCGCCCGCGTGGCGCAGGTCCACGACCTGCTGACCCTGCCCGCGCTGGCGGCGCTGGCGGTGGCACGGGTGCTTGAAGCGGATAGCTGAAGGCGCGTGACTGGTTTCTGCTGGCGATCCCGGGACGACTCGAACGCCCAACCTGCCGATTAGAAGTCGGCCGCTCTATCCAGTTGAGCTACGGGACCGCGCCCGCATTGAATGCGCGAAACGCCGGCCGGATGCAAGCAACGGGCGGCGAGAAATCGGCTAGAGCTCGCAGGTCATGAAGACGCTGTTTGGGTCCGGGCCATAGCCCTGAAACGGACCACATTCGACGAAGCCCGCGCGCTGATACAGGGCGCGGGCGGCGATGAAGGTGGGCTGGATGCCGGTTTCCAGACTGACGCGGCGATAGCCCCGGTCGCGGGCGGCGTCCAGCAACGCGGTCAGCATGGCGCGCGACAGGCCCCGGCCGCGATCCTCGGCCAGCACATGCATCGACTTGATCTCGGCATGGGTCGCGTCGATCCGCTTCAACGCCCCCATCGCCACCGGCCGGCCCGCATCGCGCATGACGAAGAACCCGATATCGGGCGCGACGAGGTCCGAGCGATCCAGCATGTGGATCGATTCGGGCGGCGTGTCGGCGTGCATGTCCTGCGTGTGGCGCTGAAACAGCAGGTCCAGATCCGCCGCCAGCGGGCTTTCCGGCGCGATCTTCAGCGCGTCGGGCGACGTGGTCTTCGATTCGTGCTGCGTCATGTGAACCGCGCGGCGTTCAATGCGTCCAAGGCGCCACGCGGTCGGTCGCGAAATTCTCGCCATAGCCGCGCGGGCGGATGTTCAGCGAGCGCTTGTGCGAGGGCTGGATGACGTAATCCAACCCGTTCTCGCGGGCATAGGCCTCGGCGTCGGCGCGGGTGTCGAAGCGCATGCGGACCTGGCTTTGGGTGTCTTCGGAACTGGTCCAGCCCATCAGCGGGTCGATGTCGCGCGGCTCGGCCTGCGGGAATTCCAGAAACCAGTGCCGCGTCCGTGCGGTTCCCGATTGCATGGCGTTGCGGGCGGGCTGATAGATGCGGACGCGCATGGCTGGCTTTCCCAATATTGGCTCTGGCCATGTTATCGGCCATGTGCGCCACGGGATCAAGTGGCGCGCCCACGTCACGCTGTCACACCGCCCGGCCCTTGCAACGGCTGTCTGAATCGCCATTTAGGGAACCGGAACAAAGGTAAAACCATGGGTCACAACAATACCAACGCGCCCCTGCCCCGCTTTGCCGAGGTGACGCGGCCAAAGCTCGAGGGCGGGCGGCGCTTTGTGATGAAGTCGGATTTCGAACCCGCGGGCGACCAGCCGACGGCCATTGCCGAGCTGACGGCGGGCATCACGGCGGGCGACCGCGATCAGGTGCTGCTGGGCGCCACCGGCACCGGCAAGACCTTCACCATGGCCAAGGTGATCGAGGAAACGCAGCGCCCGGCCATCATCCTCGCCCCCAACAAGACGCTGGCGGCGCAGCTTTACGGCGAGTTCAAGGGGTTCTTCCCCGACAACGCGGTCGAATATTTCGTCAGCTATTACGACTATTACCAGCCCGAGGCTTATGTCGCCCGCTCGGACACCTATATCGAGAAGGAATCGCAGATCAACGAGGCCATCGACCGGATGCGCCACTCGGCAACGCGGGCGCTGCTGGAACGCGACGATGTGATCATCGTGGCCTCGGTATCCTGCATCTATGGCATCGGCTCGGTCGAGACCTATTCGGCGATGACGCAGGACATGATCGTGGGGCAGAACTACGATCAGCGCGAATTCATCGGCCAGCTTGTCGCCCAGCAATACCGGCGGCTGGACGCGGCGTTCCAGCGCGGCGGGTTCCGCGTGCGCGGCGACGTGGTCGAGGTCTGGCCCGCCCACCTCGAGGACCGGGCTTGGCGCTTCGACTTCTTTGGACCGGAACTGGAAAAGATCACCGAGTTCGATCCGCTGACCGGCGCCAAGACCGATGATTTCAAGCAGATCCGCATCTACGCCAACAGCCACTATGTGACGCCTCGTCCAACTTTGCGTCAGGCTATCAAGGGGATAAAGGAAGAACTTCGCGTGCGGCTGATCCAGCTGAATGACGAAGGCAAGCTGCTCGAGGCGCAGCGGCTGGAACAGCGGACGAATTTCGACCTCGAAATGCTCGAGGCGACCGGCGTCTGCAACGGGATCGAGAACTATTCCCGCTATCTGACCGGCCGCGCGCCCGGCGAGCCGCCGCCGACGCTGTTCGAATTCATTCCCGACAATGCCATCGTCTTTGCCGACGAATCGCATGTCAGCGTGCCGCAGATCGGCGGCATGTATCGCGGCGACTACCGGCGCAAGTTCACGCTGGCAGAGCACGGCTTCCGGCTGCCCTCCTGCATGGACAACCGCCCGCTGAAGTTCGAGGAATGGGACGCGATGCGGACCCAGTCGGTCTTTGTCTCGGCCACGCCGAAAGAGTGGGAGCTGGACCAGACCGGCGGCGTCTTTGTCGAACAGGTAATCCGTCCCACCGGCCTTCTGGACCCGCAGGTCGAGATCCGCCCGGTCGAGATGCAGGTCGACGATCTGCTGGACGAGATCCGGCGGGTGAACGCGCAGGGCTATCGGACGCTGGTGACCACCCTGACCAAGCGCATGGCCGAGGATCTGACCGAATATCTGCACGAGCAGGGCATCAAGGTGCGCTACATGCACTCGGACATCGACACCATCGAGCGGATCGAGATCCTCCGCGACCTGCGGCTGGGTGCGTTCGATGTTCTGATCGGAATCAACCTGTTGCGGGAAGGACTTGATATTCCCGAATGCGGGCTGGTGGCGATTCTGGATGCCGACAAGGAAGGTTTCCTGCGCTCGGAAACCTCGCTGATCCAGACCATCGGGCGGGCGGCGCGGAACGCGGACGGGCGGGTGATCCTGTATGCCGACCGCATGACCGGCAGCATGGAACGCGCGCTGGCCGAGACCGACCGCCGCCGGGCCAAGCAGATGGCCTATAACGAGGAACACGGCATCACCCCGCAGACGGTGCGCAAGAATGTCGATGATGTGCTGGCCGGGCTGTGGCAGGGCGACACGGATCAGGCGCGTATTACGACGCGCGTCGAAAAGCCGCTGATCGGCGCCAATCTGGCCGCCCATCTGGACGCGCTGCGGGCCGGGATGCGCAAGGCCGCCGAGAACCTGGAATTCGAGGAAGCCGCCCGGCTGCGCGACGAGGTCAAGCGGCTCGAGGCGGTGGAACTGGCCGTGGCCGACGATCCGCTGGCGCGGCAGGCCGCGGTGGAAGCGGCGGCCGAGGCCGCGGTCGGGGCCTCTGGCCGGTCCAGCGCCGGGCGCGCGGGCCAGCGCGGCGGCAACAAGCGGTCCAAGCGGCGGCGCTGAGGCGCGGACGGGAAACGAAAGAGGGCGGCCAGAACGGCCGCCCTTGTCATGTCAGCCGCAGCTCACGCGGATCAGCGTGCCGCTGCGGTCATATTCAAAGTTCAACCGCTCGGGGCGCAGGTCCAGCGTCACCGGATCGCCGGTGCGATAATGGCGGAACTCGGCCCCTGCGGGCAGCGAGATCGCGGGCGATTTCTGCCCCACGAATTGCTGATAGGCGGCAGAGCCGCAGGCGTCGGTTTCGGTCGCGGGCGAGGTCGGGACAACGACGGGATCACTGGCCGGCACGCAGGCGGCGATCCCCATGGGCGCCAGCAGCGCGAGTGCCAGTGCCGATTTGCGAATGTCGGTCATGGAAAATTCCTTTCAACGCAAGGGACGGGCGCGCGGTCTGATCCTTGCGCCCGGTCATGCCGGGAAAAGCCCGGCCGCGTCGAAAAGTTCCCCGGCGGCGTCAGTCGGCGCTTAAGCCCACATCTCCAGCAGTTCGGTTACCAGCGCCTCGATCTCGTCCCGCGCGGGCTTGGCGTCGCTGCGCTCGGCGACTGCCAACCCCTGCCCCAGCGTCTCGGCATAGGCCACGCGGTTGCCGATCTGCGTCGCCGCAAGCGTCGCGCCCAGATCGGCCGCGCCCTGCGCCACCTCGACCCCCAGCCGCGTGTTCGGGCGCGTGCGGTTCATCACGACCAGCACCGAGGCCCGCTCGCGCCGGGCAAGGTCCAGCACGCCCTCGGTCGCCCACAGATCGACCTGCGACGAGGCGACCGGCACCAGCACCAGATCCGCCACCCGCAGCGCCGGGCGCAGGTCGCTGTCGATCTTGGGCGGCGTGTCGATGATGACGACGTCGAAGCGCTTCTTCAGCTTTTCGCTTTCATAAGACGCACCCCAGGCGGACGAGGTTGAAAACTCCAGCCCCTCATCCTCGCCGAAACGCGCCATGCGCTCCATGTACCACCGGCCAAGGCTGCCTTGCGGGTCGGTATCGATCAGCGCCACGCCCAGACCGCGCCGGCGCAGCGCGACGGCCAGATTGACGGCCATGGTTGTCTTGCCCGAGCCGCCCTTTTGCTGCGCCACGGTGATGATGCGTCCGGCCATGCCCTGCGCCCCCTGCCTGTGATGGGCGCGACCCTAGCCGCCCCGGCCCGGATTTGCACGGAGTTTCTGCACCTGCATCATACCCCGCGCTCAGCCGTCATAGACGGAATGCAGCTCGTACATCACCGGCTCGAAGCTGCGGCACAGCGCGTTGATGACGCGGTTGCGCTCTCGCATCTCGGGGGTGCGCAGCATGGCCTGATAGTCGCCCCGGTCGCGCCACTGGGAATAGGTCGCGACGCGGGTCTGGGCGTCGTTCAGATGCACCGCGCCGCCGATGAAACCGGGCTGGCGGCTGATGACCTTGTCCCACGCATCGGTCAGCGCGTCGATCAGATCATGCGCCGTGCCGGGGGTGACCTCAAAGGTGGTGATGACGGTCTGGCCGTCAAAGTCGGGGCTGATCCGTGGCATGGCTGGCTCTTTCCAAAATTGGCTGTGCCGGGTCAGACTGCCACGGATCGGCGCGGGCGGAAAGACGGTTGCGACGGCACGGGCGGCGACGCAAACTGCCGCCGAACTGCAAGGAGCCCGCGATGATTCCGGTGTTTGACGGCCATAATGATTTCCTGCAACGGCTGGTGGCACCGGGGGCCGACCCGGCGGCGATCTGGGCCGAGGGCGATGGCAGCGGCCATATCGACCTGCCCCGGCTGCGCGCGGGCGGCATGTTCGGCGGGTTTTTCGCGCTGTGGGCGCCTTCGCCCGCCGGGACCGATGGCATCGACTGGAAGGCGCGGCAGGAAAACCCGCCCTATGCCGTGCCTCTGGATCAGCCGATCCCCACCGGCCCCGCGACCGAGCATATGCTGCGCCTTGCCGGGCAGTTGGCGGCGCTGGAACGCAGCGGGACCCTGACGATTTGTCGCAGCGTGGCCGATATCGAGACCGCGCGCGATCAGGGCCGCATCGCCGCCATCCTGCATATGGAGGGGGCCGAGGGCGTGGCCGACCCCGATGTGCTGCATCTGTGGCATACGCTCGGCCTGCGCTCGCTGGGGCCGGTCTGGTCGCGGGCGAACGCGCATGGCCACGGCGTGCCCTTCGCCTTTCCCGGCGACCCGGATACCGGCCCCGGCCTTAGCGATCAGGGCAAGGCGCTGATCGCGGAATGCGACCGGCTGCGGATCATGGTCGATCTGGCGCATCTGAACGCCAAGGGGATCGAGGATGTGGCCCGGATCAGCGGCGCGCCGCTCGTCTCGACCCATTCCGGGGCACATGCCGTCGCGCCCTCGACCCGCAACCTGACCGACGCGCAATTGCAGATGATCGCGGCGACCGGGGGCGTCGTGGGCCTGAACTTTGCTGCGGGCTTCGTGCGGCCCGACGGGCGGCGCCTGCCCTTTGACGGGTTCGACCCCTATCTGCGCCATCTCGACCACCTGCTGACCCATCTGGGCGAGGACGGGGTGGCGCTCGGCTCGGACTTCGACGGGGCGCTGATGCCGAACGATCTGGCCGACGCGGCCGCCCTGCCCCGGCTGGTCGAGGCGATGCGGGCGCATGGCTATGACACGCCGCTTCTGGAGAAAATCTGCTGGCGGAACTGGCTGTCGCTGCTTAGCCGGACGTGGCAGCGGTAAGCGCCGCCAGCGCCAGATCCAGACAGTCGCGCGGCAACAGCCCGATCACCGGCCCCGTCACCGCCAGCGTCACCGGCCCAAGCGCCGCGTTCGAGGTGCCGATGGAGCCGTCGGGCGCAAAGGCGATGCCGTCGATCGGCCACAGCAGCCCGGTGCTGCGCCCCTGCGCCGGCCCCATCGGAAACAGCGAGACACGGGTGCCGGGCGCCAGCGGCAGGTCAAGCTGCGGCGGGACGGCAAAGGCGATATCCTCGGCCGTCAGCATGATGCAGGGCAGATGGCGGTGGCGCACCATCACGTTCAGCGCCGCCAGCGTGTGATCCAGCCGGCGCCCCGAAAACCCGGTGGCGATGACAAAGGGCGCCTCGATCCGCGTCAGCGCCTTGGCGAAATCGGTGCTGTCCTGCTCGGCCACATGCAGCAGGCGGTCCGGCCCCAAAGCGGCGCGGGCGGCGTCCGAGATCGAATCGAGGTCTCCGATCGCCCGGACCGGCATGTGACCCAGGGCAAGCGCGGCGTCGGCCCCGCCATCGGCCGCCACCAGACAGGGCGCATGCGCCAGCGCCAGGTCCAGATCGCCCGGTTGCAGCGCGCCGCCGCCGATCAGCGTCACACCGACCCGGCTGTGCAGCACGCCATCCGCCACGCTCAGTCCTCGGACTTGCCGATGCCGCTGAAGACGCGGCGGAAGGGCAGGATCCAGACGATGCCCAGGAACATGACCAGCAGCCCCTCGGCCCAGATCGGCAGGCGGCCCCAGCGGTCGTTGACATAGGCCAGCAGCATCCAGGCGACGGCGATATAGCCCGGCAGCCCGATGATCAGGATCAGCAGCGACAGGCGCTTGCGGGTCTTGAGGTCCATCGGCTCAGTCCGCGAAGGGGTCGGTGACAAGGATGGTGTCGTCCCGCTCGGGCGAGGTCGACAGCAGCGCCACCGGGCACTGGATCAGCTCTTCGACGCGGCGGACATATTTGATCGCGGCGGCGGGCAGATCGGCCCAGCTGCGCGCGCCTTGCGTCGATTCCTGCCAGCCCTCCATCTCTTCATAGATGGGCCGGACGCGGGCCTGCAGCGCGGCCGCGGTGGGCAGATAGTCATAGGTCTCGCCGTCGATCTCGTAGCCGGTGCAGATCTTCAGCGTGTCGAAGCCGTCCAGCACATCCAGCTTGGTCAGGGCGATGCCGTTGACGCCGGAAATCGCACAGGTCTGGCGCACCAGCACGGCATCGAACCAGCCGCAGCGGCGCTTGCGGCCGGTGACAGTGCCGAATTCATGGCCCCGCTCGCCCAGCCGCTGGCCGTCGGCGTCGTGAAGCTCGGTCGGGAACGGGCCTTCGCCGACGCGGGTGGTATAGGCCTTGACGATGCCCAGCACGAAGTCGATGGCGCTCGGCCCCATGCCGGTGCCGGTCGCGGCCATGCCCGACATGGTCGTGGACGAGGTGACATAGGGATAGGTGCCGAAATCGATGTCCAGCAGGCTGCCCTGCGCGCCTTCGAACAGGATGCGCTTGCCGGCGCGGCGGGCCTCGTTCATCACCTTCCAGACCGGCGCGGCATAGGACAGCAGCTTGGGCGCGATCTCGACCAGCGCGGCCTTCAGCGCGGCGCGGTCGATGGCCTCGGCCCCCAGCCCCTGTCGCAGCGCGTCGTGATGCGCCAGCAGGCGGTCGAGGCGGCTGTCCAGCGTCTCCTCATCCCCCAGATCGGCGAGGCGGATGGCGCGGCGGCCAACCTTGTCCTCGTAAGCCGGGCCGATGCCGCGACCGGTGGTGCCGATCTTGGCCGTGCCCGCCGCCTGCTCGCGGATCTGGTCCAGATCCTGATGCAGCGGCAGGATCAGCGGCGTGTTTTCCGCGATCAGCAGGTTGTCGGTGTCGATGCGGACGCCCTGTGCGGACAGCTTGTCGATTTCCGCAAACAGCGCCCAAGGGTCCAGCACGACGCCGTTGCCGATCACCGCCAGCTTGCCCGGCCGCACGATCCCCGAGGGCAGCAGCGACAGCTTATACACCGTCTCGCCGATGACCAGCGTGTGCCCGGCATTATGGCCGCCCTGAAAGCGGGCGATGATCTCGGCCCGTTCCGAGAGCCAGTCGACGATCTTGCCCTTGCCTTCGTCGCCCCATTGCGCGCCGACCACCACGACATTGGCCATTTTGCTTTCCTTCCGCGATCACGAATGCCGCGGCTGGTATAGTCGGCCTGCGGGACGGGGGGAAGCGTCATTCGTGGCGGTCGGGGCGCCTGCAGTGGGGACGCATGACGCGACAGCCCCCAAGGACGGGGTCCAGGGGGGCTGCCGGTCAGTTTCGCCATGTCGCGCCGGTTCCGGCGCGGGTTCTTCGTCATGTCGCGCCGGTTCCGGCGCGCGGTCAGGCCGCCGCGATCACCGCCTCGACCGCCGCAATCGCCGCGTCGGCGGCATCCAGCGACGGCGCGCCGCCCTGCGCCCGGTCGGGACGCCCGCCGCCGCCCTTGCCGCCCAGCGCCTCGGTCGCGGCCTGCACCATCGACACCGCGCTGAGCCGGTCGGTCAGATCGCCGGTCACGCCCGCGGCCACGGTCGCCTTGCCGTCCGACCCGCCCAGCACCAGCACTGCGCCGCTGCCTAGCTGCGACTTCATCTCATCGACCAGCGCCCCCAGCTCCTTGCCCGAGACGCCTTCGACGACGCGCCCGACAAAGCGCACGCCGCCGACATCCTTGGCCTCGGCCGCGCCACTGCCGCCCATGGCGAGCTGGCGCTTGAGCTGCGCGACCTCATTGGCCAGCGCGCGCCGCTCATCCGCCAGCGCGCGGACCCTGTTGACCACATCGCCCGACTGCGCCTTGAGGATGCCCGCGATCTCGGACAGTTCGCGGTCCACGCGGCGCAGTTCGGCCATGGCGGCGTCGCCGGTCAGCGCCTCGATCCGCCGGATGCCCGCCGCCGAGGCGGTCTCGCCAGTCAGGGCGAACATGCCGATATCGCCGGTGCGCGCAACATGGGTGCCGCCGCAAAGTTCCAGCGAATAGGTCTGCTTGTCGCTGCCCTTGCCCGAGCCTTCCAGCTGCCCCATCGAGACAACCCGCACCTCGTCGCCGTATTTCTCGCCGAACAGCGCCTGCGCACCGATGGCGCGGGCGTCGTCGGGGGTCATGATCCGGGTCTGGACCGGCGCGTTCTGGCGGATGAACTCGTTCACCTCGGCCTCGACCCGGGCGATCTCCTCGGGCGTCAGCGCCTTGTTGTGGCTGAAGTCGAAGCGCAGACGGTCATGCGCGTTCAGCGAGCCGCGCTGCGCGACGTGATCGCCCAGCGCCCGGCGCAGCGCCTCGTGCAGCAGATGTGTGGCCGAATGATTGGCCCGGATCGCCGTGCGGCGGCTGTGATCGACCTCGAGCTTGGCGGCCTGTCCGCGGTCGATGCGGCCCATCGTGACCTCGGCCATGTGGATGAAGATGCCGCCGGATTTCTTGGTGTCGGTGATCCGCGCCATGCCGGATTCGGTCTGGATCGTGCCGCTATCGCCGACCTGACCGCCGGATTCGGCGTAAAAGGGCGACTGGTTGACGACGATCTGCACCGCCTCGCCCTCGCTTGCGCTGTCGATGGGCGAACCGTCGCGGACCAGCGCCAGCACCTGCCCCTCGGCGGTTTCGCTGTCATAGCCCAGAAACTCGGTCGCGCCGTGCTGCTCGGCCAACTCGTACCAGATGGCCGCATCGCGGGTCTCGCCAGAGCCGGCCCAGGCGGCGCGCGCCTGCGCCTTTTGTTCCGCCATGGCGGCATCGAAGCCCTTGATGTCCACCCCGCGCCCCTTTTCGCGCAGCGCGTCCTGCGTCAGGTCGAGCGGGAAGCCATAGGTGTCATACAGCCGGAACGCCGCCTCGCCGGGCAGATCCGCGCCTTCGGGCAGGCGGGAGATCTCGTCGTCGAGCAGGCGCAGGCCGCGATCCAGCGTCTTGCGGAAGCGGGTTTCCTCGGACAGCAGCGATTCCTCGATCATCGCCTGCGCGCGGCCAAGCTCGGGATAGGCCTCGCCCATCTGGCGCACCAGCGCGGGCACCAGCCGGTGCATGACCGGATCGGCTGCGCCCAGCATGTGCACATGGCGCATGGCGCGGCGCATGATCCGGCGCAGCACATAGCCGCGCCCCTCATTGCTGGGCATCACCCCGTCGGCCAGCAGGAAGCTGGTCGAGCGAAGATGGTCGGCGATGACCCGGTGATGGACCTTGCCCGGCCCGTCCGGGTCCGAACTGGTGGCGTTGGCCGAGGCCTCGATCAGCGCGCGCATCAGGTCGGTGTCGTAATTGTCGTGCTTGCCCTGCAGCAGCGCGCCGATGCGTTCCAGCCCCATGCCGGTGTCGATGGACTGCATGTCGAGTTCGCGCATGCTGCCGTCCTCGAACTGCTCGTTCTGCATGAAGACGAGGTTCCAGATCTCGATGAAGCGGTCGCCGTCCTCGTCCTTGCTGCCGGGCGGGCCGCCCCAGATGTGGTCGCCGTGATCGAAGAAGATCTCGGTGCAGGGGCCGCAGGGGCCGGTCGGACCCATGCGCCAGAAATTGTCGTCGCTGGCGATGCGGATGATGCGGTCGTCGGGCAGGCCCGCGACCTTTTTCCACAGCGCCGCCGCCTCGTCATCAGTGTGATAGACGGTGACCAGCAGCTTGTCCTTGGGGATGTCGAAATCGCGGGTCAGAAGTTCCCACGCAAAGGGGATCGCCTGGGCCTTGAAATAGTCGCCGAAGCTGAAATTGCCCAGCATCTCGAAGAAGGTGTGGTGGCGGGCGGTATAGCCCACATTGTCGAGATCGTTGTGCTTGCCGCCCGCGCGCACGCATTTCTGCGAGCTGGTGGCGCGGACATAGTCGCGTTTCTCGACCCCGGTGAACAGGTTCTTGAACTGCACCATTCCCGAATTGGTGAACATCAGCGTCGGGTCGTTGCGCGGCACCAGCGGGCTGGAGGGCACGACGGTATGATCGTTGCGCCGATAGAAGTCGAGGAAGGTCGAGCGGATGTCGTTAAGGCTGGGCATGGCGGCGTGTCCTTGGGGTTTGGACTGATTTAGGGTGCCCGGCGCGTGCTGTCCACGCCGATGAGTATTTAAGCAAAGAAGAAGCCTAGCCCTCGATCCGCCCGAAATCGGCAATCTGGCGGCCGGCGGCGCGGATGCGGTGCAGCAGGTTCAGCCGATTGCGGCGGACGATCTGGTTGTCGGTATTGACCTGCACGGCCTCGAAGAAGGCGTCGATGGGCGCGCGCAGATCGGCGATGGCGGCGAGGGCGGCGGTCACATCCTCGGAGGCGACGGCCTGACGGATCGCCGGTTCGGCGGTGTCGAGTGCAGTGAAAAGGGCGCGTTCCTGATCAGTTTCGGCGAATTTGGGGTCTGCGCCGAAGCTGTATTCGACGCCGTCGCGTTCCTCGGCCTGGGCGAGGATGTTGCTGGCGCGTTTCAGGCCCTGCGTCAGGTTCTGCCCGTCATCCGTGGCGAGGAGCGCGTTCAGCGCGCGTGCCCGGCTGACCACCAGCACCAGATCGTCATTGCCCGGCTGCGCCAGCACCGCGTCGATGATGTCGTGGCGGATGCCCTGGTCGCGGAGATGGACCTTGAGGCGGTCGTGGAGGAAAGAGAGGAGGCTGTCGGCGGCGTCGCTGTCGTCTGCTTTGGGCGCCTCATGCGCGGCGAGGCCGCTTTCGATCAGCTTCGCCAGCGGCAGGCGCTTGTTGTTGTCGACCACCAGACGGATCACACCCAGGGCGGCCCGCCGCAGGGCGAAGGGGTCTTTCGAGCCGGTCGGCTTTTCGTCGATGGCCCAGAAGCCGGTCAGTGTGTCCAGCTTGTCGGCAAGCGCCACGGCGACCGAGACCGGCGCGGTCGGCACCTGATCCGAGGGGCCGAGCGGGGCGTAGTGGTCGCGGGCGGCGTCGGCGATTTCCGGCGGTTCGCCGGCCTCCAACGCGTAATAGCGGCCCATGACGCCCTGCAGTTCCGGGAACTCGCCGACCATGGACGAGCGCAGGTCCAGTTTGGCCAGCCTGGCCGCCCGTTCGGCCTGATCCGGGTCCGCACCGACCATCGGCGCGATCTCGCGGGCAAGGGACGCGATGCGGGCGACGCGGTCGGCCTGACTGCCCAGCTTGTTGTGGAAGGTGACGCTGGCCAGCCCCTGCGACCAGTCATCCATCCTGGCGCGGGCGACGCGCAGGTCGTTGTCCCAGAAGAACGCCGCATCCGACAGCCGCGCCGCCAGCACGCGTTGATTGCCGGCGAGGATGGTGGCGCCGTCATCGGGTGTCTCGATATTGGCGACGGTGACGAAGCCCTCGATCCGGCCGGTCTTGGGGTTGCGGGCCGAGAAGAACTTCTGATGCTCTTTCATCGAGGTCTGCAGCACCTCGGGCGGCAGGTCCAGAAACTGCGGCTCGATCCGGCCCATCAGCGTCACCGGCCATTCGACCAGACCCGCGACCTCGGTCAGCAGGGCCTGATCCTGCACCACCTCGAGCCCGCGGGCGAAGCCCAGATTGTCGGCCTCCTGCGCGATGGCGGATTCGCGTTCGGCGGGGTCGAGCATCACCTTGGCGCGGCGCAGCTTGGCGGCGTAGTCATCAAAGCTGCGGACCGCGAAGGCGTCGGGCGCCATGAAGCGGTGACCGTGCGTCCGGTCGCCGGCGGTGATCCCGTCCACGGTCAGCGGCACGATCTCGGCCCCGCTTTCGTCTTCCAGGATGCACAGGATCGCGTGCAGCGGCCGCACCCAGCGCAGCGAACCGCTGCCCCAACGCATGGATTTGGGCCAGGGAAAGTCGCGGATGGTGCGGGTCAGCACCTCGGCCACGATCTCGGCCGCCGGGCGGCCCGGCTTATCGAAGACGGCGACATAGACCTGCCCCTTCTTCTCGTCGCGGATCTGCAATTCCTCGCGCGTCAACCCGGTCGAGCGCAGGAAGCCCTGCAGCGCCTGTTCCGGCGCATCGACGCGCGGGCCCTTGCGCTCTTCCCGCTGCGGTTTCGACGCGGGGTCCAGCCCCTCGACCGACAGGACCAGCCGGCGCGGGGTCGAGAACGCCCCGGCGCTGGCAAAGGTCAGCCCCGCCTCGACCAGCCCGTCGGTGACCAGCCGCCGCAAGTCGTCCCGCGCACGCGGCTGCATCCGGGCCGGGATTTCTTCCGAGAAAAGCTCGATCAGCAGATTGGTCATTTGATCACTTTCGTCTCTTCGGCGGTTTCGTTCAGCTGATGCCAGGCGAATGCGCGGCCATCGGGATAGACCGCGATGACGCGGTCGACGCCGGGCAGAATGTTGCGTTCGCCAAGAAAAGCCCGCGCGGCACCGCTTTGCAGATCGCCGGTCAGGCCGCGCGCGGAAAAGCAGGAAAACCAGCGCGGCCCGACCAGGGGGGTCGCATCGGGATAGGGCTGCGCGGCCGCGGGCAGCGCCGGGTCGTCCAGACGGAAGCAGGCGCGATAGCGCAGGGGCGAGCTTTCGGCGTCGATGCCGCGGAACTCGCTGACCTGCACGGGCAGCAGCGTGCCCTGGGCATCGGCGAGATGGATCTGCTCGGCCCCGGTGATGTCGTCGACGGGTTCATAGAAGCCGTAGACCTGCATGTAATAGATCGCCATGCCGGTCAGCAGGGCCGACAACAGCAGCATCGAGACGAGGATCTTGCCAGAGCTCATGAGTGCACCTGTGCCAGCGGAGTTTGCATGAAGAGGTCGGCGCAGCGCTTGGTCAGCGCCCGGACCCGTCGGATATAATCGGCCCGCTCGGTCACCGAGATGACGCCGCGCGCGTCGAGCAGGTTGAACAGGTGGCTGGCCTTGATCGCCTGATCATAGGCCGGATGGGCCATGATGATGCGCCGCCCGGCCTCGTCGGCCTCGGCCGCGTCGGCGATGCGTTCGCATTCCGCCTCGGCATCGCGGAAATGGCGGAACAGGTTGTCGGTATCGGCCACGTCGAAATTCCAGCGGCTATATTCCTGCTCGGTCTGGCGAAAGATGTCGCCATAGCTCAGCGGAATGGCGCTGTCGGGGTCGTTGAAGGGCATGTCCATCACATGCTCGACCCCCAGCACATACATCGCCAGCCGTTCCAGCCCATAGGTCAGCTCGCCCGAGACGGGGTGGCAGTCATAGCCCGCGACCTGCTGGAAATAGGTGAACTGCGACACCTCCATCCCGTCGCACCAGACCTCCCATCCCAGACCCCAGGCGCCGAGCGTGGGCGATTCCCAGTCATCCTCGACAAAGCGGACGTCATGGATCAGCGGGTCCAGCCCGATGGCGCGCAGGCTGTCCAGATACAGGTCCTGCAGATCGGGGGGGCTTGGCTTGATGATCACCTGATACTGGTAATAATGCTGCAGCCGGTTGGGGTTCTCGCCATAGCGGCCATCGGTCGGCCGGCGCGAGGGCTGCACATAGGCCGCAGCCCAAGGCCGCGGACCCAGGCTGCGCAGCGTCGTGGCGGGGTGAAAGGTGCCGGCGCCGACCTCCATATCATAGGGTTGCAGGATCGCGCAGCCGCTCTGCGCCCAGTGATCCTGAAGCCGCAGGATCACATCCTGGAAACAACGCGGCTTATCGGCGCGACGGGGGCTGGTCATCCGGGCATCCTTTTTCGTATGTGTGCGGAAACACGCGCGTGTTCTAGGCGCGGCGCAAGGCATGGTCAATCGGACCTGGGCGCGCAGGGATCAAGGGGCTGACAAGATGATGAAGCGTACCGCATTGCTGCTGCTTGGCGCGACCCTGCCCTGGCAGGCCCTGGCCGAGGACGTGTTCATCCGCGTCGAGGCCAAGCGCAGCGAGGCCAGCGCGCAGGCGGCGGCGGTCGCGTGGCAGGAAAAGCTGGGCGATCTGCCGGTGGCGATCTTCCCGCTTGGCAGCGAATGGACGGCGATCGGGCTTGGCCCCCTGCCCCGGGGAGAGGCCGAGGCCCGGATGCAGGCGCTGAAGCAGTCCCGCAGCATCCCCGCCGACAGCCTGCTGACGCAGGCGGAAGGGGTGGACGCGACCGGCATCACCGATGCGGCCAGCGACCGGACCGGCGCGGTCAGCATCGACGACGCGCCCGAACCGGCGGCAAGCGGCAGCCCCTCGACCGCCGGCCTGCCCGGGGATGATGCGGCAGAGGCGGCGCCAGAGGCGGTCGAGCCACCCGCCCCACAACATTACATCCGCATGGCGTCCTTTGCCGACCGGGCCGAGGCCGAGGCCGCGCTGGCCGAACGCCGCCGCAAGATCCCCGAGGCCGGGTTGTGGCAGTTGCCGAATGACCGCTTCGCCATCGTCGCAGGCCCGCTGAGCGAGACGGCGGCCCGGCAATGGCTGAAGGCCCTGCAGGGCGAGGCGATCCCCTCTGACAGCCTGATCGCGACCGGGGACGAGTTGGGTCAGCCGCTTGACCAAGGCACCACCCCCGACTGGCCCGAGGCGCCCGAAACCTCCGCCGAGATGCCGCCGGTGGCCGAGATGCAGGACACGCTGCAATGGGCCGGATTCTATGATGGCGAGATCGACGGCAAGACCGGCCCCCAGACCCGCGCCTCGCTGGCGGCGGCGGTGGCGGCGCAGCGCCAGTCGCCCGATCCGGCGCAGGTGCTGCAGGCGCTGCGCGACGAACGTCAGGCCTGGCGCGACCGCATGGGGTTCGAGACGCTGACCGACGCGCATACCGGGCTGGCCCTGTCCGCGCCGATGACCCGGCTGGAACATGACCGGGACGAACGTGCGCTGTCGATCTATGGCCCCAAAGGCGATTCCGGCGCGGCGTTGATCCTGTTTTCGCAGCCGGGCGGCCAGCAGGAAATGCTGGACATGACCGGGCTGATCACCGCGCTTGGCTGGGTGCCCGCGCCCAGCCGCGACATCGGGCGCGGCAGCGCCAGCCTGTCGGGCCGCGACGAGACCCATATCGGCCGGGCCGAGGCCCGCGTCAGCGATGGCCGGGTCGAGGGCTGGGTGCTGGTCTGGCCGGTCGAGGACGCACAGAACGCCCCGCGCATCGCCTCGGAAATCGCGGCGACCTTCGAGCGCGCCGCGCCGCCGCGGTCGGAACAGCCGGTCGAGGCGGAAGCGGGTGAGGCGGAAAGCGAAGCGACAGCGGCCGAAGGCGAGGCCGTGGACGCACCCGCTGACGTGCCGCAGGCAGATGCGACCGAGGCTTCGGACCAATAGCATTAACGGCGCGGCGTCTCGCCCCTTCGACCACGTCGGATGAAGCCGCGCCCCTGCGGCACGCCGTAAGCACCGACCCCGGCTAGCCGCGCCAGAAGCGCGGCAGCAGCAGCACGAAGACGCTCATCAACTCGAGCCGCCCCAGATACATCCCCAGCGTCATCAGCCATTTCGCGGCGGTGGGAAAGCTGGCGATGCTGCCGTTATAGCTGACCTCGGGGCCCCAGACCGGGCCGATATTGGCAATCGCCGTCCAGGCCCCGGTCAGTGCCGTCTTGGGGTGCAGCCCGGTCAGCGCCAGCCCCACGATCAGCAGACCGAAGGTCAGCACGAACATGGTGAAGAAGGCCATGACCGAATAGACCACGTCATGTTCCAGCCGCTTGCCCGACAGGCGCAGCGAATACAGCCGGTGCGGCGACTGCATACGGCGGATCTGGGCGCGGATCGCCTCGAACAGGACCTGATAGCGGAAGATCTTGACCGAACATCCGGTCGAGCCGGTGCAGCCCCCGATCAGCCCGACGCAGAACAGCACCACAAAGGGCAGATGCCCCCATTCCAGCACATTGGTCGAAGCAAAGCCGGTGCCGGAAAAGATCGTGATGACGTTGAAGGTCGTCTCGCGCACCGTGTCCCAAGGGTGCATGGTCTGGTGGATATACAGCATCCGATAGGCCACGATCACCGCCACGCTGTAGAAGATCCAGCGAAGATAGGTCCGCACCTGCGTGTCGCGCCATAGCGGCACGAAATCGCCGCGCGTGGCCTGGATCATCCGCACGAAGGGGATCGAGGCCAGCACCATGAACAGCGAGGCGACCCATTCCGCCGGGCCGATGAACCCGCCAAAGCTGGCGTCGTAATTGGAAAAACCGCCGGTCGAGCAGGTGGTCAGCGCGTGCAGAAGCGCGTCGTAAAAGCTCATCCCGCTGGCGATGAACATGACCGCGCAGGCGATGGTGATGCCAAGGTAAAGCCACGTCATCTCGGCCGCGATCTGGCCCGCGCGCGGCAGCACCTTGCCCAGCGTGTCGAACCCTTCCGAGCGGAAGAACTGCATCCCACCGACCTTCATCACCGGCAGGAACACCATGGCCACGACTACGATCCCCAGCCCGCCCGACCATTGCAGGATCGCGCGCCACATATTGGCGCCGGGCGGCAGATCGTCGAGTTTCGGGATCGCGGTGGTGCCGGTGGTGGTCAGGCCCGACATCGATTCGAAATAGGCATCGGTGAACGACAGCTTGGGCGCGCCCAGCATCAGCGGCAGCGCCCCGATCAGCGGCAGGACCAGCCACAGCCCCGAGGTCAGCAGAAAGCTCTGCTCGATGGTCAGGCTGCCGGCGCGGGATCGGCTGGCGGTGGCGATCAGCGCCGACAGCACCGTGACGATCAGCATCGACTGGACCATCCGCACCCAGTTCGGATCGCGGGCCTGATAGTCGATCACCGCCGGCAGCGCCATCATCAGGCCCAGCACAAAGCCGATCCGGGCGATCAGGTTGATCACCGGCCGCAGGTCGATCACCGCGCCGCCCCGCCTCTTGTCGCGGCGAGCCACGACTGGCCCGGTACCGCCACGCGCGAGCGAGCCGCGCGTCGCCGGGACCGGATCATGCGGCGGCGGTTTCGTCGTCGGGGACGGGATTATGGCAGGCATAGCAGTGATCCCCCTGCCCCTCCAGCGCGGGCTCGACCGATGTGCAGATCTCAAGCCGGCGCCAGCAGCGCGGGTTGAAGGAACAGCCCGGAGGCTTGTTCATGGGCGAGGGCAACTCGCCAGTCAGCTTGATCCGCTCTTTGCGCAGCGCGGGGTCGGCGACCGGCGTCGCCGACAGCAGCGCCTTGGTATAGGGGTGGCGGGGGCGGGCGAACATCTCGTCCTTGGGGCCGACCTCGACCGGCTGGCCCAGATACAGGACCAGCACCTCGTCGGCGATGTGACGCACCACGGACAGGTCGTGGCTGATGAACAGATAGGCCAGCCCCAGCCGTTCCTGCAGATCCATCAGCAGGTTCAGCACCTGGCTTTGAATCGACAGATCCAGCGCCGAGACGGGCTCGTCCAGCACCAGGATCTTGGGATCCAGCATCAGCGCGCGCGCCACCGCCACCCGCTGCCGCTGCCCGCCCGAGAACATGTGCGGGTAGCGGTCGAAATGCTCGGGGCGCAGGCCGACAAGGGTCAGCATCTCGCGCGCGCGGGCGTCACGCTCGGCGGGTTTGATCTCGGGCCGGTTCAGCAGCAGCGGCTCCATCAGGGTCTGGCCGATGGTCTGGCGCGGGTTCAGGCTGCCGTAAGGGTCCTGAAACACGATCTGCACCATCGCCCGCAGATCGCGGTCGCGAGACGCGCCCTCGGGGCCGATCAGGCGGCCGCCGATGGACAACTCGCCCTCGGTCGGAGGTTCGATCATGGTCACGACGCGGGCCAGCGTGGACTTGCCCGAGCCGGATTCGCCGACCACTGCCAGCGTCCGGCCCGGCGTCAGCGAAAAACTCGCGCCGTCAAGCGCGCGCACCGTCGCCGGGGGCTTCATGAAGCCGCCCTTGACCTCGTAATGGCGTTTCAGGTTCCGGGCGGTCAGGATCGGTTCGCTCATGCGGCTGTCTCCTTGCCGGTTGGCTGGCCGTTGACCAGCGGATAGTGGCAAAGCGCGTGACCCATCGCCGCGCCCGCATCGGGGGGGCGGATGGTCCGGCAACGCTCATCGGCAAAGCGGCAGCGGGGCGAGAACAGGCAACCCTGCGGCCGGTCGAACTGCCCCGGCACGACGCCGGGAATCGTCGGCAGCCGCCGTTCCGTGGCGCGTTCCGGCAGCGCCGCCAGCAGGGCGGCCGTATAGGGGTGGTGGGGGTCGTCGAACAGCCCGCGAACCTCTTGCAGTTCAACGCGTTGGCCGGCGTATTGCACCTGAACCCGCTCGACCGTTTCGGCGACCACGCCCATGTCATGGGTGATCAGAACCAGCGCCATGCCGATCTCTTCCTGCAGGCCGGTCAGCAGTTCCAGGATCTGCGCCTGAATGGTCACGTCCAGCGCCGTCGTCGGCTCGTCCGCGATCAGCAGCTTGGGCTTGTTGGCCAGCGCCATGGCGATCATCGCGCGCTGGCTCATCCCGCCGGAAAGCTGGTGCGGATAGGCCTGCAGGCGCTTTTCGGGCGCCGGGATGCCGACCTGCTGCATCAGTTCGACCGCGCGGTCCTGCCGCTGGCGGCGGTTCATGTCGGTGTGCTTGCGCAGCGATTCGCGGATCTGCCAACCAATGGTGAAGGACGGGTTCAGCGAGGACATCGGCTCTTGAAAGATCATCGAGATGTCGCGCCCGATGATCTTGCGCCGCGCGCGCCCCGACAGCGTCCGCAAATCCTGCCCGTCGAATTGCAGCTTGTCGGCGGTCACGGTCGCGGTCCAGGGCAAAAGCCCCATCAGCGCCAGCATCGACACCGACTTGCCCGAGCCGGATTCGCCCACGATCGCCAGCAGGTCGCGCTGATCGACGGTGACATCGACCCCGTCCACGGCCCGGAACTGGCCCGAAGCGGTGGCGAAATCGACGCTGAGGTTACGGATTTCCAACAGGGCCATGGCTCAGCTCCGCTTCAGTTTCGGATCGAGCGCGTCGCGCAGCCCGTCGCCCATCAGGTTGATCGCCAGCACGGTGATCAGGATGCAGAGGCCGGGGAAGGTGACGACCCACCAGGCGCGCAGGATGAACTCTCGCGCCTCGGCCAGCATGGTCCCCCATTCGGGCGTCGGCGGCTGCGCGCCCATGCCCAGAAAGCCCAGTGCCGCAGTGTCCAGAACGGCGGTGGAAAAGGACAGCGCCGCCTGCACGATGATCGGCGCCAGGCAGTTCGGCAGCACGGTGCGGAACATGATCCGCAGCGGCCGCCCGCCCGCCACCCGCGCCGCGGTGACGTAATCGCGCGAGCGTTCGGACAGCACCGCCGCCCGCGTCAGGCGCACGAAATGGGGCTGCAGGACGACGGCGATAGCGATCATCGCGTTCAGCAGGCTGGGGCCGAGGATCGCCACCAGCACCAGCGCCAGCAGCAGGCTGGGGAAGGACAGCACGATATCCATCAGCCGCATGATCAGCGTGTCCAGCCAGCGCGGCGCAAACCCCGCCACCACGCCCAGCAGCACGCCGAAGGTCGTCGCCAGCGTCACCACCAGCAAGCCGATGAAGAACGAGAACCGCGCGCCAAAGATCAGCCGCGACAGCAGATCGCGGCCCAGCGCATCGGTGCCCAGCAGAAAGCGGGTCGTGCCGCCATCCTGCCAGAAGGGCGGAACCAGCAGCGCGTCGCGATATTGCTCATGCGGGGCATAGGGCGCCAGCAGCGGCGCGAACAGCGCGACCAGCAGAAACAGGACAAAGGCCGCCAGCCCCATGACCGCGCCGCGATTCTCGCGGAAGGACGACCAGAACTCGCGCAGGCGCGAGGGCGGGGCCATCGCACCCGCCGGGGGCGGGGCGTCGGGGGGCAGTCCGGCGGCGCGCTGATCGCCTGCGGGCAGGCGGGCGGCAGAGGCTTCGCTGACGGTATCACTCATGTCGCTCAGCCCTTCCGAATCTTGGGATTGATGAAGCCATAGGTCAGGTCGACGATCAGGTTCACGATCATTACCACGAGCGCGATCAGCAACAGCCCGCCCTGCACCGCCTGATAATCGCGGCGGAAGATCGAATCCACCATCCATTTGCCGATGCCGGGCCATGAAAAGATGGTCTCGGTCAGGATCGCGCCGGCCAGCAGCGTGCCGACCGACAGGCCGATCACCGTGACCACCGGGATCAGCGCGTTGCGCAGCGCATGGATGCCGTTGACGCGCATCGGCGACATGCCCTTGGCGCGGGCGGTGCGGACGTAATCCTCGCCCAGCACCTCGAGCATGGCCGAGCGGGTCTGCCGCGCGATCACCGCCAGCGGGATCGTGGCCAGCGCAATCGTCGGCAGGATCAGATGCGACACGGCCGAGCGGAACGCCCCCGGCTGCCCCGACAGCAGGCTGTCGATCAGCATGAAGCCGGTGGGCTGGTCAAAGAAATACATCAGCCCCAACCGGCCCGACACCGGCGTCCAGCCCAGCGTGCCCGAAAACACGATGATCAGCAGCAGCGCCCACCAGAAGATCGGCATCGAATAACCCACAAGCGCCGTCGACATCAGCGCCTGATCGAAGAACTTGCCGCGATTGACGGCGGCGATGACCCCGGCCGGGATGCCCAGCAAGGTGGCGAGGATGATCGCGCACAGCCCCAGTTCCACCGTGGCCGGAAACAGCGCCATGAATTCGTCCAGCACCGGCCGCTTGGTCACGAAGGACGTGCCCAGATCGCCGTGCAGGATGCCCCAGACATAGTCCAGATATTGCCGCCAGACCGGCTGGTCGAAGCCGAACTGCTGACGCAGCGCCTCGTAGCGTTCGGCGCTGACGCCGCGTTCGCCTGCCAGCAGCAGGATCGGATCGCCGGGCAGCAGGCGGATGAAGGCGAAGGCGATGACCGTCACGCCGATGAAGGTCGGCAGAAAGGTCGCCAGTCGGCGGATCAGAAAGCTCAGCATCGGGGGGTTCCGGGCTTGGCGGGACAGAAACGAGACGGCCGGGCAGCATCATGCCGCCCGGCCGCGAGGCTTGGAAACGGGCCTACTCGGCCAGGCTGACGCCGTAGAAGACGTGGCCGCCGAACGGGTCGATCTTGTAACCCTGGACCTTGCTGCTGATCGGCTCGTTCACGACCGAATGGGCGATGGTGGCCCAGGGCGCCTGATCCTTGAACACGACCTGCGCCTGCTCATACAGCTTGGTGCGCTCGGCCTGATCGGATTCGACCTTGGCCTTCTGGATCAGATCGTCGAACTCTTCATTGCACCACAGCGCGCGGTTGGCGCTGCCCACGGCATCGCAGCCCAGCAGCACTGCGAGGAAGTTGTCCGGGTCGCCATTGTCGCCGGTCCAGCCCAGCAGCACGGCACCGTCGCGGTCCTCGGCCTTGGAGCGTTCCAGATACTCGCCCCACTCGTAGGACACGATCTCGGCCTTGACGCCGACCTTGGCGAAATCGGCCTGGATCATCTCGGCCATGCGGCGGGCGTTGGGGTTGTAGGGACGCTGCACCGGCATCGCCCAGACCTTCATCGACAGATCGGTGACGCCGGCATCTTCCAGCATCTTCTTGGCCGCTTCGGGATCATAGGGGTCGTCTTCGATGGCGTCGTTATAGGACCACATCGTCGGCGGGATCGGGTTCTTGGCCACCGCGCCGGCACCCTGGAAGATCGCGTCGACAATGGCCTTCTTGTCCATCGCCATGTTCAGCGCCTTGCGGACCTCGGGCTTGTCGAAGGGCTCCTGCTTGGTGTTATAGGCCAGATAGCCGACGTTCAGCCCCTCGCGGCTGACAACGTTGATGTTCTCGTCCGACTTCATGGCCTCGAGATCGGCCGGGTTCGGATAGGGCATGACGTGGCATTCGCCGGCCTTCAGCTTCTGGTACCGGACCGAGGCGTCGGGCGTGATCGCAAAGATCAGGTTCTCGATCGCGGCCGGTTCCTGCCAGTAATCGTCGTTGCGGGCAAAGCGGATCACGGCGTCCTTCTGATAGCCCACGAACTTGAACGGGCCGGTGCCGATGGGCTGCTGGTTCATCAGCTCGGGCGTGCCGGCCTCGACCAGCTTGTCGGCATATTCCTTGGACAGGATCGAGGCGAAGGGCATGGCGAGGTTGGCCAGCATCGGCGCCTCGGGGCGCGACAGGATGAACTTGACGGTATAGTCGTCCACCTTCTCGATCGACTTGATCAGGTCGGGCATCGACATCGAGTTATAGTATTCGTAGCTGCCGCCCTGCGTCATCTGATGATAGGGGCTGTCGGCATTGCCCTGACGATCGAAGGTAAAGATCACGTCGTCGGCATTGAAGTCGCGGCTGGGGGTGAAGAAGTCGGTGGTGTGGAACTTCACGCCCTGACGCAGATGAAAGGTGTATTCGGTCCCGTCCTCGCTGACCTCCCAGCTTTCCGCCAGGCCCGGCTCGGTCGAGGTCTCGCCATGGGTGAATTCCACAAGCGTATTCATCACGTTACGCGCCGAAGCATCGAAGGACGTCCCCGAGGTATACAGCGCCGGATCGAACCCCTCGGGCGAACCTTCGGAACAATAGACCAGATTCGCAGCCGAGGCCGCGCTGCCCATCAGCATCGCGGACAGGCTGATCGCGATGAGTTTTCTCATGTTATCTCTCCTGTTGGTATGACGCGCCTCGAAAGGCGCGGTCTTGACCTCGCCAAATTGCCCCGAAGGGGCGTTGAATTGCAAGCGTTTAACTGACGTGACCGTGAACGCGCGCCAGCGCCGCGAAAGGCGGGGGCAAGCGCCCCCTGCCCCCCGTCTCGCCTGCCTCAATGGCTGGTGCCGTCCTCGAAGGTGATCTTGTTCCAGACGTTGTACTTGCCCGAGGGCTTGCGCATCGGCAGGCGCTTGACCTCTTCCAGGGTGGCCGCGTCATAGATCAGCACCGCGCCGTCATCTTCCCACAGCGAGACCAGCACATGACTGCCGTCGCGGGTGAATTCGGCATGGGCGAAGGTCTTGCCCGGAAACGGCTTCAGCGTCTGCACGATTTCCAGCGACTGCTTGTCGATGATGTGCATCTCGTCCTTGTGGTCGCCGATGAAGACATCCGCCCAGACATAGGGCGTGCTGTCATGGCTGCGCAGGAAAAAGCCCGGCCCGTCGGTCTTGACCTGCCCGACCAGCGACCAGTCGGTCATGTCGATCACCGACAGCACGCCCTCGTTCAGATGCGGGGTGGCCATGACCCGGTGCCCGTCGCGCTGCCAGGTGATACCCGACCCCAGATGCGGCATCCCCGGCAGAGGCAGCTCCGCGATCCGCCGCCCGACATCGAGGTTGATGACCACGCCCTTGTCGCCGTCGCGATTGGTGCCGATCAGCTCGCGATAATCGGGGGTGAAGAAGAAATCGTCCAGCGGCTCTTCGATCACGATGCGGCGGCGGGCGAACAGACCAGCCTCGGCGCCCAGCGCCTCGGTCATGCCCTTTTCGTGGCTGTGCACGAAGCCGTCACGGAAGGGGCCGGCGTCGGGGTCGGTGGCGATCTCCCAGATCTCGGGCGCGTCCTTCAGTGCCAGCACGAAGGATTTGCGCGCCGGGGCCTGATAGACCGCCGAGACGCGGCTTTCCGTGCCGTCGCGGGCGGTGACCGGCAGGCTGGCGGCCAGGCTCAGATCCTCGGTCGACAGGATGCTGAGACTCGCGGGCAGGTAGTTCGCCACCGCCAGCCATTTGCCGTCATGGCTCATGGCGATGTTGCGGCTGTTCAGCCCGGCGCGAACGCGGCCGACCTCGGCCAGCGACCAGATGTCGTATTTCTGCACCCAGCCGTCGCGCGACATGATGTAGACAAAGCGCCCGTCGGGGCTGAATTTCGGCCCGCCATGAACGGCAAAGGGCGTCTCGAACCGGTCCAGCACCTCGAAACTGTCACCGTCCAGCACGCTGACGTGGTGGTCGCCGGTCTCGACGACCAGCGTGATGTTCATCGGATCGCCGGAAAACACCGGCGCGGGCGCGGGCACGTAATCCGCGTTCATCGCCCGGCTTTCGGCCACCTGCTCGGGCGACCAGCCGGGATGCCCCTCGACCGGCTGTTTCAGGTAATCGACCAGCGAGGCGATCTGGTCGGGGTCCAGTTCCTCGGCGAAACCCTGCATCTGGGTCAGCGGGCGGCCTTGGGCGATCACGGTCTCGATCCCGCGCACGCGGCCCAGCGTGTCGGGGATCAGCGCCGGGCCGGTGCCGCCCAGACGGTCGTCGCCATGGCACGAGGCGCAGTGTTCGGCATAATCCGCCGCCGCATGGGCGCGGACGGGGCCGGCGGACAGTGCCGCCAGCCCCAGACCTGCCGGCAGCGCGGCCAGCAGAAGAACGGCAAGATCAGTGGAAGCGATGCGCCGGATCATGGCTTTTCCCGCGGAAAGGGGTGACAGAAAGCCGCGCCAGATCGGCGTCATCGACCCCGATTTCCGCCGCGTCCAGATAGCAGGCCGGGTCTTCGGCCCAGGGGTCGCCGGTCAGTTGCAGCGCGCGGATGCGGGTGTTGCCACCGCAGACATCCTTGTGCAAGCACGCCCCGCAGCGCCCCTTGAGCGGGCGCGGCCGCGTCCGCAGCGTGGCGAGGATCGGGTCGTCGCCGGTCCAGATCTCGGAAAACGGGCGTTCCTTGACCGAACCCAGCGTATAGTCGGACCAATAGGTGTCGGGGTGGACCTTGCCCTGCGGGTCGATATTGCCGACCCCAAGCCCCGACGAGTTGCCGCCCCATGCCTTCAGATGCGCGCGCAGATGGGCAATCTTTTCGGCCGGGAAGCGGTCCTTGGCCCAGTTCAGGAAATAGACCGCATCGGCGTCGTTGTTTCCGGTGACAACTTCGAAGGCCTCGCCCGCCTGAACGGCGGCCCATGACCGCTCCATCAGCAGATCGAGCGCGTTGCGGGTGTGGTCGTGGCCGGTATCCTCGGCCCGGTGCTTGTCGCCGCGCCCGGCATAGACCAGATGCGACAGATAGAACTTGTCCACGCCCTCGTCCCGGCACAGATCCAGCATCTCGGGCAGATGGTGGGCGTTGTCGCGGGTGATGGTAAAGCGCAGCCCGACCTTGACGCCGCGCGCCTTGCAGGCCCGAACCCCGGCCAGCGCCTGGTCGAAGGCGCCCTCGACGCCGCGGAACCAGTCATTGACCGCCCCGATCCCGTCCAGCGAGATGCCCACATAGTCAAAGCCCAGATCGGACAGCCGGTCGATGTTCTGCGCGTCGATCCTGGTGCCGTTGGTGGACAGCGACAGGTGGCGGAAGTCCAGCCGCCGCGCCTCCGCCGCAAGCTCCCAGAAATCGAAGCGCGACATCGGCTCGCCGCCCGACAGGATCAGCGCCGGGATGCGGAAATCCGACAGGTCCCGCAGCACGCCCATCGCCTGATCATGGGTCAGCTCGCCCGGAAAGGGCCGATCCGCCGAGACCGTATAGCAGTGACGGCATTTCAGGTTGCAGCTGCGCGTCAGGTTCCAGATCACCACCGGCTTGACCGCCCCCGTGCGCTGCCGGGGCGGGGTCGGGTGCAAAAGCTGGTGCATGTATTGGGTCAGGCGGAACATCGGTTCTCCTCTCCTAGCCGTCGCGCAGGCGAAGGCCGGTCTTTTTCAGGATCCGGGTTGAAAACAGGATGTCATGGGCGGCGCAATCGTCGCCCAGCATCTCGCGGATGATCTGGCGCTTTTCCTCGACCTCATCGCGCGAGCGGCCATGCAGCATGGCGAACAGGTTGTAGCGCCAGACTGGCGCGCGGGGACGCAGATAGCAATGGGTGACGAAATCGAGCGCGCCGATCTGGCGCCCAAGCTCGGTCGCGCGGGCATCGGTGACGTCCCAGACGCTCATCCCGTTGGCGGTCATGCCCAGCGCATAGTGATTGGGCGCAATGGCGATGCGGCGGATGATGCCGCGTTCCTGCATGTCCGCCAGCCGCGCGATGACCTCGTCCTCGGTCAGGTCCAGCGTCTGGGCGATGCGCGCATAAGGGCGCTCGGTCAGGGGCAGGCCCCCTTGGGTCGCGGCGATCACGCGCCGGTCGGTCTGGTCCAACACGCTCATGCCTGCACCCGAAAGCCGATGAAGAATTCTTCCAGTTTGGGGAATTGCCAGACCTTCAGCCCGGTCTCGCTTTCGATGCGCTCGCAGGTCTCGGCGATGCCCTCGGGCTTGCCGGTGGCCAGCACGAACCACATGTTCAGCTCGTGGTCGCGCTGATAGTTATGCGCGACCTCGGGGAAGGCGTTGACGGTCGCCGCGACAAAGTCGAAATCCTGCGGCGGCACCGCCATGGCGCACAGGCAGAACGCGCCCCCCATGGCGGCGGCGTCAAAGAACGGCCCGAACCTTGTCGTGGCGCCGATCTGGCGCAGGCGGGTCAGGCGCGCGATCAGATCCTCGCCCGACAGGCCCAGCGGCTCGGCGGCGGCGGCATAGGGCTCGGGCACCAGGGGAAAGCCTTCCTGCAAGGTGTTGAGAATGGCGCGATCCGTCGCGTCCAGCGCATCTTCGGGCAAAGTTTCACGCATCAGGCCGCCCTCCCCTTGCGGCGTGGTAGTGTATCTGTGGTGATGACGGCCCCGCGCTGGCGAAAGCAGCGGGTGGAAAACAGGATGCGATGCTCGACGCCGTCGAGCTGCGGCAGGGCGCGGGCGCGGTCCAGAACCGCCATCGCCTCGGGGCGCGAGCGGGCGTGGATCATGCAGAACAGCGGAAACTCCCACAGGCCGGGCACGGTGCGGCGCTGATAGCACAGGGTGACGCCGGGGATGCGCGCCAGCGCCTCGCCCGCGGCCTCGATCTGCGCCTCGGGCAGGCGCCAGACGACCATTGCGTTCTCGCGCCAGCCCAGCGCGCGATGCCGCACGATGACGCCGACGCGGGTCAGGATGCGCGCCTGCGCCAGCGCCTCGATCCGCTGCAGGATCTCGGCCTCGGGCCGGTCCAGCGTGGCGGCGAGCGCGGCGAAGGGCTGCGGCACAAGCGCCAGCCCCTGCGACAGCGCCTGCATGATCGGCCGGTCGCCGGGCTGCATCGCGTCCTCATCCGCCGCGCGGTCCAGCGCCATGCTGCGGCGCGGGCCGGACAGCGGAAAGCCCAGATCGATGTTGAAGGCCCGCAGCAGCGGCAGCGACAGGACGGGCAGCCCCGAGGCGTCTTCGATCCGCGCCAGGCTTTCGGCCAGCTGATCCTGATCGGGCGCGGTGGCGACGAACCAGATGTTCCAGTCGCCCTCGCGCAGATAGGAATGGTTGACGCCCGTCTCGGCGTTGACGATTTCCGCGACCTCTTCGATGCGGTCCTCGGGCACGGCCAGCGCCGCCAGCGTCGAGGCCGCCGCCGTATTCGGCCGGCAGGTCGCGCCGACCCGGCTGATCCGGCCCATCTCGCGCATCGCGGCCAGCCGCGACAGCACCTCGGCCTCGGTCAGGTTCAGCGTCTCGCCCATGGCGCGAAAGGGGCGCGACACCAGCGGCATGTCGCGCTGAAACTCATTGAGCAGGCGCAGGTCCAGATCATCCATGGTCACAGCCCCATCCGATGCGCGCGGTCGGTGAAGAAGATGCCCGAGGGCGCGCGCGCCTCGATCTCGGCCAGCACCTCGTGGCTGCGGGCGTCGCGGATCTCGACCCGGTTCTCGTCACGCACCGACAGCCAGACCTCGCGGCCGCGCGGGGCGAATTCCATGTGCAGGACGCCTTTGCCCGGCGTCAGGGTGCGCGTCACCTTCCGCGTCATCACGTCGATGATCTGCACCTTGTCATTGTCCGGCGGCGCGAAATTCACCCAGACTTCGCGCTTGTCCGGGCGGGCGAGCGCAAAGACGGGCTGGCCGGCAAGTTCGGTCCGGCCGGTCTCGGCCAGCGTCGCGGCATCGACCCACAGCAGCTGGTGCAGCCCCACCGCCGGCAGCGCATAGACGCCATCGGCCAGCGTCCAGCCCTGCAGATGCGGCATTTTATACACCGGCATGTCCGGCTGATCGCGCCCGTAATCGGGCAGGAAGCGCGTGGCCTGCGGCGGGTCCTGCCACAGATCGACGGCGGTCAGGCCCTTTTCGCCGAACAGCCCGACGATATAGGTCCGCCCGTCGCCGGTCAGCAGCGCGTCATAGGGGTTGGCGCCGATGCCCTCCAGCCGGGTGATTTCGGGGTTGGCGGGATCGGCGGAATGGTCCAGCAGCCACACCTCGCCCGTGTCCCAGGTGGCGACCACGAAGCGAGAGCCGGGCACATCGGCGATGCCCACCGTCTTGGAGCCCATCGGGATGTCCGCCACCAGCGCCAGCGTGTCGGCGTCAAAGACCTTGACCCCGCCCGGTTCGTAATTCGACACCGCCACCAGCCGCCCGTCATCCGAGATCGCGCCGCCGATCGAGTTTCCGCCCTGAATGACGCGGTTGACGACGCTTTGGGTCAGCAGATCGACCTTGCTCAGCCCACCATCGCGGCCAAAGACAAAGGCGAAGCGTTCGTCGGGGGAATAAACTAGGCTGGCATGGGACAGATCGCCCAGGCCCTCGATCCGGCCGATGGCGGCGCGTTCGCTGCGGTCCACGACCAGAAGCGAGCCGGCCTCGCGTTCCACGATCAGCCCCAGATCGCCGGTGCCGCGCAGATCGTCGGCCATGGCAGGGCCGGTCAGCATCAGCACCGCCAAAGCGGCTGCGGCAAGCGCGCGCAAGGTCATTTCTCGTCCCCTTCCAGCAGATAATCGGCGATCCACAGCGCCTCATCCTCGGTCAGCAGCGGCCGCCAGGGTGGCATCGCGGTGCCGGGGATGCCGTCGAGGATCAGCCCGGCCAGATCCTGCGGGTCGCGGTCGGCCAGATCTTCGGGCGTGATCGCGGCCCCCAGCCCGCCGGTCATCCGCAAGCCGTGGCACGATCCGCAATCCTGCCGGACCATGTGGCGCAGCTCGTCCGCGCGGGCCTCGGGGATCGCGGTCGCGTCGCCCGACATCGCCGCCGCGGGCCAGCCCGGCACCAGCGCCACAAGGCAGACGGCCAGCAGGGTCCGCGTCTCAGTCATGGCTCGCCAGTTCCACCGCCGCGTTGAAATCGGGCGCAAAGCCGGCCGCCAGCGCAGCCGGGACCGGACAGGGCAGCGCCGCATCCTCGGCCAGCGCGGCGACATGGCCGATGATGAACAGCAGCGGCGCGGGCATGGGCCCCGGTTCCTGCCCGTTCGCCAGCCCCGCCAGATCGAAGCGGCGGCGCGTTTCCGACGGCGTTGTCGCGGCAGAGACCGCCAGCACCGGCAGCGCCGCGGGCATGCCGTGGGCGATCAGCCGGGTCGCGATGTCCTGGATATTCGCCCCGCCCATATAGACGACCAGCGTGGTGTCGGGATCGGCCAGCGAGGCCCAGTCGAGGTCCAGCGCCGCGTCTCGCGCCCGATGGCCGGTGACCAGCCGAAGCCCGGTGGCCAGCCCGCGATGCGTCAGCGGCAGGCGCGCCGAGGCCGCAGCCCCCTGCGCTGCCGTGATGCCGGGCACGTAATCGCAGGGGATGCCCGCCGCGCGCACGGCCTCGAATTCCTCGCCGCCGCGCCCGAAGATCGTCGGATCGCCGCCCTTCAGCCGCGCCACATGCAGCCCGGACAGCGCCAGTTCGACCAGCAGCGCGTTGATGCTTTCTTGCGGGACCGGGTGGCAGCCCGATTCCTTGCCGACAAAGATGCGGCGCGTGCTGGCGGGGATCAGTTCCATGATCTGATCCGACACCAGACGGTCATGGACCACCACCTCGGCGGTCTGCAGCAGCCGCAGCGCGCGGATGGTCAGCAGGTCGGGATCGCCCGGCCCCGCGCCGATCAGGTCGACGCGGCCCATGGGGCGCTGGCCGGCAGGCCCCCGGCGCGGCGAATCGGAATAGCCGTCGCGCATCATGCCGCCCTCGCCCTCTGTGCGACTGGCGCGCCGCAGCCCTGTCCGTTCCGATCTTGCATGGGGACACCCCGTCTGGCTGGATCATCTTTGCCCCGTGATGCCCCGTCGGCTCTGTCCGGGCCTTGACGTCGGTCAACGTCGCGGCGGAATCTTCACAAGCTGGCCAAGGGTTAGGGCGCGGCCTTCGCTAGCGCAGCGGCAATGGCAGCGGCAGCGCGCGGCGGCCGGTCAGCACCGCCAGCCCCGCCGGCACCAGCGCCCGCAGCACCGGCGCGTCATGCGCCAGCCCGCCGGTATAATGCCCGAAGGCGGGCAGGATCAGGTGGTCGCGCCCGACCAGAAACACCGGACGCGAGCGCCCGGCGAGGCTGAGCTTTGGGTGGTAATGCCCTGAAATGTCAGGCCCCTGCCCCGACACCGCGATATGGCGCAGGACCAGCCCGGCGCAGGCCCAGTCCACCGGCCCCGAGGCGACATCATGGTTCCCGGCCAGAAACAGCGTCTCGACCCGCGCCGCGATGGCGTCCAGCGTGGCGCGGTCGGTCTCGGTCAAGGCATGGGCCGCCAGATCGTCGTCGAAGATATCGCCCAGCAGCACCAGCCGCGCCGGGCGGGTCGCCGTCAGTTCGGCACCCAGCCGGGCCAGCGTCTCGCGCGTCTCGAATGGCGGCAGCAGCGTGCCGCCGCGCCGGGCCATCCGCTCGGACTTGCCCAGATGCAGGTCGGCCGCGATCAGCATGTCCTGATCCGGCCAGTAGAGCGTGCCCGAGCCGCGCGCCACCAGATGCTGCCCGCCAAAGCGGAAGCCGTATCCCGCCCCGCCCTCGATCACATCAGATCCGCAAGCCCGGCCTCGGCCATCAGGCGGGCGGCCTCGCGCTCGATCAGACGCTCGGCGCCCTCGCCCTCGATCCGCACCCGCCCAGCCTCGAGCAGCAGGGGCGCGGCCAACGGGGTGACATGGGGGGCGCGGGCGTGGACGATGCGCGGGCGGTCGGCCAGCATCTGCTCGATCCGACCGAAATCGACCAGGCCCCGCATCGCCTCGGTCCGGGTCAGGCGCAGCAGCAGGTGGTCGGGGTCGTGACGGCGCAGCGTGTCATAGATGATGTCGCTGGAAAATGTCGCCTGCCGCCCCGATTTGCGCTGCCCCGGCAGGTTGCGCTGCAGCAGCCCTGCCACCGTCGCCACGTCGCGAAAGGCGCGTTTCATCACCGCGTTCCCCGCCAGCCAGTCGGCCAGCCCTTCGCGCAGGCTGTCGGGGGCAAGGAAGGGCGCAGGATCATCCACCGGATCGACCGACCAGATCAGCACCGCGTAATCGCTGGCGATGAAGCCCAGCGGGCCAAGGCCCGCCTGCTCCATCCGCCGGGTCAGCAGCAGGCCCAGCGTCTGGTTGGCGTTGCGCCCGGCAAAGCTGTAGGCGACGAGGCAGGCCTGATCGCCGCGCAGGAACGTCTCGCAGGTCAGCGTGCCGGGCTGCGGCAGGACCGAGATCTCGCGCTGCAGCTCAAGCCATTCGCGGGTGTGGCCGGGCAGCGCATCCCAGGCGCCGGGATCGCCGATCAGCGCCAGCACCCGTTCCGACAGCCGGGTCGAGGTCGCCAGCTTGGTGCCCGAAAACACCGCGATCTTGGGCTGGCGCGAGGGGTTGGGCGTCACCTCGACCACCATGTCGCGCAGCCGGTCATAGCGCACCGTCTGCCCGCCCATCAGAAAGGTGTCGCCGGGCGAGAGCTGCGCGGCAAACGCCTCTTCGACCTCGCCCAAAGGCGCGCCGCCGCGCCCGCTGCGGCGGACCTTCAGCTTTTCGGTGTCGGTGATGGTGCCGATGTTCATCCTGATCGCGCGCGCTGCCCGTGGATCGCGCAGATGCCATAATCCGTCGCGCTGAACCAGCCTTTGCCAGCGGTCATAGGCGCGCAGCGCATAGCCGCCCGTCGCCGCGAAATCGAGGCAGTCGTCAAAGGCTGCGCGGCTGACCCCGCCATAGGGCCCGGCAGTGCGGATCTCGGCAAACAGCGCATCGGCGTCGAAGGGCCCGGCGCAGGCGGTCAGCAGGATCTGCTGGCACAGCACGTCCAGCCCGCCGGGGCGCCTAGCGTCATCCTCTCCATCCAGATCATGGGCGGCGACGGCTTGCAGGGCGGCCACGCATTCGATCACCTCGAAGCGGTTGGCGGGCACGATCCGCGCCCGGCTGGGGGCGTCGTAGCGGTGGTTCGCGCGCCCGATGCGCTGCACCAGCCGCTTGATGTTCTTGGGCGCGGCGACCTGTATGACCAGATCGACATCGCCCCAGTCGATCCCCAGATCGAGGCTGCCGGTCGCCACCACGGCCCGCAACGCGCCGGCGGCCATCGCCGCCTCGACCCGGGCGCGGGTCTCGCGGGCGAGGCTGCCGTGATGCAGTCCGATGGGCAGGTTGGCGTCGTTGACGGCCCACAGCGCCTGAAAGAACAGCTCAGCCTGGGCGCGGGTGTTGACGAAGACCAGCGTCAGCCGCGCGGCCGCGATGGCGTCCATGACGTCCTGCGCGGCGTGCCGCCCGCCGCCCCCCGACCAGGGCGGCGGGCGGGCCACATCCAGCATCGCGATGTCGGGCGGCGGGCCGGGATCGGCCTCGACCACGCGCGCGCCGCCCATCCACCGCGCCAGCGCCGGCGGGTTTTCCACCGTCGCCGACAGCGCCGCGACCTGCAGCCCCTGCGCGAGGCTGCGCAGCCGCGCCAGCCCCAGCATCAGCTGATCGCCGCGCTTGCTTTCGGCCAGCGCATGGATCTCATCGATTACCACCCGCTTCAGCGCGCCGAAGATCCTGGGCGCTTCGGGATAGGACAGCATCAGGGCGAGGCTTTCCGGCGTCGTCAGCAGGATCTCGGGCGGGTCGACGCGCTGTCTGGCGCGACGGGTCTGGCTGGTGTCGCCGGTCCGGTCCTCGATGCGGATCGACAGGCCCAGATCGGCCACCGGGCGCGACAGGTTGCGGGCGATGTCATGGGTCAGCGCCTTCAGCGGGCTGACATACAGCGTGTGCAGCCCCTCATGCGGGTCCTGCAGCAATTGCGCGAGCGTCGGCAGAAACCCCGCCAGCGTCTTGCCGCCCCCGGTCGGCGCCATCAGCAGCACATCGCCCTGCGCCGCCAGCAGGTCAAGCTGATGCGGATGCGGCTGCCAGTGCTGCGCGGCGAACCACGCCGCAATCTCGCGGGGCATGACCTCCGCGCCGAGCGCTTGCGCCGCCTCGCTCATGGTGTTTCGGGCGGCAGCATGGCGCGGAGCGTCTCGATCCGGTCGGCCTCGGCGGCGGGCTTGTCGTCGCGGATGCGGCTGATCCGGGGAAAGCGCATGGCCAGCCCGGATTTGTGGCGGGGCGAGCGGTTCAGCCCCTCGAACGCGACCTCGACCACCTGAGTCGGACGCAGCGCGCGGACCGGGCCGAAACGCTCGGTCGTGTTGCTGCGCACGAAGCGGTCCAGCCCGCGCAGCTCCTCGTCGGTGAATCCGAAATAGGCCTTGCCAACCGGCACCAGCTCATCCCCGTCCCAGACGCCAAAGGTGAAGTCGGAGTAATAGCCCGACCGCTTGCCATGCCCGCGCTGCGCATAGAGCAGCACCGCGTCCACCACCATCGGATCGCGCTTCCACTTGAACCAAGGGCCCTTCATCCGCCCGGCCAGATAGAGGCTGTCGCGGCGTTTCAGCATCAACCCTTCGATGATCGCGTCGGGCGGATCGGCGCGCAGCGCGGCCAGCGCCTGCCAGTCGTCAAAGGGCAGCAGCGGCGACAGGTCGATCTGCGGATCCGCGATTTCGGCAATGGCGGCCTTTAGCGCGGCGCGGCGGTCGTCGAAGGGCTGAGCGCGCAGATCCTCGCCCTTCCACAGCAGCAGATCATAGGCGCGCAGCAGGGCCGGGTGGGTGCCGAGCAGCTTTTTCGGCACGGTCTTGCGGTTCAGCCGCTGCTGCAGGTCGGAAAAGCTGCCGACCGCCTCGCCGCGCGTCACCAGCAGCTCGCCATCGATCACCCCGTCGAAATCGAGCCGGTCGAGCAGGTCGGGGAAACCCGCGCTGATATCCTCTCCCCGCCGGGAATATAGCCGCCGCACGCCCTGATCGGCCACCGCCTGCACGCGGATGCCGTCCCATTTCCACTCGGCGGCGAAATCGGCCGGATCAAGCTGGGCCAGCGCCTCGGCATCGGTGGGGGTGGACAGCATCACGGGGCGAAAGGGTGCGCGGGCGGCGGCCTCGGGGCGGTCGCCGCCCTCGGCCCAAGCGAAAAGGTCGAGATAGGGCGGGCTGAGGCCGTGCCAGATCTCCTCGATCTCGGTCAGGGGCAGATTGCCGAACTCGGCCAGCGCCGCCCGCGCCAGCCGGGCCGAGATGCCGACCCGCAGCGCCCCGGTCGCCAGCTTCAGATAGGCATAGCGTTCCGACGGCGGCAGCCGGTCCAGCTCGCCCGCGATGATGCCGGGCAGCGCAGCCTTGCCGCTGGTCTGCAGTTCGTGCACCAGATCGGGCAGGTCGGGGTCGCTGTCGTTGCGCCGCAGATCGTCGGGCGCGGGCCAGATCAAGGCGATGGTCTCGGCCAGGTCGCCCACGAAATCGTAGCTGATGGCGAAAAGCTGCGGATCGACGCGCTCGGCCACCAGCCCGCGCAGCAGCGACGGCGTCACCGCCCGCAGCTTCAGATCGCCGGTCAGCGCGGCCAGCGCCAGCCCGCGCTCGGGATCTGATGTCTCGCCGAAATATTCGGCCAGCAGGCGCAGCTTGCCATTGCGCTGCGGCGTGAAGGCAAGGCGTTCCAGCAGGGTCGCAAAGCGCCGCATCACTCGGCCTCGTCTTCAAAGCCGGCCAGATGCAGCGGGATCGCGACCCGGCCCTGCAGCTCGCACCAGCGGATCACCGCATCCTCGCGCCCATGCGTCACCCATGTCTGGGCGGGGTCCAGTTCGGTGATGGTGCGCGTCAGGTCCGGCCAGTCGACATGGTCCGAGATCACCAGCGGCAATTCCACCCCGCGCTGCCGGGCCCGCGCCCGCACCGCCATCCAGCCGCTGGCAAAGCAGATCACCGGATCGGGGAAACGCTGCGCCCATGTCGCCTCGAAGGCCGAAGGCGGCGCGAGGATGATCTGCCCCGCGAAATCCGCCTTGCGCATCTGATCGGTGGTGGCGGGACGCAGATCGCCCAGCGCGACCCCCTGCTGGATGTGGTATTCGCACAGCGCCAGCATCGCGCCGTGCAGATAGATCGGCCCCGTCCAGCCCCGCTCGCGCAGCAGCATGATGACCCGCTGCGCCTTGCCCAGCGCATAGGCGCCGACCAGATGGGCCCGTTCGGGAAAGCGGGCGACGGAATCGAGCAGCTTGTCGATCTCGGTCGCGGGGTCGGGGTGGCGAAAGACCGGCAGGCCGAAGGTCGCCTCGGTCACGAAGATGTCGCAGGGGACCGGCTCGAACGGCGCGCAAGAGGGGTTGGCGACGCGGGCATAGTCGCCCGACACCGTGACCCGAACGCCCTGCGTGTGCACGGCGATCTGGGCCGAGCCGAGGATATGGCCGGCCGGGTGAAAGCTGACGCGGGCATCACCGATCTGCGTCTCTCCCTGCGCGGGCTGGCGGCTGGCGGTGAAATCCTCGCCATAGCGGATCGCCATCAGGTCCAGCGTCTGCCGGGTGGCCATCACCGCGCCATGCCCGGCGCGGGCGTGGTCGCCATGGGCGTGGGTGATCAGCGCGCGCGGCACCGGGCGCTGCGGGTCGATGTAAAAATCGCCCGAAGGGCAGTAAAGCCCTTCGGGACGCGGGATCAACGGCGCAGGGGCCGACATTCAGAACTGAAGGGTGAAATTGCTGCCCAGATCAGGATGCTTGCCGGTGATCTGCGCGCGCGCCATCTGGTAGAGGAAGTTGATGGTGCCGCCCTCGCTCATCCAGACCTCGGCGCTGCGCGGCTGATACGAGACCAGCAGCACATCGTCGTCGCGCTTGCCATCCTCGAACCAGCTTGACGCCACCACGTTCCAGACCTCGTCCAGCTTCTCGCGGTCATGCGAGACCGAGAGATGCCCGGACACATCGGCGTAAAGCCCCTTGTCCTCGCTGGACAGGACCAGCCGCGCATCGGTGCCCTTGCTGGCCTCTTTCGCCATCGGGGTTTCCTTGGCGGTGATGAACCAGATCGTCTTGTCGCCCTCGACGAGGTTGGGGGACATGGGCAGATAACGGTCACCGACCTGCAGCATGCCAGCCTGAATACCCTTGAGACGGTCGTAGAATTCTTCCTTGCGGTCGGTCGTCATGAAACACCTCTTTGCTGAGTCGTGCCTCAACACCGCGCCACCGGGCGAAGTTCCCCGCCCGGCCACGCAATCCTCAGCGGTCGAGGATCTGGCTGAGAAACAGCTTGGTGCGTTCGGATTTCGGATTGTTGAAGAACTCTGTCGGGTTGTTCTGTTCGACGATCTGGCCCTGATCCATGAAGATCACCCGATCGGCGACCGCCTGGGCAAAGCCCATTTCATGCGTGACGCACAGCATGGTCATGCCGGTTTCGGCCAGCTCGATCATGGTGTCCAGAACCTCCTTGATCATCTCGGGGTCGAGGGCCGAGGTCGGTTCGTCGAACAGCATGATCCGCGGCTCCATGCACAGCGATCGGGCGATGGCCACGCGCTGCTGCTGGCCGCCGGACAGCTGGCCCGGATATTTCTGCGCCTGCTCGGGGATGCGGACCTTTTCCAGAAACCGCATGGCGATCTCGTCCGCCTTCCGGCGTGGCAGCTTGCGGACCCAGATCGGCGCGAGGGTGCAGTTCTCCAGCACCGTCAGATGCGGGAACAGATTGAAGTGCTGGAACACCATCCCGACCTCGGACCGGACCTTGTCGATGTTCTTGATGTCGCTGGTCAGCTCGGTCCCGTCGACGAAGATGCGGCCGGTCTGATGCTCTTCCAGCCGGTTGATGCAGCGGATCAGCGTCGATTTCCCCGACCCCGACGGGCCGGCGATGACGATGCGTTCGCCCGTGGCCACGGTCAGGTTGATGTCGCGCAGGACGTGGAAGGCGCCATACCACTTGTTCATCGACTGGATCTGGATGGCGGGCCGTTCGGCCGGGGCGGCGGGATCGGCGGCTGGGATCGGTTCGGACATGACGCCCCCTTAACGGTGTTCGCGGCTGAGCCGGCGCTCGAGATACATCGAGTAACGCGACATGGCGAAGCAGATGGAAAAGAAGATCGCGCCGACAAAGACGAAGGGCTCCCAATAGATGCCCTTCCAGGCGAAATCGGCGCGCACGAAATCCGAGATCCCCTTGAGCGGCTCGTAAAGCCCGATCAGCCCGACCAGGGTGGTGTCCTTGAACATGCCGATGAAGGTGCCGACGATGCCGGGGATCGAGATCTTCAGCGCCTGCGGCAGCACGATCAGCCGCTGCGCCTGCCAATAGGTCAGCCCCAGCGAATCGCTGGCCTCGTATTGCCCGCGCGGCAGCGCCGCCAGCCCGCCGCGAATGACCTCGGCCATATAGGCGGCGGCGAAGATGGTCACCATGATGATGACGCGCAGGATGATGTCGAAATTCGTCCCCGGCGGCAGGAAATAGTTGAGCAGCATCGAGGCCACGAACAGCAGCGTGATCAGCGGCACGCCGCGGATGAACTCGATGAAGACGACGGCGAAGATGCGGATCAGGAACATCTCGGATCGGCGAGCAAGGGCGAGCACGATGCCCAGCGGCAGCGACATGGCGATGCCCGAGACGCCGATCACCACGGCCAGCAGAAAGCCCCCGAACTCGCGCGATTCGACGGCGGGCAGCCACAGCGGCAGCGCCCGCGCCGCCGCCTGCGCCAGCGGCGCGGCCAGGAAGGCCAAGAACAGCACCGTCGCCGCGACACCGATCAGGGGCGCCAGCGCCGGCAACCGCGTCGCCAGCAGCCGCGCGATCACCAGCCCCACGCCGGCCCCCGCCAGCACCATCAGGGGCAGCCACAGCGTCCCGCCCCACAGCAGCCAGACCCCGGCAAAGGGGTAAAGCAGCGTGAACCACAGCAGCCCACGCGGCGCGGACCGGGCAAGAAACAGCGCCAGCGCGAACAGCGCCAGCGTGAAGCCCATTGCCGGCAGACCCACCCCCGCCACATACATCAGCGCCAGCGTCAGCAGCCCGCCGCCGACCAGCACCCGCAGCCGGATCGCGGCGCTGACCGAAAACAGCACCGGGGCCAGTGCGATGAACAGCAGCCCCATGGTCAGGATCGGGCGCCAGTATTCGGCGCGGGGATAGAAGCCGAACAGATATTGATGCCAACGCTCGCGGATGACGGCGAAACAGGCGCCGGTGGCATCCGGGCCCCAGGTGGCGGCGATGATCTCGCGGCATTCCTTTAGGCTGTCGGCGCGCCAGACGGCATGGGCGAACCACGGCCAGAAATGGCTGACCAGCAGCCAGATGATGATTAGCCCCAGCACCGTCAGCAGGCTGTTCACCCAGCCCGAGAACAGGTTCTGCCGCAGCCAGCCGACCGCGCCCTGCCCACCCGGCGGCGGCGGTTGCGGCGGCAGCATGGTGTCGCGGACAAAGGGCACGGTCTCGGCGTGGATCTCGCTCATCGCTCAGCGCTCCTTCAGGGTGACGCGGCGGTTATAGAGGTTCATCACCCCCGAGATGATCAGGCTGATCGCCAGATAGACCAGCATCATCAGCAGGATGCCCTCCAGCTCTCGCCCGGTCTGGTTGACCGTCGTGCCGCCCAGCGTGCCGCGCAGATCCATGTAACCGACCGCGATCGCCAGTGACGAGTTCTTGGTCAGGTTCAGATATTGCGAGATCAGCGGCGGCACGATCACCCGCAGCGCCTGCGGCAGGATCACCAGATTCATCGTCTGGCGCGGCCCCAGCCCCAGCGAGTAGGCCGCCTCGGTCTGGCCGCGCGACACGGCGAGGATGCCCGCCCGCACGATTTCCGCGATGAAGGCGCCGGTATACAGCGTCAGCGCCAGCCACAGCACCACCAGCGAGTTGTCGACGCTGATCCCGCCCTTGAAGTTGAATCCCGCCAGCGCCGGCAGTTCCAGATGCAGGCCAAAGACCTGCCACAGCACCACCGGCGGCACCGCGAACAGCGCCAGATTGATCCACCATGTGACCGGCCTGCGCCCGGTCCGGCCCTGTATCCGCCGGGCGCGACTGTTGATGGCAGAGCGGATCACCACCGCCGCGACCAGCAGCCCGATGAACATGATGGCGAGCCACGGAATATGGATGCGCCCCAGTTCCAGCACGCCGGGCGAGTGTTCGGCCACGATGGCGGGGATCGCGGTATAGCGGTTGGTCGGCGCGACCAGACCCAGGATCAGCTGGCGCCCGTCCTCGCCCTGATAGGCGCGGGGCGCGGGCGTGATCTCGGTGAATACTGCATAGATGATCAGGATCCACAGCAGCAGCGGGATGTTGCGGAAGGTCTCGACATAGATCGTCATCAGCCGCGCGAACAGCCAGTTGCGCGACAGGCGCAGCACGCCGGCCGTGATCCCCAGCAGCGTCGCCGCGATACAGCCAAGGGCCGAGACCAGCAGCGTGTTCAGCAGCCCGACGACCGCCGCCCGCAGATGGGTGTCGTCGCTGTCATAGGGGATAAGCTGTTGCGGGATGTCATAGCCCGCGCGGTTGAACAGGAACCCGAAATCGATGTCCTTGCCCAGCCGCGACAGGTTCTCGACCGTGTTTCCGATCAGCCACCAGGCCAGCGACATGACCAGAATGAAGACGATGACCTGAAAGGTAAGCGACCGGTAACGGCGGTCATAGATCAGCATGCCGGGGCGAAAGGGCGGCGCGGGCGGGGCAGCCGGAAGGCTGTCTGTCATCGCTGTCTCTCCGTGGCGGCGGACGCGGACGCTCCTGTCTGGTCAGGCGTGGCGGACGCGCAGGCAGCCCCGCGCGTCACGCCCGTGTTCCCGGCCGCGATCAGCGGAAGGGCATCGCATACAGCAGACCGCCCTGCGTCCACTGCGCATTCAGCCCGCGCGGCAGGCCGATGGGGGTCTGCTCGCCGATGGTGGCGGCGAAGATCTCGCCGTAATTGCCCGAGGCCGCGATGGCACGCTTGGCCCATTCCTTGTCCAGCCCGATCATCGCGCCCAGATCGTCGGTGGTGCCCAGCAGGCGCTGCACTTCGGGGTTCTGCGAGGATTTCGCCAGTTCCTCGATGTTGGCCGAGGTGACGCCGTATTCCTCGGCCGCGATCAGCGCGAACAGCGTCCAGCGCACGATATCGCCCCAGTTGTTGTCGCCGTGGCGCACGATCGGACCCAGCGGCTCTTTCGAGATGATCTCGGGCAGGATGACGTGCTGATCCGGGTTGGCAAAGGCCGCGCGGGTCGCGGCCAACCCCGAGGCGTCGGTCGTATAGCTGTCGCAGGCGCCGGCCATGTATTGCTGCTCGCCCTCGGCATTGCTGTCGATATTGACCGGGCGGTATTCCATGTTGTTGGCCTTGAAGTAATCGGCCAGGTTCAGTTCCGTCGTGGTCCCGGTCTGGATGCAGATGGTCGCGCCGTCCAGCTCCTTGGCCGAGCTGACGCCCAGCGATTTCGGCACCAGGAAGCCCTGCCCGTCATAGTAATTGACCCCCGCGAAATCGAGCTTAAGGTCGGTGTCGCGAGAAAAGGTCCAGGTCGAGTTGCGGGACAGCACATCGACCTCGCCCGAGGACAGGCCGGTAAAGCGCGTCTGCCCGGTCAGCGGCACGAATTTCACCTTCGAGGAATCGCCCAGCACGGCTGCGCCCAGTGCTTTGCAGAATGCGACGTCAAAGCCGGTCCAGTTGCCGTTCGCGTCGGGCGAGGCAAAGCCCACCAGCCCGGTATTGACCCCGCACAAAAGCTCGCCCCGGCTTTTCACCTGCGCCAGCGTGTCACCTTCGGCTGCGACACTCGCGCCGGCGACCAGCGCCGTCGCGGCGGCGACGCTGAAAAAGACGGATTTCCTCATGAATTTCCCTTCCCGTTGGGCGGTCGGCGCCGCCTGTTATCGCCGGACCTTGACCAGCCCGCTTGGCGATATTGTGACGATCACCGCCAACGCGTCAAGCATGGCGTCGGCCAGTAAGGCGATTGTGCGCGGCAGCAGTCGGTCGGCGAAGGGGCCGGGGGTTGCGCCGATCAGTCCCGCAGCAACTGCAGCAGGCGTTCGGCGTCGCGCATGGCCTGCAGGCGACCGGCGGCCGCGCTCGCAGCCTCGGCATCGGCCCCCCAGACCGAGGCCTGGTAATCCTCGTCCACCCGCGCCAGCCCATGCGCCTGTTCGGCGTCCAGTCGGCCCTCATAGACCGCGAGGCCGAGGATCAGCGAGCCGGGCAGCGTCACCAGATCATGCAGCCCGGTCAACTGGAACGGCGTCAGCGGGTCCAGCCGCGCCCGCAGCGCCGCCAGCGTCGGCGCGGGCTGCGTCACCGGCATCACCCCTTGGGTCACGGTCAGTTCGATCCCGTAACGGTCCTGCGCCCAGTCGATCAGCGGGTCCCAGGCCTGCGCCTGCGCCTGCACCAGTTCCGCCGGGGCGGTCGCGCGATAGCAGAGCAGATCGGTCGCGCCATAGCTGGCCAGTATGTCGGCCACGGCGTCGAATTGCGGCGCGACCTTTTCGATGGCGGAATTGGCGGCGCGGGTCAGCGGCATCGACAGCGGCGCAATCACCTCGCCTTGGGCGTCCCACTCGGCCGCGACCGCCTCGGCCAGCGGATGCGAGGGCAGACGCAGGGGCTGCTTGCCCGGCGTCAGGACCGGGCGCCCGTCCAGCAACACCTGCCAGCCGCCGTCGCAGGGCGCGACCGTGGCCTTTGTCCAGAACCGCCGGGCCTTCCATTCGGTCATGCGCCCCACCTTTCGATCATCGCCATCAGCGCCGGAAAATCGCTGGCGACCTCGACCCCTTCGGCTTGCAGCGCGGCGCTGTCGTGATAGCCCCAGGACACGCCCAGCCCGGCCACCCCGGCGGAACGCGCCATCTGCATGTCGAACACCGTGTCGCCGATCATCGCCGCGCGGGCCGGATCGACCCCGGCGGTCTCGCAGGCCGCCAGCAGCATCGCCGGATGCGGTTTCGACGGGTTGCCGTCCGCAGTTTCCAGCGCCACGAAATGCCGCGCCAGCCCGTGATGGTCCAGGATCGCGTCCAGCCCGCGCCGCGATTTGCCGGTGGCCACCGCCAGCAGCACATCGTCGCGCCCCGCCAGCGCATCCAGACAGTCGCGCGCGCCGGGATAAAGCGGCGCCTCGTCCGACAGGCGGCGGGACATGTAGGCGCGGCGATATCCTTCGACCACCTGCCCCTGCGCGCGCGGCGCGGCGTCGGGCACAAGCGTGCTGACCGCGACCGGCAGCGACAGCCCGACGATGGAGAGCACCTGACGGTCCGGCAGGGGCGGCAGATCGGCGGCGGCCAGCCCCGCCTGCATCGCCGACAGGATCAGCGCCTGACTGTCCACCAGCGTCCCATCGACATCGAAGACGACCAACTTCACGAAGCATCCTCGAACGGGTCGGCGGGCACGTCGTTCTCGATCCAGCCGAGCGTCTTCCAGGTCCGCTTCATGTGATCGGGCAAGGGCGCGGTCAGGGTGATCGGCTGCTTGGTGATCGGGTGGAGGAAGGACAGGCTGCGGGCGTGCAGATGCAGCTTGCGGCTGATCTCGCCGCCCAGCTGCGCGCCCCAGCCATCGCCCAGATTTTCCTGCCCCGAGCCGCCATATTTCCCGTCGCCGATGATGGGATGCCCCAGCTCGGCCATATGCGCGCGCAGCTGGTGGGTGCGCCCGGTGATCGGCACCAGCGCGCACCAGCTGACCCGCTGCGCGAGATTGTCGAGCACGGCGTAATCGGTGGTCGCGCGCTTGGCGCCCTCGGTCCGGTCGATGTCGCGGGGGTGGACGGCGATCATCTTTTCGCCCTCACCACCGCGGCCGTGACCGGGGGCCTTGACCAGGCCATAGCGGATCGTGCCCATGCGCGGCTGCGGCACGCCCGCGACGGCGGCCCAATAGATCTTGCGGGTGGTGCGGGCGCGGAAGGATTCGGACAGCGCCCGCGCCACGCGGTCGGTCCGCGCCAGCAGCAGCAGACCCGAGGTGTCCTTGTCCAGGCGATGGACCAGCTTGGGCTTGTCCTTGTAGCCAAAGCACAGCGCCGCCGACAGCCCGTCGACATGCCGGTCCCCCTGCCCCGAGCCGCCCTGCGAGGGCAGCCCCGGCGGCTTGTTGAGGGCGATGATGTGCTGGTCCTTCCAGATCACCGCCTGCTGGATCATCTCGGCATCCGACTCTGCGATCCGGGGGCCGGACAGGGCCACTGGCGGCGGCGCGTCGGGCAAGGGCGGGATGCGGACCTCTTGCCCGGCCTCGATCCGGGTATTGGCGCGCACCCGGCCGCCGTCGACGCGCAGCTGCCCGGTGCGGCACATCTTTTCGACAGTGCCTTGCGAAAGCTGCGGAAATTTCCTTTTCAGCCAGCGGTCGAGGCGCTGATCGCCGTCATCCGCGCCCACGCGAACGGTCTGCACCGCGCTCATGCCCAAATCCCTCTTCCGATGGCCAGACCGGCGATCACCGCCGCCAGCGACAGCAGCACCGACCCCGCCACATAGATGCTTGCCGCGACCGGCTGCCCACGTTCCCACAGGGTCAGCGTGTCCAGCGAAAAGGCCGAAAACGTGGTGAACCCGCCCAGCAACCCGGTCATCAGCAGCGGTGCGAGCTGGTTGTTCCAGCGCAGCGCCATCAGCGCGGCGAGCAGGCCCATGACAAGGCTGCCGCTGACATTGACCAGCAGCGTGGCCAGCGGAAAACCCGCCCCCTGCAGGGGCAGCGCGCGGCCGACGCCGTGGCGCAGCACGGCACCGGCGGCCCCGCCAAGGGCGATCTGAAGCACGGGGTTCATCATCCGTCCCCCATGTGTCCGGGCGCGGGCAAAGTCAACCGCCGCGCCTTGCCCGCTGGCTGACGAACCAGTCCAGCCGGCGCTTCAACTCGCGCTCGAACCCACGCTCGACCGGGGTATAGAGGACCGGGCGTTTCATGCCGTCGGGGAAATAGTTCTGACCGCTGAAGCCGTCCTCGGCGTCGTGGTCGTAATCATAGCCCGCGCCGTAACCCTGCTCTTTCATCAGCTTGGTCGGCGCGTTCAGGATATGGGCGGGCGGCATCAGGCTGCCGGTGCGCCGCGCCTCGGCCCGCGCGGCCTTGTAGGCGCTGTAGCCGGCGTTGGATTTGGGTGCGAGCGCCAGATAGATGACCGCCTGCGCCAGCGCCAGCTCGCCCTCGGGCGAGCCGAGCCGTTCATACAGCGCCCAGGCGTCAAGACAGTGGCGCTGCGCCGCCGGGTCGGCGAGACCAATATCCTCGATCGCCATGCGCGTCACCCGGCGCGCGATATAGCGCGGGTCCTCGCCCCCCTCCAGCATCCGCGCCAGCCAATACAGCGCCGCGTCGGGGTCCGAGCCGCGCACCGATTTGTGCAGCGCCGAGATCAGGTTGAAATGCTCGTCCCCGGATTTGTCATAGACCGCCGCGCGCCGCATCAGGCGCTGCGACAGCTGCGCCTTGGACAGCCGGCCATCGACCTTCCACGCCACCACCTGCTCGATCAGGTTCAGCGCGGCGCGGCCGTCGCCATCGGCCATCTCCAGCAGCGCGTCGCGCGCGGGGCCGTCAAGCGGCAGCGGGCGGCCCAGTTCACGCTCCGCCCGTTGCGCCAGCAGTTCCAGATCGGCCAGTTCCAGCCGCTTCAGCACGATGACCTGCGCGCGCGACAGCAGCGCGGCGTTCAGCTCGAAACTGGGGTTTTCGGTGGTCGCGCCGACCAGCAGGATGGTGCCGTCTTCCATATGGGGCAGAAAGCTGTCCTGCTGCGCGCGGTTGAAGCGGTGGATCTCGTCCACGAACAGCAGCGTGCCGCCGCCCTGCTGACGGCGCAGGCGCGCGGCCTCGAACACCTTGCGCAGTTCGGGCACGCCGGAAAAGATCGCGCTGATCTGGACGAAATGCAGGTCGGTCTCTGCCGCCAGCAGCCTTGCGATGGTGGTCTTGCCGACCCCCGGCGGCCCCCAAAGGATCAGCGAGGACAGGCTGCCCGAGGACAGCATCGCCCCCAGCGGCCCGTCCCGCTCCAGCACGCGGCCCTGCCCGATCACCTGCGACAGGGTCGCCGGCCGCAAGCGGTCGGCCAAAGGCGCCGCGCGGGTGGTCCGCGCGGCGGCGCCGGGGTCAGGCCCCGGAGAGGTATCGAACAGATCAGCCATACCGGGCGAAGATAGGCTGCAAGCCGGGGCGGCGAAAGGGCCGCCACAACAAATCCGCTCGCCCGGCAGGCCGGTCAGTGCAGCTTTTGCACCAGATTGGTCGCAACCACCTGAAACTCGCCATCGTCGAAGTTCAGGACCGGACCCATGGCTTCGCCCTCCATGCCGCAGCGGCGATACCAGCGCGGCCAGTTGGCGTTGATCAGGCCCAGGTGGCGCGTCGCCCCCAGCTCGCGCGCGGCCTGGTTCAGCCCGGCGATCAGCTCGGCGTGGACCTTGCGGCGCACGCCCATGGGCACGGCATGGCTGACGAACACGCGGCTGGATTCCCAGACATGTTCATCGACCGGCGCCTCGTCGAACAGCAGATGCTTGGGGATCGACCCGCCAAGGATGCCCCGCTGCGCGTCGCGGATCATGTAGGAATAGATCCCGCAGCGCGCGGTGGTCGGGGTCAGTCGTATCCCGGCCAGCACCTCGCCGCGCTCATGAACCGCTACCCAACGCGAGGCGGGTGTGTCATACTGGTCGAACTCCATGCCTTCGGCCTGCGGCAGGTCCCAGTTGTTCTGGACGATAAAGCTCTGCCGCCGGGCGCGCAGAACATTGGCGAAAAGCTCCCCATGCGTGTGCATGTTGGTGAAGGAAATTGTGGTCGTCTGCATTGGTCTAGCTCCTGGGATGAAGGGCAGGCCCCAGGTTGACGGAATGCGGGTGTGCCCTACAGCAGACGGTATTCCTTGGCCCGCTGAAGCGCTTCGGCTGTGGTTCTGGCCATCAGCCGTTCACGGGCTGAAATAAGCCGTGCCTTGAATGCGCTTTCCGTGATGCCAAGTTTGGCAGCCGCTGCCGCATGACGGTCACCCTCCGCAATACACCGAAGGGCCTCGATCTGAGCCTTTGTCAGGCTCTCCGGCGGCTCCGTGATCTCATGGAGCTGACGGATCAGTTTCGAGATCGTCTCGATCTCGGAATCGGTGTACTCACGGTCGCCGCGGGTCAGTCCGGCAATGGTGCGCGAGCTGATCTCGCCAACCGAAACTGCGACGCCGTATTTCATTCCGTGACGCGCCGCGTCGCCCAGAATGTCGAAGGGGTCAGGCACCGGCACCGCCGACCAACGCACCGCACCGGTGGTCGAGAACCCCCAGGCGATCATCGGGTCGCGCAGCGCATACGCCCTGGCCGAGTAATGGTCGCTCCATTCCGTGCTGTAGGTCTGGAACTGCATGATGGGCACCGCAAAGCGGATATGTAGCCCGATGAAATAGCCGGTCGGGGCAAGCGGGTTAAGCTTGTCAATGACGACTTTGATCTCTGCGCGTGCTGCCATCTGTCTTTTTAGTCAATATGTATCTATTTGGGTAGGTTCACCCTTACGCGTTTCGTGCGACAAGGGAAGCAAAATATCGCGCTGCAATCACAAGATGTAGTTGTGTTGCCCGAAATCAAGTCAACAAATGGTTAATTTTGCGGCTTTGGCCGCGCTTTGCGCATGATTTCGCCGGTTTTCCGGCCGCCCCGGCGATTCTGGCCATCGGCGAATCACCGCCGTGGAAGCAAAAACCCCGCAACCCAAGGGCTGCGGGGCGAATCTGTGCGGTCGTGGACGACCGGCGGGGACGAATCAGTCCTCGGCAGCCTCTTCGGCTTCCAGCCGGGCGCGGTCGGCCGAACCTTTGGCCGAGATGTCGCGGTCGACCAGTTCGATGATCGCCATCGGCGCCATGTCGCCATAGCGGAAACCGGCCTTCAGCACGCGGACATAGCCGCCCTGACGGTCCTTGTAACGCTTGCCCAGCACGTCGAACAGCTTGGCGGTGTGGTGGTCCTGCTTCAGCTGCGAATGCGCCTGGCGGCGGGCGTGCAGATCGCCGCGCTTGGCCAGCGTGATCAGCTTTTCAACGATCGGACGCAGTTCCTTGGCCTTGGGCAGGGTCGTCTTGATCTGCTCGTGCTCGATCAGCGAGCCGGCCATGTTAGCGAACAGCGCCTTGCGGTGTTCGTGGGTACGGTTCAGGCGGCGATAGCCGCGGGCGTGACGCATTGTCATCTCCTATAGCGTTTTTACTTTGTCCGGTGACCCATGCGTGGCGGGCCACTCTCCTTGGGGCGCGTTGCGCCCGGTCGTGCAGCGGGGACCGTCCGGGCCCCCGCCGATCTCTTAGAACTGGTCGTCGAAACGCTTGGCCAGATCCTCGATGTTCTCCGGCGGCCAGTCGACCACGTCCATGCCCAGATGCAGGCCCATGCCCGACAGCACTTCCTTGATCTCGTTCAGGGACTTGCGGCCAAAGTTCGGGGTCCGCAGCATCTCGGCCTCGGTCTTCTGGATCAGGTCGCCGATAT